>NZ_JAQFJL010000005.1:0-104393 GCF_030440045.1 Streptococcus sp. SP8 | reverse complement strand
GACGCAGTGGTTGAGTGGGCTCTACTACGCTGATTTCATCAGCTTTTACAGCCCTACTCAACTGTGCGGAGGTGGGACGACGAAATCGAATTCTAACGAATTACCGATTTCTGTCCCACTCTCTCTTGTTTCGTCCCTTATTGCTTGGTTAAAACGATAATCCCTTGATCATCCTCTGCTTGCTCCAGATCTTCTAGCGACAACTGATTCCCTTCGATCCGATAGCGATAGGGTTCATCCCCGATACGCATGGATTGATTGACCGGATCAATACTGACCTCTTTGGTCTCTTCTTCTCCATCAGCATCTTGCACCGTAAACGTGCCTTTTCGACCCGTCACCACCAAGAGGATCGTATTTTCCTCGTCCTGTCCACGATAACTGCCATCTATGGACACCCCTTGCTCTGACTTTTCACTGGTCGAAGCCACTGTCTCAGATGAATGTGAGCTAGCGCTACTTGAGGCTTTTGGCGTTTGTTCTTGCTGGCTACAAGCAGTCAGGAAAAGGGCTACTGCCAAGGTCAGTATAGACATGATTTTTTTCATTAAGATCGGCTCCTTTCGCCATAACCGTATACTATCTACCACCAGTATACGCCAAGAAAGTCTTTAGGTCAATTGTTTACCCCTCTAATAAAAATGCCCTTACTTCTGCAATAAAATACAAGGAACCTGTCACAAATAAAACCTCATCTGAAGGACTCTGATCCATAAACTCTTTGATATAGGCCTTGTAGTCAGCTACATAGGGCAAGTCTTGTCGGTCACCTTGTGCCACCACTTCCCCGTAATGGAAGGTTGTCAAAATCAATTCAGCTTCTGGCAATCCCGCTTGAAGCGTTTGGAGCATCCCGCTATAATCTTTTCGCTTGAGGGCTCCAAATAAAATCTTCACGCGCTTTCCTGCTAAGCTATTGGCAAACTCGATCAAGCGCAACATAGCATGAGGATTATGAGCGCCATCCAGATACACCTGGTCACCAAACAACTCTAGACGGCCCGGCCACCTTGTCTCTTGCAAGGCGTGTTTGACCTGCTCCATATCCACTTCTTGATCTAGGCCCTCCATATAGAGGAAAAAGGCCTCCAAAGCTACTGCAGCATTTTCCCGTTGGTAATCACCCTTCAAACCCAGAGACGGCAAGACAAGTTCCACGTTTTCATTCCAAAAACGATCCTGCTCTAAGCCAAAATCGTTCTGGAAGGCGTAGAGATCCACATCCAATTGCTCGGCTCTGTCTTGACAAACAGCTGTAGCCTCAGCAGGCAAAGGGCCCACAACAGCCTTCTTGCCCTTCTTAAAGATTCCTGCCTTTTGCTGGGCGATTTCTGCAATCGTCCCTCCCAGTGTTTCCTGGTGATCCAGGCCAACCGAAGTGATCACTGCGATCTCTCCCGTCACTACGTTGGTGGTATCTAGAAGCCCACCGATACCAACTTCCAATAAGACCACGTCCACAGCTTGTTCCTTAAAATACAAGAGGGCCATGAGGCAGATAATCTCAAAATAAGAGAGTTGGTCCTGGGTTTGAAGCAAGGTCTGCTCCATTTGTTGGACTTCTTGGCCAATCCGAGTAAAATCTTCATCTGAAATCGGCTGATCCCCAATACAAATCCGATCATGGATACTGATCATATGAGGAGAAGTAAAGGTCCCAACCTTCTTCCCATGAGCCATCAACAATTGACGCAGAAAGGCGATTGTGGATCCCTTCCCATTGGTTCCTGTCACATGAAGGATCGGATAAGCCTTATCCGGCCTTCCTAAAAGGCTCACTGCCTTCTCCATACGATCCAGTCCCGATCGAAAATTCAGACCGATCCGACTATTCATCCATTGCTCAATCTTATTCACATCTTCCTCCTAAAAGAAAAAAGCGACAAAACCTCTTCTGACGTTTGCGCTCCTTTCCTTTGTAGTTATTTCGTTCTCATTTTTACAGCAAGTCCATCGGACTTCCTGCTTTTTCTTGCTTCTTAAAGCAGGGCTAAAAACATCCACCGGACTTACTTGCGGTCTTCATTTCTAGCGCAAGGCTAAAAACATCCACTGGATGTTTCAACTCTTTCTAGTTTCTAGGAGTTGAGGTGATACAGTCTCCCAGACTGTATCACTCCTCCATAAAGCTGTTGAAGACTTCTTCGATCATATCCCATTCTGCATCTGAGTCTTCTGGGATTGGTTGAAGGTCGCCTTCTGTTCCGTCTTCGTTTTCTGTAAATGAATAAGCTTGGATTTCAACTTCGCCGTTTTCATCTTCTTCTGCATTTGCAGGGATCAAAAGGACATAGTTCTTTCCAAACTCTTCTTTGCCATCGATGGTCAAAAGAATTTCAAACAAGGTTTCATTTCCTTGTTCATCCACCAATGTGATTAATTCACGTTCTTCATGGTCGTGGTTATGATCATGTGCCATACTATTCTTCCTCGTTTTCTTTCTAAAAATTACGATCTAAATAATTTTGTAAAATGAGCTGTGCCGCTAGCTTATCAATAACTTTTTTGCGTTTGCTACGGCTAATATCTGCTTGCTCGATCAACATCCGCTCTGCAGCAACTGTCGTCAACCGTTCGTCTTGGTAGTCGACTGGCAACCCAAACTTATCAGCAATCATCGTGCCGTAAGCCTGACTGGCTTCCACACGTGGTCCGCTGGTATTGTTCATGTTTTTCGGCAAGCCCACAACAAAACGGTCCACCTTGTATTGAGCTACTAATTCGGCTAAGCGCTCCAAACCGAATTCTTTTTTGTCTTCATCGATTTGGATGATTTCAAGACCCTGAGCTGTAAAACCGAGAGGATCACTCACAGCAACCCCGACAGTCTTTGAGCCAACATCCAATCCCATAATTCTCATTAGAGGTCTATTCCTTGCCCTTTCAAATAATAACGTACCAATTCTTCCACGATCTCGTCTCGTTCATATTTACGAATTTGGTTCCGTGCATTATTATAACGAGGTACATAGGCAGGATCACCACTGAGTACGTATCCTACGATTTGATTAATTGGATTGTAGCCTTTTTCATCCAGTGACAAGTAAACATCTTTCAAGGTCTCGCTAATTTCCTTACGATTTGAATCATCAAGATTAAAACGTACTGTTTCATCTGTAAATCCCACAAGAACACCCTCTTTCCTTAGAATATTACTATTATACCATAATCAAGAGTTTTCCACAACGGTCAAGCCCTTGATTTTACAGCTTTTTCAAGCATTTTTGAGCTATTTCAGTTAAACTGTTTTTTTATTTTTGCTCACTTGCTCCAGCATTGATGAGATTGTCCGCAAATTGACTCGGTGTCAGCTTCAACAACTCTGGTAAGTGATTGTTTTTGAAGTAGGTCATGCCTTCAGCCTTCTTCACATCCATTGCTTCAAAATCATAGGTGATGGTTACCTTGTATTCATTCTCGTTTTCCAAGGTCAAATCAGCTGTGAAACCTGGCACTGTCAAAGCTTCCTTAAAGGCATCGTCCTTGTTAAAGGATTCTCTCAATTGCTTTTGTGCTTCCTCGACTCCAACCTGTTGGATCCCTTTTTTCAACTCCTCATCGGTTGCCGTCACATTGATGGTCTCCAACTTTTTAAAGGTATTCCCCACATAGGTGACGATTTGCGTCTGTTGTGTCCCCTTGTCATCTTTTGGAAAAACAAAGGTTCTAGTGATGACCTTATTTTCTTCAGCTTTTTGTAAGATACTCTTATTATCCTTTTGTAGCTGTTCTGCTTTTGCTTGGATTGCCTTTTGCTCACTTGAGGTTGGCGTTTTCACTTGCTTTTTTTGACCACATCCTGTCAAACACAAGGCAAGTGCACCCAATAAGAAGATTTTCCTTTTCATTTTCCATTCCTTACTAGTTATTGTTTTCTAAAATATTGTATCATAGATTTCGTAAAATGGTGCAGTAAACTGCTTTTCATTCCGATTTTTAACAAGAAAAAATCAGAAACAAATTGTTTCTGATTTTCAATCACTTTAAAGAGCTGCACGCATCCGCGCTTCTGCATTTTCTACATTTCGAACTGATCGTGGCAAGAAGGCACGAATATCGTCTTCTTTGTAGCCCACTTGGAGACGTTTGTCATCTACCAAGATCGGACTTTTAAGAATACGAGGTGTTTCCATGATGATGTCAATGACTTCATTGACACTCAAGTCTTCAATGTCCACTCCTAGATTTTTAGCGTATCGATTTTTTGAAGAGACAATACTTGCCACTCCATTTTCAGTCTTTGTAAGGATATCCAATAATTCTTCTTTGGTGATCCCTTCCTTACCGAGGTTTTGTTCTTTATAGGTTAGCTGATGAGCGTTGAGCCAAGTCTTTGCTTTTTTACAGCTGGTGCAACTTGACACTGTATAAATTTTAATCATGCATGCACTCCTTTCGCTACACGATAATACTATCGTATTAAATTATAACACAAAAACCATCAGTCTAGCGACCTATTTTGAAAAAAATTAATCTTCAATTTCAATCGCGTCATCTAAATCTAGAGTTACTTCTTCTACGACAGGAGCTGCTTCTTCAGTTTTATCAAGGGTTTTCACTGCTTCGTCTTCTTCGATCAAACCAAAATGAACCCGAACCTTGTGGTCGATTTCGTCAAAAATTTCTGGGTGGTCAGCCAAGAATTTCTTAGCATTTTCAGATCCTTGACCAATTTTTTCGCCATTATAGGAGTACCACGCACCCGCTTTTTGGATGATATCCAAATCTGTTGCAATCTTCACCAATTCACCTGTACGTGAAATTCCTTCCCCGTACATGATTTCAACCATGGCTTCTTTGAATGGTGGAGCTACCTTGTTCTTCACAACCTTGATCTTGGTTTCCTTACCAACGTTGGTATCTTTTTGGTCCCCAGTCCCCTTGATTTGAGTATTTCCACGAACATCTAGACGGACAGAAGCGTAGAATTTCAGGGCACGACCACCAGGTGTGGTTTCAGGGTTCCCAAACATGACCCCAACTTTTTCACGCAATTGGTTGATAAAGATAGCAATGGTCTTGGTCTTGTTAATAGAAGCTCCAAGCTTACGCATCGCTTGGCTCATCATCCGCGCTTGCAAACCAACGTGGCTATCCCCGATATCGCCATCGATTTCTGCGCGTGGGACCAAGGCCGCAACAGAGTCGATAACGACCAAATCAACGGCACCAGAGTCAATCAATTTACCAGCAATTTCAAGTCCTTGTTCTCCTGAGTCTGGTTGAGACAAGAGGAGTTCATCAATATTAACCCCAAGAGCTGCAGCATAAGATGGGTCCAAGGCATGCTCGGCATCGATAAAGGCAGCAATGCCTCCTTCTTTCTGTGCTTGCGCTACTGCATGGAGGGCAACGGTTGTTTTACCAGATGATTCTGGACCATAGATTTCGATGATCCGACCTTTTGGATAACCACCAGCACCCAAGGCAATATCAAGCGCCAAGGAACCAGAGCTCATGACTTGAACTTTTTGCTCTGCGCGTTCACCCAAACGCATGATGGATCCTTTACCAAAGTCTTTTTCGATTAACTTCAGGGCATCGTTGAGCGCTTTTTCACGCTCGTCTCCAAATTTCTTAGAGATATCATCTAATTTTTTCTGTTTTTTCGCCATTCTTTTCTCCTATGTTTTTGCTATACAGGAAATACATGCAACTCACTGACGTTTTCCGTCCTTTGAAAGGCACATTTCCTATCCATCTTTAGAATTATTCTTCATTTGGCACAAGCTTCATTATACCAAATTTTCACCATTTAATACAGCCAAGCGCACCAAATTAAAGGCATGAAGGACTGCAATTTCGCGGACATCAGCTCGGCTACGTCCGGCGATATTGACTTGGACACTATCCACTCCATTTGGAGTCGCAAGTCCGATAAAGACGGTCCCTGCTGGGTGCCCTTCTAGACTATCTGGCCCCGCAACTCCGGTCAGGCTAACACCATAATCGGATCCTGTTAACTTACGGGCCTGTGAAGCCATGGCTTGAGCTGTAAAATGAGACACCACTCCATGTTGCTCTAACTCTTGAGCTGGAATAGACAACATCTTGCTTTTTTCTTCCAAACTATAGGTGACAAAACCACCCGCGAAGATGCTGGACGCCCCTGAAAAATCTGCCAAAGTCGCTTGGAACAGGCCAGCCGTCAGGCTTTCTGCAGCTGTAATGGTCTTACCAGTCCCTTTCAAGAGATCAAAGGCAACCTTGGCCATCGAATTGTCATCTCCATAACCGTAAAACAACTCTTGCAAGGGTTGATGATCCAGAGTATGACGGGATAAGATTTCCTTTTCTAAGACATCGAGCTTAGCATCCGCTGAGGCTTGATCCTTCGCCTTTGTAGATAGACGCAAGGTTACTTCTCCCGTCTTGGCATAAGGGGCAACCGTCGGATCACTCTGCTTTTCAATGATATCTGCTAGGATCGTAACTAGCTGGCTTTCCCCAATCCCAAAGAAGCGCAAGACTCTTGAAAAAAGCTCTTCCCCTGTTGTCAAATGAGGCACCAATTGTTCATTGACCATGGGTTTTAACTCACTTGGTGGACCAGGTAGAACGACATAGGTCACACCATTGACTTCAATCAAACCTCCAACCGCGAGACCTGTACGGTTTTGAAGGGGGATTGAACCGGCAATCAATTGTGCTTGTCGCTCATTATTGGGCGTCCGGACATAATCAGGGCGACTTGCAAAGAAGGTGTCGAGTTTGGCAAGCGCTGTCGGATCAAAAACCAGTTCTTTCCCTAAAAACTTAGCAAGGGTTTGCTTGGTCAAATCATCCTCTGTTGGCCCAAGTCCACCACATAAAATCACCAAATCACTGCGTTTTGAAGCTGTCTCAATGGTCGAGAAGAGACGACCTTCATTGTCTCCTACCGCCACATGATAATAGACATCAATCCCTAAACTAGCTAATTTTTCAGACAAGAATTGCGCATTGGTATTGACAATCTGTCCTGTGAGAATTTCGGTTCCCACTGCAATGATCTCTGCTTTCATAACGCCTCCACTTATACTATTCGTAATTTTCATTTCATTTTAACACAATTTCCTAAATTATTTAAAAAACAGATTGAAGATAAAGTCCATTTTGGACAACTTTCTTCAATCTTTTTCTTTTAGAGTATAAAGTGAAAAATTCTTAGAAACACTATTACATCAACATTCCCAAGAGTTTTAACTATGTGGCAATCAACTTCTAAAGGGCTATTTTCTATTGTTGATAGAGCTTATCTATATTCTGAAGCAACCATATCGAGCGGTTGCTTTTTTACTTCTTTCTTGATCTAAAAGCCTTCTTCTGGCTCTAATTCTTGTTGTTTCCCCTCATTTTTTGTGATACAATAGCATCAATTTATTTCTAGGAGGATGAGATATGGTTTCTACTATTGGTATTATAAGTTTATCTAGTGGGATTATCGGAGAGGACTTTGTCAAGCACGAAGTGGACTTGGGAGTCCAACGACTCAAAGACCTCGGACTCAATCCTATCTTTTTACCTCATTCACTAAAAGGCTTAGACTTTATCAAAGAACATCCCGAAGCTCGTGCAGAGGATTTGATTCAGGCATTTTCTGATGATAGTATCGACATGATCCTATGTGCCATCGGTGGAAACGATACCTATCGCTTGCTACCTTATCTTTTTGAAAATGACCAACTACAAAAGGTCATCAAACAAAAGATTTTTCTTGGCTTCTCGGATACGACTATGAACCATCTCATGTTGCATAAACTAGGAATCAAGACTTTTTACGGGCAATCCTTTTTAGCAGACATTTGTGAGTTAGACAAAGAAATGTTGCCATATAGCCGCCACTACTTTAAAGAATTGATTGAGACTGGAAAAATCTCAGAAATTCGCCCTAGTAACGTTTGGTATGAGGAACGGACTGATTTTAGTCCCAAAGCCTTGGGAACACCTCGTGTCAGCCACGCAAATACAGGTTTTGACTTGTTACAAGGCAATGCTCAGTTTGAGGGAGAAATCCTCGGTGGTTGTCTTGAGTCTCTCTATGATATTTTTGACAACTCTTTACACGCAGACAGCACGGACCTCTGCCAAAAATACAAACTTTTCCCTGACTTGTCAGACTGGGAAGGAAAGATCCTCTTGCTAGAAACTAGCGAAGAAAAGACTAATCCTGACGACTTCAAAAAGATGTTGCAGACTTTAAAGGCCACGGGCATATTCGCGGTCATCAGTGGACTCTTGGTCGGAAAACCTATGGATGAAACTTTCTATGACGACTATAAAGAAGCACTATTGGATATCATTGATAGCAATATCCCGATTGTCTATAATCTGAATGTCGGACATGCAACTCCAAGAGCAATTGTCCCCTTCGGAGTCCACGCCCATGTAGATGCAACGGAGCAAGTCATTCGCTTTGACTATAACAAATAAGAGGCTGGGACAAAAGTCCTAGCCTCTTATTTATCTTTGGATTGTCGAGCAAGACGCAGTGGTTGAGTGGGCTCTACTACGCTGATTTCATCAGCTTTTACAGCCCTACTCAACTGTGCGGAGGTGGGACGACGAAATCGAATTCTAACGAATTACCGATTTCTGTCCCACTCTCTTTTTCTATATTCTCTGATGTTCTAGTCATCTAAAGTTACTTATTTCCACTTTTCCATTCACAATCATTCTCATGGTCATCAACCAATCCTGCTGCTTGTAGGTAGGATAAAACTGCGACTGGTCCGGTGAACTTAAAACCACGCTTTTTGAGGTCCTTGGCTAGCTTCTCAGAAAGAGCTGTCTTCGCTGGTGCTTGACTGTAATCCGGGACATCATTGTTGATGGTTTTCCCCTCAACAAAAGACCAGAGATAGGCATCAAAAGAGCCGAATTTCGCCTGGACTTGTAAAAAGGCCTGGGCGTTGGCCCGTGTCGCAAAGATCTTCGCTCGATTTCGAATAATGGCTGGATTGTCTAACAAAGCTTCCAGCTCCTCGTCCGTCATGTCTGCAACACCTTGAAGGTGGTAGCTATGAAAAGCCTCACGGAAAGCTTGACGTTTATTGAGCACCGTTTCCCAAGATAGACCGGCCTGATAAGTCTCCATACAGAGCAACTCAAAAAGGGCCTGGTCATCATGGAGGGGCCGACCCCATTCTTCATCGTGGTAGGCTACATAGAGCGGATTGGTCATTTTGACCCAGCCACAACGTTTTGGCATAGGAACCTCCTATTTGACCAACATCTTCAGGGCAGACTTGATGTAGTTTTCAGCAGTATCAGAAGTTCCTTCAAAGAATTTCTTGATTTTCTTGAGTTCCGTTGCCTTGTAGCCCAATGCCAACATGGCTTCCATGGCTTCTTCAAGGGCTTGGTTTTCTTCTGCAACTTTGGCTTTGGACTGAGCCGGTGCATCTTCTAGATCAAGATTGATCTTACCTTCTAGGTCCAAAACCATCTGTTGGGCTGTTTTCTTACCGATCTTCGGAAACTTGGTCAAGTAGGTGATGTTCTTGCTTTCGATGGCTTGGACAAGGCCTGCATTGTCATCTGCAGCAATGATAGCCAAAGCTGAGACAGGTCCAATCCCAGAGACTGAGATCAAGTTTAAAAAGAGCTGTTTCTCTTCTTCGGTTGCAAAACCATAAAGAAGGTGGGCATCTTCACGGACCACTTGGTGCAGGTAGACTTGTACCTCTTGATTCATTTTGCCAGAGTAGGCATAGGGATTGGCCACATGCAAGAGATAGCCTATTCCAGCTGTTTCTACCACGATGTATTTGGCGGTGATTTTTGTTAAGATTCCTTTAATGTATTCGTACATAATCTTCCTTTATTGTTTGATTAATATTTGCCCAATTCCCGCAGACTGGTGTGATTTTCCTGAATGCGTCGGAACATCTTTTCCATATCCGACTTAGTGAAGTTAACCAAGACCGGACGGCCATGAGGGCAGTTATAAGGGTTATCACATTGAGACAATTGGTAGATGAGGTCGCGTGCCGAGTAATCGTCCAGTGTGTGGTTGGCCTTGATGGAGCGTTTGCAAGACATCATGATGGCCAACTCAGCCCGGTATTTCTTGATGGACACTTCCTTGGTCAAGAGGAGCATGTCACACATCTCATAGATGCCCGACTCGATCTCTTCTTCCTTCATCCAGATCGGATGCTCCCGCAAGATCAACTGGTTAGCTCCGTATTCTTCTAAGTAGACGCCCACTTCTTCTAAAAGGTGCTTGCGCTGTTGCAGGCGGATCAGATCGTCTGTAGGGAACTCAAAGATATAAGGCACCAGCAGTTGTTGCTGACTGCCGTCCACATCCCCGATGCTCTCCCGGTATTCTTCGTATTTGACCCGCTCTTGGGCCGCGTGCTGGTCAATGATATATAGGCCACCATTGCCTTGGGCAAAGAGATAGGTCCCATGCATCTGACCAAAATATTCTAACTCTGGGAAGGTCGAATGTTCTTCCCCATCCAACTTATCATAGGCCTTGTCTAGACTAGCCAGATCTAACTCTGGGTGATCCAGTTCATCATAAACCGCAGTCTTTCTTTCCGCAAACTTGATCGCGCTTGTCGGTTTTTCTACTGGGTTTTCTTGGCTTGTAGAATCAGCAGTTAGCTCATCTGCTAGAGGCCGTTGAGGATCTGCCACCTCTGGTCGAAGCTTGAAATCTTGACTTTCTCGATCATAATAGAGTCGGTTTTCTTTTAAAGGAAGGGTTGTCTGTACTGGCTTTTCTGTTCGGCGGATGGTCGACTTGGCTAGATTTTCTAGAGCATCTGGAATCAAGTCCTGCTCTTTCAAAGCGTTCGCAATCGCTTGCGAAATCAAGGCCATTAGTTCTCGTTCTTTGGAGATACGAACCTCTTGCTTAGTAGGGTGAACATTGACATCCGCTAAGTAAGGATCGATCTGGATATTAATGATCGCAAGTGGGAAGCGGCCCACCATGAGTTTACTACCGTAACCGTCTAAAATAGCCCGATTGAGCAAGAAATTCTTGATGTAGCGGCCGTTGATAAAGAGACTGATGTAATTGCGATTGGCACGAGTCAATTCAGGCAAAGACACAAAGCCCGTCACTTCAAAATCTAGGTCGCGGTTTTCAATGGCTACCATCTTCTTAGCAGACGCAAGGCCATAGACACCCGCAATCGCTTGCCGGAGATTGCCAGTCCCCGCTGTTTTGGTCATTTCTTTTCCATCATTGATCAAGGTAAAGGCAATCTCAGGATGGGCCAAGCTCAAGCGATTGAGAATATCCACGATATGGGATAGCTCTGCCTGCTGGCTCTTTAAATACTTGAGACGAGCAGGGGTATTAAAAAAGAGATCTTCCACTGTGATCTTGGTCCCGACAGGGCTTGTCGCTGGCTCCACTTCCTCAATTTCGCCACCCTTTGCGACCAATTTGGTCCCGTGGGCAGCTCCTTCTTGTGCAGTTAGAAGGGTTAGAATACTGACAGAAGCAATGGATGGCATGGCCTCACCACGAAAACCAAGCGTTCGAATACGAAAGAGATCCGCTTGACTCTTGATCTTACTGGTCGCATGTCGACGGAGGGCCAAAGCGACCTCATCGTGCGCAATTCCTTCCCCATTGTCTGTAATCCGAATCGACTTCAATCCTGCTTCTTCGATTTCAACAACGATCTGGCTAGCTCCAGCATCGATCGAGTTTTCAACCAATTCCTTGACCACGCTAGCAGGTCGTTCAATCACTTCACCTGCCGCAATCTGATTGGCTAGGACTTCTGGCAATTCAATAATCTGTGACATGTCTGCTCCTTTACCTATTTTTTCACCGATACATGTAGCTCTATTATACCACAGATCCACAAGACTCCCTTTCTTAAAAAATAGAGGCTGTCCCCATCTTCTTCCTAAAAAACCGCATAGGCAAAGAAAATGACCACATAGACAAATCCCCTTGTCTTCCCTTTGGAAAAAGTGTTTAATAGTAGTGTAAAGAAGGAGCCGGGCTAGCAGGCCAACCGACTTTACCCAAAGGAGGGAGAAACGATCTTATGAAAGTTGAAGTACACATTGATTCCCACTTCCAAGAAGAAGCGGTGATGATCACAGCACCTGCACTGTCTGCGCGTGTAGAGAAAATCCGTGACTTTGTGGAAGAATTGGATCAAAAAGGGCGCTTACGTGCCAAAAAGGATGGGGAAGCTTATCTGATCGAAAGCCAGCTATTCCAACGTTTTTACATTGAAAATCGGCAAGTAATTGGTGAGACCATGACAGATCAATTTATTCTGACTGGACCACTCTATCAGCTATCTGAAGACTTACCGACCTTCTTTCTCAAAATTTCCCAATCTGAAATTATTAACACCCAATCCATCGATCACCTGCACTTTACCAGTGGAGGATCCGTTCAAATCTATCTTAAAAACGGGAGTCTGACCTACTCCTCCCGTCGTTACTTGAAAGCCATTAAGGAGAAATTATCATGCTAAAACAATCTTTTTCTGACGCCCTAAAAGGGATTTTCATCGGGCTCATCTTATCCATCTTCTTTTCCTACCTCTTCTCACCTGAGTTGTACCTTCCCTTAAGTCCCAACTCTGCAGTCGGTCGCTGGATGTTCTTGCATCATGTTCACGGCTCACTGGTCATGCTCTATTGTGCCCTCGTTTGGGGTGCGATTGGGGTCCTCTTTAGCTTCGGAAGTCTCCTCTTTCAAAAAGACTGGAGCCTCTTACGGGCTACTCTGAGCCATTACCTACTCATGTTACTTGGGTTTATTCCCCTAGCTACCTTGGCCGGCTGGTTTCCAGCACGACTCGGATTTTACCTCTCACTCATTGTCGAATTCACCCTCGTTTACGTGATCATCTGGTTGGTCTCCCATCATTTTTATAAAAAACAAGTCCAAGAAATCAATCAAAGCATTGCTAACCACTAAGCAAAAAGATCCTCAGTGCTACGAGGATCTGAAAGTGGAGATAAACTGTTCCTTTATACAAATCTAATAAATTCTATAAAAAATATACTCGTTATAGTTGTTCAATCATCTACTGAAACTTTCCGCTGTGAGAAAAGTGCCTGAAACAATTGTGTTTCAGGCACTCGGAATTATTGAGACCTTAGGCTCAATAATTAGTCTTGGAACTTCGAAGAAGTTCGCTGACGTCCGTACTCACCTAAGGAAAGTTTCTAAGATGACTTTGTCTTCAATAAAAGATCCTCGCCGTCACGAGGATCTTCTTTTATAATTTCTTTTTCAATTCGGCGACTGCCATCATGACTTCCATCGGAGTCATATTGTAGAGATCCAGATTCTTCAATTCTGTGATCACTGTATTTTCTGTCTCTTCCTCAAAGAGGGACATTTGTTCAGCAACCTGTGAAGGTACTTCCTTTTTAGGGGTTGCATCCGCAAGTGGTACTTGCTGGGCTTGTCCTTCGAGCTTGGTCAAAATCGCATCCGCCCGCTCCAGCAACTCTTCTGGCAAACCAGCGATCTTGGCCACGTGAATCCCATAGGACTTATCCGCTGGGCCAGGTTCAATCTTGTGCAAGAAGGTAACCTGACCATCTCGCTCCAAGGTCGCAACATGAACATTTTCCAAACGGGTCAAAGTCTCTGAGAGTGCCGTCAACTCATGGTAATGGGTCGCAAACAAGGTTTTGGCACCGGTGCGATCGTGAATGTATTCGATGATGGACTGAGCGAGAGCCATCCCATCATAGGTCGCAGTTCCCCGTCCCAACTCATCAAACAAAATCAAGGACTGGGGCGTTGCCTTGCGAATAGCGTGATTGGCCTCCATCATTTCCACCATGAAGGTAGACTGACCCGATACCAGGTCATCAGCAGCTCCGATCCGGGTATAAATCGCATCAAAGATTGGCAACTCGGCCTTTTGGGCTGGAACATAGGAACCAATTTGGGCAAGAATCACAATGATCGCCAATTGGCGCATATAGGTAGACTTCCCGCTCATATTTGGCCCCGTAATCAGCTGAATATCCCGTTCTTCATCCATAAAGATGCTATTAGGAATGTAGGACTGGGCTCCCATCACTTTCTCAACAACCGGATGACGACCTTTGTCGATCGTGATTCGTCGTTCTTCATGAAAGAGGGGACGATTCAACTGTTGTGACTCAGCGACGCTGGCTAAACTTTGTAAAACATCAACCGTCGCAATCGCCTGAGCCAATTGTTGCAAACGCTGGATATACTTGCCAACTTCTTCCCGAATCCGCATAAAAATCGTATATTCCAAATTAGCAGACTTGTCACGCGCCTCAAGCATATCTCCTTCGATGCGTGCCAATTCCTCCGTACCAAAGCGTTCTGAATTTTTCAAGGTCGCCTTGCGGAAAAAGTGAGCAGGCACGTGACTCAATTGAGAATTGGTGACATGGAAATAATAGCCGTCCTTCTTGTTGTAATCGATTTTTAGACCTGTAATGCCGCTGGCTTCGCGCTCCTTGGCTTCAATCTCAGCAATCCAACCAGTACCATCCCGAAGAACGACACGGTATTGATCCAATTGCTCGTCAAAACCGGTACGGATGATATTTCCCTCTGTAATAACAGCAGACGCTTCCGGAGCAATAGCTGAGGTAATCAAGCGGTGCAACTCAGGAAGTTCATCCAAGCGTGCAATCAAGACATCTAAGACTGGATCACCAATCCCCAGTAGAATCGACTTGATCGTCGGCACATGCCCCAGAGTATCTCCTAGCTGCAAGAGATCCTTAGGATTGATCTTGCCAAAGGAAACCCGACTCGCTAAGCGTTCAATGTCATAGACCCCTTTGAGGCTGTCGGTCAAATCGCTCCGTTCAAAGAAATGATCCATAAAGACCTGAATGATGTCCTGGCGCTCTCGAATCCGTTTCAAATCGACCAAGGGTTTCTGAATCCAGGACCGCAACAAACGACCGCCCATGGCCGTCTTGGTTTCATCCAAATACCAATACAAGCTACCATGTTTCTTCCCCGTTCGCGCATTCTCTGTCAAATCAAGACTAGCCTTGGTCGCAAAGTCCATCTGCAAGAAATCGCAAATCTCATAATGATGGGCTTTTTTTAGGTGGCTCAATTCCCGCATTTGTGTCTGGTGAACATACTGGAGAAGTTTCCCAGCTGTTTTCTTTTCTAGCTCACTCAACTGATCCCCTAAGAGTTGAACATCATCAAGCGCCGTCTCTACATGTGACAGCAAAAGATTCATCTGGCTAATAAACACACGCTCTTCCTGTTCTGGCAAGGCATAACCCAGGACCACCTCACGCGCACGTAAATTGCGGATTTCTCCACAAACCATGCTAAAGTCATTGAGGGTCGTCACCTGAAACTCCCCTGTCACCAGATCCATATAGGCTAGCCCATAATCATTTCCTGAACGATCCAAAGCAACCAGGAAGTTATTCTCACTATCTGGCTTGGTCGAATCCACCACTGTACCCGGTGTAATCACCTGTACGACTTCACGCTTAACGACCCCCTTGGCTTCTTTGGGGTCTTCCATTTGTTCTGCAATCGCGACCTTATAGCCCTGTTCGATGAGAACATCGATGTACTGCTGGGCCGAGTGGTAGGGAACACCCGCCATGGGGATCGGATTCTCTGCATTTTTATTCCGTGAGGTTAAGGAAATCTCTAAAATTTGAGCTGCATTCACTGCATCTTCATAAAATAATTCGTAAAAATCTCCCATTCGAAACAGCAAAAAGGCATCCGGATAGTCTTTTTTGATATCTAGATACTGCTGCATTCCAGGGGATATTTTCTCTACTGTCATACTTCTTTATTCCTTACTGTTGCATCATTTGCTGACGCAAGCTCCTTAGATGAAAACAGGAGTAGATAGCTCACTATCTTCCTCCTTTTGACATCTCTCTTTCTCTCCAACAGGGCTTGACTACTGCATCATCCCTAAAATTTCATTTTGAATTTCAATGGCTGCCTCTTGGTCACGGCAGACAATCAAGAGGGTATTGGCCCCTGCTACTGTTCCCAAAATACGCTCATCTGACATTTCATCTACACCATTGGCCAAGAGAGCTGCTTCTCCTAGCTCTGTCCGCAAGACCAAGGTGAATTCTGCTCGTGAGACAGACTTGGCATGGCTAGACAACATAATATAAATCTCTGCCACCTCAGGCTCATTTGGCAAAATATAATACAACTGGTCTTTTCGTTTCACCTTGACTAGACCCAGATCGCGCAAATCTCGTGACAGAGTAGTTTGCGTTACAGCAATTCCTTTTGCTTCTAATCGATCCTGAATCTCTTTTTGAGTCGACAATTTTTCATTTCGAATCATTTGTTGAATCAAAAGGTGACGTTCTGTCTTTTTCATTGGACCTCCACTTTTGAATAAATATACTTTAAATTATACCAAAAAAATTGAAAATTCGCTCAGAATTGTGTTAAAATAATAGTTAAAAGGACTAAGGAGCTAATATGAACAATAAAGAACTCATTGCTAGTGAATTGGCCAAAGTGATTGACTCTCTTGACCAAGATGCTATTTTAAATTTGCTTGAACAACCAAAATCATCTGATCTTGGTGACATTGCTTTTCCAGCCTTCTCACTTGCAAAAGTGGAACGCAAGGCTCCTCAAGCAATTGCTGCAGATATTGCTGAAAAGATCGACCAAAGCGCCTTCGAAAAAGTCGTTGCAACTGGACCTTACGTGAACTTCTTCTTAGACAAATCTAAGATCTCTGATCAGGTAATCAAATCCGTCATCGAAGCAGGTGCAGACTACGGTCAACAAGACGAAGGTCATGGACAAAACATTACCATCGACCTTTCAAGTCCAAATATCGCAAAACCATTCTCAGTTGGTCACTTGCGCTCAACCGTTATTGGGGATGCTCTTTCAAACATCTTCCGCAAAATGGGCTACAACACGATTAAAATCAACCACTTAGGGGACTGGGGTAAACAGTTCGGTCTCTTGATGGTGGCCTACAAAAAATGGGGTAGCAAGGAAGCTGTCGAAGCCAACCCAATCGATGAATTGCTAAAACTTTACGTTCGAATCAACGCTGAAATCGAAAACGATCCTGAGCTTGATGAAGAAGGACGTAAATGGTTCAAAAAATTGGAAGATGGGGATCCAGAAGCCACTGAATTGTGGCAATGGTTCCGTGACGAAAGCTTGGTGGAATTCAACCGTATCTACAAACTCCTCGGTGTTGAGTTTGATAGCTTAAACGGAGAAGCTTTCTACAACGACAAGATGGATGAAGGGGTTCAAATCCTTGAAGACAAAGGCTTGTTGAAAGAATCTAAGGGAGCTAGCATCGTTGAGCTTGATGATGTCAACCTTCCACCGGCTATGATTAAGAAATCAGACGGTGCCACTCTTTATATCACGCGCGATATCGCAACTGCTATGTATCGTGCGCGGACTTACAACTTTGTGAAAAACATCTATGCTGTAGGTCAAGAACAATCCAACCACTTCCGTCAGTTGAAAGCTGTTCTGAAGAAAATGGGATTTGACTGGAGCGACGATATGGTCCACGTTGACTTTGGTTTGGTGACAAAAAACCGCCAAAAATTGTCAACTCGTAAAGGAAATATCATCCTTCTCGAACCAACTCTTCAAGAAGCGATCTCTCGTGCCAAAGCTCAGATCGAAGAAAAGAATCCTGAACTTGAAAACAAGGAAGAAGTGGCACATGCAGTCGGTGTTGGTGCGGTTAAATTCTACGACTTGAAGACAGACCGTCGCAACGGTTATGACTTCGACCTCGAAGCCATGGTATCCTTCGAAGGAGAAACTGGACCTTACGTTCAATACGCATACGCTCGTATCCAATCGATCCTTCGCAAAGCCAACTTTACACCATCAACAGATGCGACATACAGCTTGAGCGATCCTGAAAGCTGGGAAATCATCAAGCTTCTCCAAGACTTCTCTCGTGTTGTCAAACGTGCTGCTGAAAACTATGATCCATCCTTGATCGCAAAATATGCCATCAACTTGGCTCAAGCCTTCAACAAATACTATGCACACACTCGTATCTTGGATGAAAGCCCAGAACGCGAAAGCCGTCTTGCTCTTAGCTACTCAACAGCAGTAGTCTTAAAAGAAGCCCTTCGCTTACTTGGTGTCGATGCACCTGAGAAAATGTAATTTCTTATCTAATGATTGATAAGTAGAACATCTCTTATGGGAGTGAGAGGAGAAACTAAATGCGATTCAATTTAGTTCTTTCTCACTCCTTTTCTCATGCCCAATGCCCTTCATTTTCTACATTTTCAGATCCTTTATATACAGGAGAAATCTATGAATCAAACCGTTTACATCTTAATCCTCATCAGTTTAGTGGTTCTCTTTTTATTTAACAAGTACGAAAGAGAAAAACTACAACAGCTCTTACAAGAGCAACTCTTGAAAGATCAAGCTTTCAAAGATAGCATCAAGGAAAAAATCCAAGAGACCGACAATATCAACGATGTCATCCATGCCATCAACAAAGACTATCGATTGGGGCTCCTACTTGCTAAAGAAATCACTGAAAAATTAAAATAAACCATAGAAGAGGAGTCATATAAAATGTGACTCCTCTTCTATTCAGTCGCAACAAATAAGAGGCTGGGACAAAAGTCCTAGCCTCTCAATTATTTTTGGATTGTCGAGCAAGACGCAGTGGTTGAGTGGGCTCTACTACGCTGATTTCATCAGCTTTTACAGCCCTACTCAACTGTGCGGAGGTGGGACGACGAAATCGAATTCTAACGAATTACCGATTTCTGTCCCACTCTCTTTATTTTAAAGATGATACAAATCTTCTACAATGGCCGCTACTTTTTTAATATCTCCCAACATCCCCCGCATTTCAAAATCGGCTAACATAGGGAAACCAAAGCGTTGGCTGTATTGTTTAGCGGTTAAACAATATTGATTGTTAAAATTCCGATTGCCTGATCCAACCACTCCTAAGCACTTGCTGGCGTTGTCTCCGTAAGCAATAAAATCCGCAACATCTGTCGTCAAAATTTCCACATCGCCATTGTCAACACCATTTCCACCCTCCAAATAGGTAGGCAAAAAAGTGATAAAAGGATTGGTCATTTCAAAGAAGGGCTGGCCCTCTTTGACCAGGTCTTTCACATGAACTTTCTCGATTTCAAGTCCGGGATGGACTTCCAGCAAATAGTCACTTAAACGGCGGACAAAACTCTCTGTATTTCCACTCAGACTAATATAAACAAAGGATACTTTCATCTTTTTTCTCCAATCAAGAAGCTCTCTTATCCTCTAAGAGAGCTCCATTCAAACTTATCTATTATGCCCTAGCTTGAGCTTTTCTCAAACGCAAGGTTTTATACAAAACAATTCCAAGGAAGAGAAGAGATAAAGCAGTCAAGAGCAACAAAGCAATGGACGAAGATGCTAGATATCGTTGACGAAGGGACGGGTTTGAAAAACTAGCCAATAGCGGACGCCCTGCAAAATAATTATAGCAAGAGAAGGCTTGACTTAATAAAATCTGCCCCATGTAAGTATAATGGGCTGTTAACAGATCCTGCTTCATAAAGAGGAAATAGAAAGTTGCCAGTAAGGCAATCAGAATCAAGGAAACAAATAAAAAGGTTAGTGGAGACTGATTGAGTTGGGCTGATTTCTCATAATATGTCACATAGTCAGCCTTGTCTTGAGCCGTTGTTAAACCAAGTTGTTTCGCAAAATCATCTGTCAGCTCAAAACTCTTTGAAGCTCCAAAGGTTGAGACAGCTGATGTTAGGGTTCCAACCGTAGAGAAAAATAACAGGATGTAAAGATAGATAGGTTTCTTTTTCATACAAACTCCTTTTCATTTCTTACACCCTATTATATCGCGATACAGATAGAAAGGCAAGCGCCTCAAAATCGTGGAAGCACTTGCCTGATCACTGATACGTTCAAATGAAATTCATTTGGAAAAGTAATGTGTGCAAAAGATGAAAAGCCATCGCAACTGTATCATTGGAATGATTAGAGATATAACGGAGTCCTATAAACTTTCATTCGAACACCACCAGTATACCTCATTCTCTTCTTCTTGTGTCATCCATTTCTATTCTGCTTCATTTCGACACGATTTGGTCTATAAAAGCCATTTCCTCTCCTTATCCAAAAACTATTCTGTTCTATTTCTCAACTATTTGGTCATCACTCCATCAAAAAAGCCAGAAGGACTTGCCTTCTGACTTTCTTTATTTAGATGAATGAACGAAAGAAACAAGAATTAATCTTCTTTTTTCTTGCGTGCAAGACCCAATCCAAGCAATCCAGCCATCGCACCTGCAAGAACAGCTGCAGTTGAGCTTTCTGTACCTGTATTTGGAAGCGCAGGTGTTTGTGGTTGCGCAGGTTGTACAGGCTGTTCCGGAACTTCAGGAGTTGGTTCGGTTGGAACCTCTGGAGTTGGTGGAACGATTGGTGTAGGTGGAACAATTGGTGTTGGTGGGTTGTATGGAGTTGGTGGAGTTGGAGGAACTGGTGTTGGTGGGGTTGGAATATCTGTTTCCGTTACCACTTTATTCTTATGCCATTTCACTTCAGCTTCCGGTTTCACCGGATTCGTATTTGGAACGACTCCAGGAGTCGGTGGGGTTGGAGCTTTTGGTGGAGTTGGAGCTTTTGGTTCCTCCACATCGACCGTAATCACAGTGTAGTTAGGTGCTGTTGGCGGAGTTGGTGATTTAGGTTCTTCTGGTTTCGTTGGCTCTGCAGGTAGATTTTCCACTGTAATCGTTGGTGGAGTTGGAGCCTTTGGTTCTGTTGGTTTTGTTGGCTCTTTTGGCGCTTCACCTGGATTTTTTGGAATACCAACATTTGAGTTAATCGCAAACCAGTAAACCGTTGGCTGACCAGCAGCATTAGCTCCATTGGCCGTAAATACCAAGTGACCATCAGACATCTTCAACCCTGCTCCACCATAATAGAGGTATGGAGAAGATGGATTGTCCCAACCTTCAAGAGTCGTTGAAGATTCACCATTAAAGACAGATCCATGTTCAATATATTGGTTATCTTTAAAGGAGGTTACTTCTTTAGTAGCAGAGTCATAAGAAACACTTGAGTTTGGAATTGGAATGTATTTATTATTTCCAACATTTACAGACTCTTGGTGCTCTACATTTTCAAATTTCTTCTTAGGCGTGAAGATGATCCGTCCTGAAGTTGGATCAATCGTATAAGAACCGATCACATCATCTTTACCGTCTAATGTGAACTCATCTGTTCCGATAGAGTGACCATTCCCAGCACCTGAAGCATTGACTGAAGTTGCGTCAATAACAGTTTCTTCACTAACTGTAAATTCACTACCATTCCACGTTGCTTTTTGTGCCACGATCTTGATTGGGTTTTCAGCAGAGATAGTGACATCAGCCGTACCAAAGTCTGCTTTTCCATTTTTAACAACAACCGCATTGTTCTCAATGCTCATGGAAGAACCATCTGCATATGGGTTCCAAGTTCCACGAACGGTGTTGCCATTTTTATCTTTAGCTTCTACTGTAAGGGCACGAGGTTTATCCCCACTATCTACATATGAAGCACCTGTCCAGTGGTTAAGGGAGTTCAAAGCGACAATCGCATTGTGCTGTGTCAAATCAAACTTATTGCCATTACCATCATAGAATTCAACATCTACAGCAACTTTAACGGGTTTGTTTTGGTCTGTTGAAGCACCGACTGTTAGTGTTACAGTTGGATCTGAGCTAACAGCTGCAATTCCTTTACCGTCATTTGATGGGAGGCTCAAAATTTCATAGCGATAAATCACGCGCTTGATCGGATGCATATCCGTATTTTCACGCATGCTGGACTGATTCAAGTTATCATAAGTAACAACAAATTTATCGCCTTCCTTAACTTGAATAAACTCAGTTTCATTATTGGCCCAAGGACTAGTTGCTACAATCTCTGAAGCTTCCAATTTATTGGAATCATACTGATGGACATTGCTTGTATTTAAACGCGCTTGAGCATCACGAGTGAGATAAGCGCTGATGCCATTGATAGTATGAATGGCTCCACCTTCACGTTGGAAGGTCAAATCTTGAACAGTTTCTACATCTTTTAGATCTTGGAAACCATTATCATTCATGTACTTATCATAGGCTGCTTTAGCATCTTTGTACTGTGCCAAAGCTGTTTGATATTCAGCAAGTTTTGTTTGGTAGGTAGCAAAATCTTTACCATATTGCTCTAGGTCTACATTATATTTTGCAAGCTCAACTTCATACTTAGCTTTTGCAGCATCTTCTTCTGCCTTCTTCGCTACCAATTGATCATAAGCTGCTTTATCTTTATCGTATTGTGCTTTCTTAGTTTGGTATTCTTGTAAATCTTTATCGTATTGCGCTTTAGCTGTATTGTAAACAGCCATTTCTGCATCATACTTAGCTTTAGCTTCTGCATTGGCCTTATCTGCTGCTGCTTTTTCTGCTACTTTAGCATCGTAGGCTGCCTTTTTAGCATTGTACTCTTCTAAAGCTTTATCATAAGCTGCCTTTTGCTGATTGTACTCTGCTACTTTCTTTTGATAATCTGCTTCTGCTTCCGCATTTCTCTTTTCAATCAATGTGATTTCTTGAGATTTTGCTTCATACTCAGCTTTGGCCTTTTTGTAGTTTTCAACGACTGTGTTGATTTCAGCTGTTTGGGCTTTGTTATCTGCTTCTGCTGCTGCGATAGATGGTTGGACTTTTTCAGCTTCTTCTGTAACTGTCACACCTTCTGTAGCTGCATCAGCTTTTGCTTTTTCAAGTTCTGGTGATTCTACATAAGTAGTCGTAACTGTTTTATTTCCTTCTGTAACAGTTGTAGATGTCAACTTAGAACTTGTTGCAACAGCTGCATCACTTGTTGTTGTCTCTGTAGTGGTTGCTTCAGTTGCAGGTGCTGTTGCCTCATCCGCTTTCACTTCTGCTCCGTAGGTATTAACAGTAGCCAATCCAGCGATGGCCAATGATACAACACCGACTGACAACTTACGAATTGAAAATTTTTCCTGCTTCGAAACATGTTCACGATAGCTTTTCATTTTCAAAACTCTCCTTTTTATTTATGTTTAAAAAAATCTCACTGTAGAGGCAAAAATATGCTACTGCCAGTTAACTCTATTGTAGCACAATCAACCATTTTTAAATATTTGTTGATTTAATTTTTTATTTTACTTTAAAGATATAGCAACTTGAAATACCAAAGCTTCCGGACCTTCCTCATCTTTTAGTTGAAAATATATGTAAGCACCTGTGAAAAAACCTTTATTTTCAAAGGTTTTCAAGCCACTTTCTCTTTTTATAAATTTCACCGAAAGGCTTTTTAAGGGGAAGTATCTTTTTATACCAATAGATTAGATTTGACGACTGAAACAAAAATTATGTAATAATTTCCCTGCTAGGGCGGAAAAATTCAAAAAAACAACACTGTTTACAGAAGTGTCCATTCTTTAAATTCCTTCCTTTTTCTTCCCAAATAAAAAGAAATGAAAAAGACCAGGGTCCTAAGAACCTTGGTCTAATAACTAGTAATTAGTTTAAGTGCCAGATATCTTCGTTGTACTGAGCGATCGTACGGTCAGATGAGAAGAATCCTGCTTTCGCAATGTTAACGATGACTTGATCCAACCATGCATCACGGTCTTCGTAGTCAGCCAACATGCGTTCTTTGGTTACAATGTAGTCTTCCAAGTCAAGAAGAGTCATGAACCAGTCTTTGTTGATCAATTCATTGTGAAGACGAGTCAAGCGTTCTTTGTTCCCAACTGCAAGAACGGCATCGCTGACGATGAAGTCTACCAATGGTTTGATGGCTTCACGTTCATAGAAGTCTGCTGATTTGTATGCTGATTTGGCATAAAGATCGATAACCGTTTCTGAATCTTCACCGAAGATGTAGATGTTGTCACGTCCAACCAATTCAGCGATTTCCACGTTGGCTCCATCCATCGTACCAAGTGTCAATGCACCATTCAACATGAATTTCATGTTACCAGTACCTGAAGCTTCTTTCGAAGCAAGAGAGATTTGCTCAGAAATATCGCTAGCTGGGATCAAGTAGCTTGCAGCAGTTACGTTGTAGTTTTCTACCATAACAACTTGCAAGTGTGGAGCTACCGCTGGATCGTTTGCAATCACTTCTGACAAGCAAAGGATCAAGTGAATGATGTCTTGTGCAATGGTGTAGGCAGGAGCTGCTTTACCACCAAAGAGAACAGTGATTGGACGAGCAGGGATATTTCCAGCTTTGATGTCCAAGTATTTGTGGATTACATACAAAGCGTTCATTTGTTGACGTTTGTATTCGTGAAGACGTTTGATTTGGGTATCAAAGATAGAATTTGGATTGATTTCCACACCTTGATGGTCTTTCAAGAAACGAGCCAATTTGCGTTTGTTGTGTGACTTGATGTTTTCCAATTTTGCTTTGACTGCATCTTTATCTTCATATGAAAGAAGGTCTTCCAATTTAGATGCGTCATGGTGCCAGTCACGTCCGAGGATATCATCCAAGTAGTGTGACAAGGTTGGGTTAGCATGCATGAGCCAACGACGGAAAGTGATCCCGTTCGTTTTGTTGTTGAATTTTTCAGGGTAAATGTCGTAGAAGGCTTTCAACTCAGAATTCTTCAAGATTTCTGTGTGAAGTGCTGCCACCCCGTTTACACTGTATCCATAGTGGATATCCATGTGTGCCATGTGTACGCGATCATTCTCATCGATGATTTGAACAGCTGGATCTTTGTATTCAGCGCGAACACGGCGGTCCAATTCTTCAATGATTGGAACTAAGTGAGGAACCACTTCTTGCAAGAATTCAAGTGGCCATTTTTCAAGGGCTTCTGCAAGGATTGTGTGGTTAGTGTAAGCCGTCATGCTACGAACGATAGAGATGGCTTCATCCATTCCAATACCACGTTCTGTCAAAAGACGGATCAATTCAGGGATGACCATTGATGGGTGAGTATCGTTGATTTGGACAACAGCATAGTCAGCAAGGTCATGCAAGTTGCTTCCTTTTTCGATGGCTTCGTCGATGATCAATTGTGCACCATTTGATACCATGAAGTATTGTTGGAAGATACGGAGCAATTCCCCTTGACGGTTACTATCATCTGGGTACAAGAAGAGGGTCAAGTTGCGAGCGATATCTGTCTTATCAAAGTTAATACCATCTTCAATAATAGATGAATCAACTGAATCCAAGTCGAACAAACGCAAACGGTTCTTGGTATCGATCTTGTAACCAGGTACGTCGATATCATAAAGGGTAGAAGTCAATGTGAAGTGTGCAAATGGCACTTTGTAGCTACGACTTGAACGAACGAGCCAGCTTTGATCAGTCAACCATGCGTTTGGAATCGTTTCTTGTTGGTTGTTTTTAAATACTTGTTGGAACAAACCAAAGTGGTAGTTCAAACCAACCCCATCCCCTGTCAAACCAAGGCTTGAAATAGAGTCGATAAAGCAGGCTGCCAAACGTCCCAAACCACCGTTACCAAGTGATGGTTCCAATTCCACTTCTTCGACTTCGATCAAGTCTTTACCAGCATCTGACAATTCTTTTTTGACATCGTCGTAAAGACCCAAGTTGATCAAGTTATTAGACAAGAGTTTACCGATCAAGAACTCAGCTGAGATATAGTAAACTTTTTTCTTACCAGTATTTAATTTCTTTTGGGCACTTGCTTGCTTGGTGTAATTAAGCAAAGCAAGGTACAATTCTTCATTTGAACATTCAGCAATTGTTTTTTGATGATGATCAATCACATATTTTTGTAATGATTCCATGTTAGGAGTCTCCTTTGTTTCAACAATTTTTTAATAGGGGGAAAGATTATTTTTCTGCTTTCGTAACTTCTTTTTTCAAGTCTTTGTTTTCACGACGATAGATCGTAGTGAAATCAAGCAATTCTTGCTCGACAGCTGGAGTCAATTGATCCGCTGTCATTCGCCATGACCAGTTACCACCGAGAGTAGATGGGAAGTTCATCCGAGCTGAGCCATCTAACTCAAGCAAGTCTTGCATCGTAGCAATCGCCATGAAGCTGACGGAAGCAAAGACGGTGCGAAGCATAGCATGCGGTACAGATTCGTACTCTTTCCGGTTGGTATAACGAGCAAGATACTCACGAGTTGGATCGTCGATTTCATTGCGGTACCATCCAAGAACTGTGTTGTTATCATGTGTTCCAGTGTACATCACAGAGTTGTTTGGTGCCAAGTGAGGGCTATCGATACTTTCATCGTCAGGATTGAAGGCGAATTGAAGAATCTTCATTCCTGGGAAGCCAGTGCGTTCACGAAGTTCGATGACTCCGTCTGTCATGAAGCCAAGGTCCTCAGCGATGATGTTCAAATCACCGAGCTCTTCCTTCACGGCTGCAAAGAGTTTGTAGCCAGGACCTTTGACCCATTTACCTGGTGCTGCAGTTTCAGAACCAGCAGGGATTTCCCAGTATGATTCGAAACCACGGAAGTGGTCGATCCGAACGATGTCATAGATCTTGAAGCTTTCACGCAAGCGTTCAATCCACCATTGGTAGCCATCTTTGTCCATTGCTTCCCAGTCATAGATTGGGTTCCCCCAAAGTTGACCAGTTGCTGAGAACTCATCTGGCGGGCATCCTGCGATGCAAGTCGCTTTCCCGTTTTCATCTGTTTTGAAGAGATGAGGATTAGCCCACATGTCGCTTGAATCTTCCGCTACATAGATTGGCATATCTCCCACAATTTCAATGTGGTGGTCGTTGGCATAAGCTTTCAAGGCCAACCATTGTTGGAAGAAGAAGAATTGAGTTACACGATGGTAAGTCAATTTATCAGCCAATTCTTCACGGTATTTAGCCAAAGCTTTTGGCTCACGCGCACGAATAGCTGCATCTGGCCACTCTGTCCAAGCTTTCAAATCAAAGTATTCTTTAATAGCCATGTATTCTGCAAAGAGCTCCAACCAAGAAGCATTGGCTTCACAAAATTCTTGGAATTCTTTTTGATCACCTGATTTTAAGAAATTGGCAACTGCTTTTTCAAGCAAGGGACGACGTTGTTCGAAAACCTTTGCATAATCCACTTGAGTAGGATTTTGACCAAAGTCCACTCCTTTAAGGTCTGCTTCTGTCAACAAACCTTGCTCGATCAAAAGATCGAAATCAATAAAATGAGTGTTCCCAGCAAAAGCTGAGAAAGATTGGTATGGAGAATCTCCATAACTAGTTGTACCAAGCGGCAAGATTTGCCAGTAACGTTGCTTGGTCCGAACGAGGAAATCAACAAAATCATATGCTGATTGACCGAATGATCCGATCCCGTATTGTCCAGGAAGGGAAGAAATGTGCATCAAAACACCACTTTGACGTTTTTTCATGGGTTACCACCTTTTTTTATTTCTTTGAAGCCTGCGATTCGGTGCACGGTATGGGTATCGTTGCAGAGTCGTATCCAGCTCTCAAGCGGCTCTACTCTTTGTTAAAAATCGAACAGGCGCAACTCAGTTTACGCAATTTTTGCGAAAACGTTTGCGTACCATGTTATTATAAACTTTTTCCCTATTTTCTGCAAGGGATTTCTTAAAAACTTTTTTAACTTTTTTCAGAATGTCCTCACCCCCTTAGTGTATTCTTTCCTTTGGCTAATGTCAACAAATTTGATGCATTTTATAGAAGAAAGTTCGGAATTAAAATATTTTTAAAAAAATTGTTTAAAACTACTTGCAAACGTTTTCGCCTTGTGATATACTTAAGACGTTTTAGGAAAACGTTTGTCTAAAACGGTTTCTAATTATTATCTTTTTTTATTCTTTAGGAGGAATAAATCATGAAACGTACAATTTTACGTAGTGCTGCTGTACTTGGTACAGTTGGTTTTGCCGGCTTCTTACTTGCTGCTTGTAGCAATAACTCATCAGGTTCTTCTGAGGCAAGTAAAGAAATCAACGTCTATGTAGACAAAGGCTACAAATCTTATGTTGAAGAAGCTGCAAAAGCTTTTGAAAAAGAAAATGGCGTAAAAATTAACATCAAGACTGGTGATGCTCTTGGTGGATTGGATAACCTTTCTCTTGATAACCAATCTAAAAAAGCTCCAGACGTTATGATGGCACCATACGACCGTGTAGGTGGTCTTGGTAGCGATGGTCAATTGGCTGAAGTGACATTAAACAAAGATAGCCATACAGATAAAACAACTGAAGCTCTTGTAACAAACGGTGGTAAAGTTTACGGTGCACCTGCTGTCATCGAAACATTGGTTCTCTACTATAACAAAGATCTTGTAAGCGAAGCTCCAAAAACATTTGGTGATCTTGAAAATCTTGCAAAAGATAGCAAGTACGACTTCGCTAGCGAACCTGGTAAAACAACTGCCTTCTTAGCTGACTGGACAAACTTCTACTACACTTACGGTTTACTTTCAGGTAACGGCGGTTATGTGTTTGGTAAAGACGGTACAGATCCTAAAGATATTGGATTGAACAACCAAGGTTCTATCGATGGTATCGAATATGCAAAAACTTGGTATGCTAAATGGCCAAAAGGTTTGCAAGATACAAAAGCTGCTGCTAACTTCATCCAAACACAATTCCAAGAAGGTAAAACAGCTGCTATCATCGATGGTCCTTGGAAAGCTGCTTCATTGAAAGAAGCTAAAGTAAACTACGGTGTCGCAACGATTCCAACTCTTCCAAACGGAAAACAATACTCTGCCTTTGGTGGTGGTAAAGCTTGGGTTATCCCTGCAGGTGCGAAAAACCTTGATGGCGCTCAAAAATTCATTGACTTCTTGACAAGTACTGACCAACAAAAAGCTTTGTTTGACAAGACCAATGAAGTTCCTGCCAACACAGAAGCTCGTAAATATGCGGTTAGCAAAAACGATGAATTGACAACTGCCGTTGTTGATCAATTCAAGAATGCTCAACCAATGCCAAATATCTCAGAAATGAGTGCTGTTTGGGATCCAGCTGCTACTATGCTTTTCGATGCTGTAAGTGGTAAAAAATCTGCAAAAGCATCTGCTGACGATGCAGTGAAATTGATTAAAGAAACCATCGAACAAAAATTCGGTAGCAAATAAGACAGTTTTTAGGTGTGAGTAAGAGGTTGGAGACAAAGTCCCAACCTCTTATGTTCAATTTTCAAGCACAACTTACTGTCTGACTTGTCTTCTTGCTCTCTAGCAAGGACATTATAAGGAGATTTGAATGACTACAGAACAAAACCCTAAAAAGGCTATGTGGCTCTCTTTGATCCCGGGTCTTGGGCAAATTTATAACAAACAAAAAACCAAAGGCTATATTTTTCTTGCCGTAACCATTCTCTTTCTCGCCTATTTCCTAGGAATTGGAGCTGGAGAATTAGCGAAATTGGTTACACTTGGAACCGTCCGTGGACAAGATAATTCTCTCTTTATCTTGATTCGTGGCGCCTTCCACTTGATCATCACTGTTGTTTACTTCCTATTTTATGCCTTAAATATTAAGGATGCTGGAACAGTTGCTAAACGCATCAACAACGGGATTGCCGTTCCAAAAACCTTGAAAGAAATGGTTCAAGCCATCTATGAAAATGGCTTCCCATATTTATTGATTATTCCTTCATACATTGCTATGACATTTGCGATTATCTTCCCAGTTTTAGTAACTTTGATGATCGCCTTTACCAACTACGACTTCAAACATACCGCTCCAACAACCTTGCTTGATTGGATCGGGTTCCAAAACTTCACTAATATGTGGACCTTGAGTACCTTCCGCTCAGCCTTTACATCGGTTCTTGGCTGGACCTTGATTTGGGCCCTCGCAGCTTCTACTCTTCAAATCGTACTCGGTATCTTGACCGCTATTGTTGCAAACCAACCATTCGTAAAAGGAAAACGAATCTTTGGGGTTATCTTCTTGCTTCCTTGGGCTGTTCCAGCCTTCATCACTATCCTAACTTTCTCAAATATGTTTAACGATAGTGTCGGTGCTATCAATGCACAAGTTATCCCATTGTTTGCGAAGATCTTCCCATTCTTAGATGGCGTTTTGATTCCTTGGAAAACAGATCCTACCTGGACAAAAATTGCTTTGATTATGATGCAAGGTTGGCTCGGCTTCCCTTACATCTACGTCTTGACTTTAGGGATTCTTCAATCGATTCCAAACGATCTTTACGAAGCTGCTTATATTGATGGTGCCAACGGTTGGCAAAAATTCCGCAGCATCACTTTCCCAATGATTATGGCTGTTGCAGCTCCAACTTTGATCAGTCAATATACCTTCAACTTTAATAACTTCTCCATCATTTACTTGTTTAACGATGGGGGACCTGGTTCTGTCGGAGGAAACGCCGGATCTACAGATATCTTGATCTCATGGATCTACAAGTTGACAACCAATTCTTCTCCTCAATATTCAATGGCTGCAGCGGTAACCTTGATTATCTCTGTGATTGTGATCTCAATCTCTATGGTTGCCTTCAAGAAACTACATGCATTTGATATGGAGGATGTATAAAATGAAAAATTCAGTTCAATTTAAACGCCGCCTCAATCATTTCTTGACTTACCTGTACATGGTGGTTCTTTCAATCGTTATCATTTATCCATTGTTGATTACGGTTCTATCAGCCTTCAAATCAGGGAATGTCAGTGCCTTTACACTTGATTTTAGTGGCAATCTTAGTTTTGATAACTTCTCAAAACTTTTCTCTGAAACCCATTATGGCACTTGGTATATGAACACCTTGGTTATCGCCATTATCACCATGATTGTACAAACAAGTATCGTTACCTTCGCAGGTTACGCATACAGCCGTTACAATTTCTTGGCGCGTAAACAAAGTTTGGTCTTCTTCTTGATTATTCAAATGGTCCCAACCATGGCAGCCCTCACAGCCTTCTTCGTTATGGCTTTGATGCTGAATGCCTTGAACCAACCTTGGTTCTTGATCTTCCTTTATGTTGGTGGTGGTATTCCAATGAATGCCTGGTTGATGAAGGGATACTTTGATACTGTTCCAATTTCCCTCGATGAATCTGCGAAATTGGATGGAGCTGGACACTTCCGTCGCTTCTGGCAAATCGTCCTTCCTCTTGTTCGTCCAATGATTGCCGTTCAAGCACTTTGGGCTTTCATGGGGCCTTTCGGAGACTATATCTTGTCTAAATTCTTGCTTCGTGACGAAGTGAACTATACGGTAGCCGTTGGTCTTCAAACCTTTATCAGTGACCAAAAAAATCAAAAAATCGCCTTCTTTGCAGCCGGTGCTATTTTGATCGCGGTTCCAATCTGTATCTTATTCTTCTTCCTACAAAAGAACTTTGTTTCAGGCTTGACAGCTGGTGGAGATAAAGGATAAAATAGAATCTTATTTCAAGCACATTTTATTTTTAAGTTGAGGGTAGTATGGTGGATGCTTTACTACCCTTCGTTAAGAATAAAATCAATGCAAAGAGATTTCTCTTTGCATTTCTGATACTCTTATATTTAGAAAGGTCATCTTATGCCCTATCCTTTTAATTATTTCGCAAGTATCTTCAATTTCCGCTCTTCTTTTGCAAACCGCAAAAAACTGAGCTGGTTCCAAATGATTTTTACTTCTTTCTTTCTAATCTCTATCACACTATTACCTGTGGCTCTGCAAAATGCTCAACTCAAAACCTATCCTTTGACAACCTTTGTCAGCGATGTGTTTGATCCTTTATCAACAGACGTTATGAAAGATATCCAAGAACACGTCGTGATCAAAGACCAAGAGCTCACCTATACAGGGACTAACCCTGTACACAAGACTTCAAAAGGACAGGTTATCTTAGGCCAAGAGGCAAAGGCTAGTGAAGGCAAGGAGTTAACACTCCATTTTGATCGCAAACAATTGATTATCTCAAAAGAGAATAAAGAACTCGCTACAGTCTCATACCAGGCTATTAATCAAGAGAGCCTTCGGGATAAAAAAAGCTTCACTCAAGCTATCTCTAGCGATTGGTTTCGCGACAATCGACTCCCTGTCAGTCTCTTTCTCGTGATTTTCTCTGGCTTCTTATCGACAGTCAATTATTTGATTCTCATCGTAGGGGCATCTTTCTTCCTCTACTTGACACGAAAATCTCGACTCTTTTCACTACAAACTTTCAAGGAATGTTTCAATTGTATTCTGAATTGCTTGGGACTCCCTATTTTACTGAGTGTCTTCATCAGTTTACTATTCCATCAAGTATTTACTACGACGATCATGATCCAAAATGTCTTATTTGTACTCTATCTTGCTATGGTATTTTATAAGACCCACTTCCGTGATCCAGACTATCACCGCTAGGAGGTTTTCTCATGCGTGTTACCATCAAAGATGTGGCGAAACTCGCTGGCGTCGCGCCTTCAACTGTCACGCGCGTCATCCAAAACAAATCCACGATTAGTGATGAAACAAAAAAACGTGTCCGTGAGGCCATGGTCGAATTGGACTACCATCCCAATCTTAATGCTCGCAGCCTTGTCAGCCAATCTAGTCAAGTCATTGCTTTGGTCCTACCAATCGACAGTGACGTCTTCTACCAGAATCCTTTCTTCCCAACTGTTTTAAGAGGGATTACCCAGATCGCGTCAGACAATGATTATGCCATCCAAATCTGTACGGGGCAAAATGAAGAACGGCGGCTCGACAACCTCAAACAACTCATCTACGGAAATCGTGTAGATGGTTTGATTTTCCTTTATTCCAACCCGAATGATCCCCTCGTTGAATTTGCGATCAAAGACAAGTTCCCCTTCCTCATTCTCGGAAAGGCAGCTTCACCTTTTGTATCGCTAGTGGATAATGATAATATCAAGGCTGCATTTGATGCGACGGATTATTTCATTCAACAAAACTACCGAAAAATTGCTTTTATCGGGGGAAACAAAGAACTGTTCGTATCTCAAGACCGCTACGAAGGTTATAAAGAAGCCCTCCAAAAAGCAGGGATTCCTCTCGATGAAAAACTGGTTCATTTCTCATTTGGTTTTATGTTGGAAGACAATTCTTATCAAATGATGGAGAGCCTTCCCCTAGCAGAGTTAGATGCCATCATGACAACCGATATTCTCGTTGCTGAAGGGGTGCGCCAATACCTATTAGAACACCAGCTGACAATCCCGATTATTTCCTTTGATTCGATTAAGCCACGACTCGATATTGAAGCCTATATTGACATCAATGCAGTGGAACTCGGACGTGAGTCTGTTCGGACAATTCTACAAATTATCAAGGATCACAAAGAAGGAAAAACCGTTTGCTACCGTCAATTGATTGACCATACCATTACGAAACTCTAGGAGTCTTTATGTCTACATTTACTGCTTATTTAGATGACCAAGACCTCATTCGTATCCAAAAGGGAGAGGAGCATATCCTTCCTTTTTATTTGAAAACGAACCAAGGTCATCTTGCCTTAATCCCTGTCAAAACGTCAAGTGCAGCGACTGACACAGGAGACTATTTCTTAAGCCCTATTCCACTTGAACTCGGAGAAGAGTACACCATCTACGATGCTACTGGAAATTCTTCTATACTCCACTATCGAAACATCGTTCGCAAACCCATTTTCGATCAAACCTTCACCTATAGTGGAGAAGATTTAGGAAGTTTTTACACACCAAATCAGACGCAATTTAAATTCTGGGCACCGATTTCGCAAGATGTGAGTCTCCATATCGAAGATCAGATCTATCCGATGACACGTACAGAAAACGGTGTCTGGAAACTCTTGCTCAAAGGGGATTGGGAAGGAGCTGCCTACCACTATGAATTTCGTGTCAATGGCCTAGAACGTCGGATTCACGATCCCTATGCTCTATCCTCTTTGGCCAACTCTGGAGACAGCTTGGTCATCGACCGGAAGAAGATTACACGTCCTATCACACGTGCTGCTCGTCAATTAGACCCGACAGAAGCTATCATCTACGAGATGAGCGTTCGGGACTTCTCTGTCCAAAAAGAGGCCGGCTTTAAACACCCTGGTAAGTTTAAAGGGTTGACAGAATCGCCTCAACTCAATGGTCAGATCCTTGGATTTGATTACCTTCAAAAACTTGGCATTACCCATGTACAGTTACTTCCTGTCTATGATTTCGGTAGTGTTGATGAAGAGAATCAATGGAAAGCCTATAACTGGGGTTATGATCCTGTCCAATACAATGTTCCAGAAGGTAGTTATGCCAGTGACCCCAACGATCCTTATGCACGGATTTGGGAACTCCAAGATGCTATTGCAACCTATCACCAATCTAATCTTAGTGTTATCATGGATGTGGTCTACAATCACGTCTACCAGGCCGATGAGTATGCATTTGAACAAATCGTACCCGGTTATTTCTACCGCTATAATGCAGAAGGAGAGCGGACCAATGGAACCTTCTGTGGGAATGATGTCGCAAGTGAACGTTCCATGGTAAGACACTATATCAAGCAATCCCTCAAGCAATGGGTTTCCCTCTACGGCTTTGATGGTTTTCGCTTTGACTTGATGGGAATCTTAGACATTCAAACCATGACAGAGATTGCAGAGGAGCTCCGTGAAATCTATCCTAAAGTCTATCTCTATGGCGAAGGGTGGAAGATGGATACAGGCCTCTCTGAAGACCAGCTCGCTCACCAGTACAACTCAAAACGATTACCAGATTTTGGCTTTTTCAGTGATAATTTCCGGGATACGGTCAAGAGAACACTCTTAGCCGATCACCGTCGTGATAGTCAACATCCAGCCAATGATTTTTCTAATATCCTAACAGCAAATGTCGGGAAAGTAGGACCTGCTCATTTCATCCAACCTCAACAAGCCATTCAGTACGTCGAATGCCATGACAATGCAACTGTTTTTGATTATTTCCAACTTGAAAAAGAAGAGATTCGTCTAGAGGAGCGAAAAGCTCTCTCACGCCTCGCTCTTCATTTGGTATTATTATCCCAAGGTGTACCTTTTATCCATGCTGGTCAAGAATTTTACCGCACAAAAGAGCTCGAAGACAACACCTATAACATGCCAGATCATCTCAACCAATTGGACTGGACATCCCTTTCAAAATGCCAAGAAGAAATTGCTTTTCTTGAAGAATTGATTGCTTATCGGAAATCACAGCCACTCCTTCGTTTGAAAAAAGGGCAAGAGATTCGCGACTACTGTGATGTCAAATGGTTGTCTGATCATCATTTGATCTACACGATTGAGAAAGATCGTGAAAAAATAACGATTCTCGTCAATATCGGTGATCAAGAAAAGACCTATCAACATCCGAGCGATAGCCAGCTGTTATTTGCCTATCCTCATGCCAACCTCCAAGCGCCTATTCCTAAAGGAAAGGAACTTTCTATTCCTGCCCATAGTTGGCTCCTTCTCCACGAAACTGAATCAACAAAATAAAGGTCACCACAATGTGGTGACCTTTATTTTTATTCTTCTGTTTCCACAAAGCGTCCAATGATATGAACGTTTTCTGAAATGGTGATAAAAGCCTGAGGATCAGCTTTTTTCATAATATATTTGAATTCATTAAACTCTGCACGCGTAATAACTGTCAGCAGAACCGCTTTTTCCTGATGGTTATAGGTTCCTTCTGCATTGTGGATAATGGTTGCTCCACGATGCAATTTTTTATGGATCTTTTCAATAATGGCATCTGGCTGGCTCGTTACGATCATTGCCTGCATCCGTTTTTGCTTGGTAAAGACAGCATCCGTTACTCGACTCGATACGAAGATGGTAATCATAGAGTAAAGAGCATACTTCCAACCAAAGGTCAGACCAGCGATCAACATAATGGTCCCATTGACCAAAAAGGAGATACTGCCGACATTCTTTCCTGTCCGTTTTCGAATCGTCAAACTGACAATATCCGTTCCTCCACTGGAAATGTTGTTCCGAAGAGCAAAACCAATCCCTGTTCCCATGACAACCCCACCAAATAGGGCATTCATGATCGGATCGTTGGTCAACGTAATCACTGGCACGAACTGAATAAAGAGGGAACTCATCGAAACCGTAATAAAGGTAAAGATGGTAAATTTATGGCCAATTTGATACCAAGCCACAATCATCAAAGGGATATTGATGGCATAAAAGGTCAAGGAAACGGGAATCGTAAAGCCAATAAAGCGTTGGCTCAGAACAGATAAAATCTGAGCTAGCCCTGTTGCACCGCTGGAGTATACATGTCCTGGTTGAAAGAAGAAGTTGACGGCAATCGCTGATAGAAAACCATACAGCAAGGAAGCTGACACTTTTTCATCGTATTTCTCACGGGAGATGCTCTTCAGCACGCGCAATAATTTAATGTTATAAGCTAGTCGCCGCACATGATAGCGAAATAGCTTATGAAAGCGAATTTTTTTCATTTTCAATCCATCGATTAGAAGAAAAGGAAGATCTTAGAGCAACTGATTCCTAGACTTTCCCTTTTCTCTCTTGTCCTATTCTTGCTCTGCTAGTTCTACTTGAAGATTTAACTCATCCAATTGCTTTTCAGAAACGACAGAAGGAGCTTGTGTCATTGGATCTGTCGCCTTGTTATTCTTCGGAAAGGCAATGACTTCCCGAATATTATCTTCACCTGCAAGAAGCATCACGAAGCGGTCCAAACCAATCGCCAATCCTCCATGTGGTGGGAAACCATAATCCATTGCTTCCAACAAGAAACCAAATTGTTCATTGGCAGCTTCTTTTGTAAATCCAAGTGCCTTAAACATCCGTTCTTGTAAATCTTTATGATTAATCCGTAGGCTTCCTCCACCTAATTCATAGCCATTTAAGACGATATCATAGGCAATTGCTCGAACTTTTGAAAGATCTCCTTCCAATTCATGCTCTGTTTCAGCTTGTGGAAGTGTAAATGGATGGTGAGCAGACATATAACGGCCTTCTTCTTCAGACCATTCAAACATTGGCCAATCCACTACCCAAAGGAAGTTGTATTGATTGTTGTCAATCAAGTCAAGCTCTTTCGCAAGACGAACACGCAAAGCACCAAGCGTTGCATTGGCTACTTCAAGAGTATCTGCTACAAAGAGAACTAGATCTTTGTCTTCTAACTGTAAAGCAGCTGTCAAGTCACTTGTCAAGTCTGTCAAGAACTTCGCAACAGGACCGTTCAAAGTACCCTCAGCATATTTCACCCAAGCAAGACCTTTTGCACCGTATTGCTTCGCAACTTCTGTCAATTTATCGATGTCTTTACGAGAGTAATGATCCGCTGCACCTTTGACAACAATCGCCTTAACTGCTGGAGCTTCTGAGAAGACTTTGAAGTCTACACCCTTGACAAGCTCTGTCAAGTCTTGGAGCAACATTTCAAAACGTGTATCTGGTTTATCTGAACCATACAAGGCCATAGCGTCATCATAATTCATCCGTGGGAATGGGAGTGTTACTTCAATTCCCTTGGTTTCTTTCATGACACGTGCAATCAAGCCTTCTGTGATATCCTGGATTTCTTGATCACTCAAGAAAGAAGTTTCCAAGTCGACTTGTGTAAACTCAGGTTGACGGTCTCCCCGTAAATCCTCATCACGGAAACACTTCACGATTTGATAATAGCGGTCAAATCCAGCATTCATCAACAATTGTTTTGTAATCTGAGGACTTTGTGGAAGGGCATAGAAATGCCCCTTATTGACACGGGAAGGAACCAAATAGTCACGCGCTCCTTCTGGAGTTGACTTAGAAAGAAACGGTGTTTCCACATCAATAAATTCTAATTCATCCAAGTAATTGCGGATTGAATGGGTTACTTTTGCACGAAGTTTGAGGTTTTCCAACATCTCAGGACGACGAAGGTCTAAGTAGCGGTAACGAAGACGAGTATCATCATTGGCTTCAATACCGTCCTTGATTTCAAATGGTGTTGTTTTTGCGGTATTGAGAACCGTAATAGTTTCTACCTTGAGTTCTACTGCTCCTGTAGGCAAGTTTGGATTCGCTTGTTCACGAGCTTCCACAAGACCTGTCACTTCTACAACATATTCACTGCGGATGCTTTCAGCTGTGGCCATCACTTCTGCACTAACTGTTTCTGGATTGATCACCAATTGCATGATTCCTTCGCGGTCGCGTAAATCAATAAAGATCAAACCACCCAAATCACGACGACGGCTAACCCATCCTTTCAAAGTAATATGAGTTCCAATGTGTTCTTCACGAACACGTCCAGCATACATTGAACGTTTCATTTCTAATTAATCTCCAAACTAATATTCTTCCTTCTATTTTACCATAAAGACCAGCAGAAAGTGGCCTTTAGCTCAACTTTTTCAGTTACCAACTTCTTTAGTTATCGTGGCCAACTTCTTCCTTCTTTTTGGGATCATCGTAGAGATTGGGGGCTATCACCTTCATTAAAGTCGCTGTCCCAAATCGCAAAACAGCTGCTGCTAATCCAAAAATAGGGGATAGGTAGCGGAAAAAGAAATCTCCCCTAAGTACATAAGTCATGCCACCCACAATAAAAAAGATGACAATCCCCTGAACGATTGCGTAAAACCAAATTTTTTTCACACTATTTCTCCTTTTCACATGCTAGCTGACTTATCCACTGTTTTTCATCACTTATCCACAAAAATGTGGATAACTTTTACCTATTTTCCCCTTAAAAGAGGAAGATTCATCAGCATCAGGACTTGTTTTCATCCATTTACAAGCAAGTTTCCCACAGCCTGTGGATAACTATCTTGCTTACTTGTGACTTTCCGTCCCTTTCCTCACAAATCAAGGAGCCAGGATTCGATCCTGCCCCCTTTGATCAAGCATTATTTAAATTCGTCTGGTGTTCCTTTATATTGGGCCCAATCTCTACTGAAGAAGCGATCATTTAGATGGTAAGTTGGTGCTTTTTCATCCTTTGTGACAAAGGGATTGACCGCTTTATCAAAGGCTAGCCAACCATTCCATCCCATATGAATCGTATCTTCCATAAAGTAGGGCTGATCACCATCTTTAGAAAAGTCTGCAATATTGGTGAATCCTTGACTTTCCAATTGGTAACGAATCTTTTGAACAGCCTGTTCATACTTTTCTTGGCTCAAGCCTGTGTATTTCATCCATTTGGCATTGACTGGAGGAATCACAAAGATGACATTGGTCCGAGATTTAGCAAACTGGTCTAGAACCAACTGCAAGTCATTGTACTCTGGAGATTGAACATAGGATTCGTTCTTTTGGAAACCTTTTAGTTTCTTCAACTTCATTTTTAAACGAGTATTGTAAAAATGATTGCTGATTCCAAGGTCGTTGTTATTGGTTTTGACTTTTGCTTCAGCCGTTGCAATTTCCTCCAATTTCTCATATGAGAATTGATCTGGCAAATCTTGTAGACGTTTTTTGACCTTCTTATCGTAATTCCCGTTTGTACGAGTAGCGAGATTGCTAAATAAGGCATCTTCGCGCTGAACAAGATGGGAAACAAGCTGGTTCAAAGACTGATCAAATCTTGAAATTTTCTTTCCTTGAGAAATGTTCGTCACAACACTTTGAAAGGCGACATTTGGATACTGTTGCAACAGGCGTTTCGCGGCATACTGGGATGCAGCATCCTGTTGGTGATTGGCAATAAAGCTATTCAACTGATCGCTATTAAAGAATTGTTGAAAGGCAGAGGAATCATAGCCCTTCTTGGTAAACCATTGCGGAGAAACCACATAAACAGCTGTATTGTCCTTAAGTTCTGGCAAAATCTGTTGCATTCCAAAATACTGGTTCAAAGAAGCCGCACCTCGTTCTCCTAAAAAGTAGGGTCTGTAATTACGGTCATATTTTTCAGCCAAAACTGCTGGATGCACCACATCAAAACGCAACCATTCACTTGAGCCGAAATAAGGAACAAATCGATGCTGTGGATCAGAAAGTGCTTCTTGCTTCTTTGTACGACTCTTGAAGCCTTCTGCATTCAGACTAACCGCAGCTTTTTTCTCTTCGGTATAGTTGTGCTTATGATTGATTGGATAAAAGAATAATAAAGCTGCTACCATGAGGAGCGCGCAAAATACGGGCCCTAAAATCAGCCATAAACGCTTAAGCATTCTGAAGCTCCGTTACACCTTCTACGATCTTGTTAGCAGTATTCCAATCATCGCGTCCAAATTCAGATACAGGAACACGGATGCCAAAGCGACTTTCCAATTCCACAATCAATTCGACTGTTCCCATACTATCAAGAACACCCGCATCAAAGAGATCCTCATCCATCATGTCTGAGACATCTTCCATAAACAATTCGTCAATAATTTCAATTACTTGTGATTTTACATCCATTTTTTATTCTCCTTTTATTTCACTTTTGGGAACCATTGCTGATCCAAGAATCCTGAGAAGATCAGGAAGGACAGCATCACTGTGTTAAAGGTGATAAAGATCCCTAAAGCTTTGGTCCAACGATTGTCCGGTATCGGATCCAATCCTTTTGCTTTTCTTTCTTTATTGATGGTCTTTTTCTTACGAATCCAGGCATCATTGATAACCATTCCAAGCCCATGGAAGAGCCCATAAGCAATATAGTACCAGGTCACCCCGTGCCAGAAGCCCATGACCAACATATTGATAATGTAGGCAACATTTGAGGTAGTAATCCGGCTCTTGAAGACTTTATTGCGCATCAGTACCATTACGAGACGCATAAAGACAAAATCACGGAACCAGAAAGATAAACTCATATGCCAGCGATTCCAGAATTCCTTTAAATCACGTGATTTAAAAGGACGGTCAAAGTTGATGGGACTTTTAATCCCCATCAAATTGGAAGCCGCTAAAGCAAACATGGAATACCCTGCAAAGTCAAAGAAAAGGTCAAAACCATAAACATACATGACTCCCAGCGTTCCGATGTTGAAGAATCCACCTTGAGACAAGGCATAGGTCTGCACATGACCTAACAATAAGTGGCCAAAAATATGAGCTAGAATAAATTTATAAAGGAAGCCATACATGATGTACTTAACAGCTTGCTCCAACATATCCAATAATTCTTCGCGCTCAGGAATGGCTTTATAATCCTCATTAAAACGCTTGAAACGATCAATCGGCCCACTTGAGAAGGTTGGCATAAAGAGCATAAAACGTAAGAATTCCCAGAGCGTGAATTCTTTCAAGACACCATCTCGCATTTCGATGATCATTCCGACAGCTCGGAAGGTCAAATAAGAAATCCCTAAAAATCCAAACAAGGATTGGTGTCCATTCTTGATCGCTGGCTCCACCTTAACAAAGATCAGGGGCAAGACAGACAAGAAGGAATGAAGATAGAAAATCCACTTGTTGTCCGCTTTCTGACGATAGATTTTGTAGGAATACACAATCAAGATTTGCCAGACTACGTAAAAGAGCAGGGCATAAATTTGCTTGAGATTCGAACCTGTCAGCATCAAAATGATAAAGATCAGACTCACCAGTCCTTCATAGACCGGAAATCTCTTTTTGAAAAAGAGGCCCACAAAGATCGGCAAAAAAGCTAGAATGAGGTAGACAAAATAGATCGGTGTTCCATAGTGTTCTAAATGAGGGAGCTGTTTCAAAAACTCGATCATCGGTTATTAACCTCGCTAATCAACCCTTTGATGTCGATTTTCCCGTTTGGTGTTAATGGCAGGCTATCACGATAGAGGAATTTTGAAGGCATCATATAAGACATCATGATGTTTTCTAAATCTTCCTTGATGGCTTTTGTGATATCAATTTCGCGCTCAAATTGTTCTTTGACGCCCTCTTTTAAGATGACATAGGCCAAGAGATTTTGGACCTTGTGATCCTTATTATAACGCGGTACTGCGACTGCTGAATCAATATACTTCGATTTGTTCAAGTTTTGAGAGACATCCTCTAGCTCGATCCGATAACCGTTAAATTTGATTTGGAAGTCCATCCGACCACCATAGAGAAGAAGGCCTTCATCCGTCATGGTTCCGACATCTCCCGTATGATAGGCTGGAAGACCTTCAAATTCGAAGAAGGCTTCTGCTGTTTTCTCTGGATTATTCATATAACCTTTTGAAACGGCTGGTCCAGACACGATGATTTCCCCTTGCTCACCATTTGGCAATTTGTTGCCTGCCTCATCAATGATGAAGGTTGGAGAATCTTCTTTGGTATAACCAATTGGCAGACGTTTCAAAGTAGCTAACATCTCATCTGTTACGGCTACAGCCGAAAGAGCTACAGTTGCTTCCGTTGGGCCGTAGGCATTGATGATGCGTGCATTTGGGAAACGCTCGCGCAATTTCTGAGCCGTTTTAACGGTCAACTCTTCCCCATCAAAGTAGAAATGAGTGATACCTGGCATCTTTTCAGCATTGAAATCTTCAGACAGCATAGCCATATCTGCAAAAGATGGTGTTGAAGTCCAGATAGCAATCGGAAGAGAAAAGATCGTCGCAAAGAGTTGTTTGAAGTCTTGAGTGATAGCTGATGGAAGAGCAAAAAGCGTTCCTCCAAGAGCTAAGGTCGGTGCCCAGTACATGACAGACAAGTCAAAAGAATAGGGCGGTTGCGCCAACATTTGCGGACGCTCTGGCGTTGCAAATTCCTTGTCCGTAATCATCCAGTTGGTAAAGCTGAGCAAGTTATCGTGCGAAATTTGCACCCCTTTTGGTTTCCCGGTTGTCCCTGAGGTAAAGATGATGTAGTAGTTATCATCCCCTTTGACCGGATGTTGCAAGTCATAGGCATGCTGAGCCGCATAAGCTTCACGCACTTGCTCCAAGGACATGATTGGAGCAGCTGGGTTTTCAATTGGGAACTCATTGATGGCGATAATCAAGCTTGGCTCTGCTACTTCAACAATGGCAGACACGCGCTCCAAGGCAGAGTGGCTATCAATTGGGATATAGGCATGGCCAGATTTTGTCAAGGCTACAAAGGTTGCTAACATTTCATATTCTTGTCCACCAAAGACCACTACAGGTGACTTTTCGGGAAGTCCCATTTGGTCAATATGAGCAGCCAAGCTATCTGAATCAGCCTTCAATTGGCCATAGGTATGCTCCTCACCAAGGACATTGTAAACCGGATAGTCTGGTTGTAGTTGCGCATAACGTTCAATTGTCTCGATCATATCAGTAATTGGTTGGTTTGACACGGCTAGGAGTCTCCTTTTCTAAAATTCGTTGTAGATAAAGCCACCCTGACCTTGACCAAGGTAACTAAAGAAATAAAGTAGGGCTAGGAAAATGGCGAAATACAAGACCGTCTGCCCGATAAATTTATAAAGTGTTTTATGTTTCATAAGTTTCACTCTTCATTTTGATTGTTACTCACTATTTTACCATTTTTTATACCAAGTAAGCAATTTTAAACATAGTGAGAATGTCGTAGAAAACGTTATCATTTCAGATCATTCAAGTCGTTTAACGAAAGCATTTTTCTTTAATCAGTTTTCTGGTTGAAATCCTATTCTATTTCACAGTCCCCTGATGAATCAACTCCAGACACTTGTCCAGATCCACATCTCTCTCGAAATGGCTAGGTGTCCAAGGAATCTCTATATCGGGTAGAACACCTTGATCCGTCATTCCTTTACCTTGATCTACGCATAGACAACGAGAAGTAGGAAACATCAATTGATAATCGCCATAATCAACGGTACAACAATTGGAATAGTCTAAAATTCCGAGAGTCGGTCTACCTACCACCGTTACCTTCTTAAACTGCTTCATCATCTGAACAAAGTTATCGCCAGAAGAACCGCAATAGATATCTGATAAGACAAAGATCCGTTCAGGATAGTGGCCACCTTTAACCTCTGGGAAGAATTCCTCACTTTCTTGCTTATACGGTACATAGCCTTTCCCCCGATGGTGGATCAAATTCTCTTTCATATCTTCAAGTAGCTTAACTGTTTCGGGACTAATTTCTTCCTGTTGCATCCAGTCCTCAAAGTCTTTCAAGCGCAGATCAACATTACGTTCCGTATAGAGAATTTCCATGCCATCATCATCCCAGTCAAGCGAATCATAGCCCTGATCCTTCTCTAAGCCTAGATGTAACAGAGGAAGATATAGAGAATCCGTCCCTCCACTGTTACGTCGAACATCAATGAGAAGAAACTTGACTTCCGTCATCATCGGTAAACACTCTTGATATACCCGACTAATGGCTCCTTCATCCATAAAGTTATCCAGACGAAGATAAAGAATCTCATCATCTAATCGTTTCCAAAAAATCTGATCCTGGATCGGTTCTCGACTGGGTACTACTTTAATGGTCTTTTCTTTCCCTTCTCGAAGCAGGGTGACACTCGTTGACTGAGAGACCAAATCTGCCCATTCTCGGTAGTGTCTTTCAGGGGTCTTGCTGATAAAATAGGCTTTATGAAGAGAAGCTATCTGATCCAATTCACTCCCATCCAGAGCTAGGATCTGATCTCCTACTTGAAGACCCGTATCTTCATTAGCTTCCTCAACATACAGTTTCTGTCCATTTATTCTCAAAAGGAACCCTTTTTGACTGGCCTTTTTATCTCGAAAAGAAACATGCCCGATCACCCCAAAACTAGCTAGGTAAGCCTTAACTTGATAGAGAAAGGCATCATCTGTCATATCATCTGTAATGTTTTCTCGAAAAGGCTCTGGATCGCATCCTTTTCGATCCTTGCTGGTAGATGAATCATGGGTCATAATGGAGACGACATCTTCAAAAATAGCAGTCTTTTTCATAAAGGATTCCTTCAATTTTTTAGAAACAGTATACCACTTTTTCTTAAAAAGTTCTTAAAACCCTAAAAAACTATCCTAAAGTAGGATAGCCGTTATAGATTCTTTCTTTTCTTTGCTTTCTTTGTCAGAGCGACATCACAATTTTCAATCTTGTTAATCAATAGATTGGCAAGGGCAAAATCATCGATGTTCGATTTCATATTTACCTCGTAGTTCAAGGTCAGTTGTTCTCCAGCTTGGGCCGTTGTGACAGAAATAAAGTCAATTTCTGAACAACTTTGGTCCAACAACTGGCTGATTTGTTCTGCAACAGAATCTTGTTTTGAGACGGTAATAGTCAAATGGCGGCGCCGTTGATGGTCTGCCTTATTCTGTTTGTTCTCCAATACCAGCCACACCCCTAGTAAAGAGAGGGTTGTTAAAATGGCCAATAAAAGATAGCCAGATCCAGCTGCCAGTCCTATAATCATAGCTAAGAAAATGGCAATCAACTCTCTAGAACCACTCGTAGCCGAACGAAAACGGATCAAACTAAAGGTCCCTGCCACTGCAATCGAGGTTCCCAAACTTCCATTGACCAAAAAGATCACTAAGGTCATCATACAAGGAAGCAAGGTCAAACTAATGACAAACTCTCGAGTGTAAAGTGTTCGGTATTTATAGGTCCAAGATAGGGCCATCCCTAGAAAGAGGCTGACCAAAAGGGCCAACAGTAAGCGCAAGGGATCCACCGTTGCTGTGGCATTATTAAAAATAGAATCAAATAGATTAGACATAGGCAGCACCTACCGTTTCTTGAACTGGTCTTGGGGCATAATCCAAGCCTTGTGATTTATGATAAGCACAGCTATATTTTGAAAATTTCTGCTTCACCAAACCATACTTCTCTAAAATATCCTTTAGCCATTTAGGTTCTTGGCCAGGAGCCTTAATTTCCATGATCACGAAGTCATCCTCTAGTAGAGGTTCTCCTTTCTTCCCATCAAAAAGGCTAACAGCCTGATCTCGAAAAACTAGGTTTTGATCGATTGTCACGCGAATCTTCTGATAAGGATAACCCTGAATGGATTTCTTTTCTTTGAGAGACAAGCGATCGTAATAAATGAACATCCGTGGTTCCAATCGATGACCATAACGTTTGCGCAATCTCTGAATCTCTTGCACTAAGTCTGGATCTTGTATCTGATGATCTACTTTCCCATCTGTCATCAAGTTGATAATGGCTTGTGAAGTGGCGACTAGGCGGAATTTATGGCCAATTCCTTCTTCATCTTTTGACTTCACCTCTAGAAACACTGGACTGTCTGCTTGAGGTTTTTCTATATAAGTCCGCATCCGAATTTTTTCACGGCGGTGTTGTTTGGCAAGAGCATCTTGAATGACATCAAAATTTTCTGTATCAAAATAAATGTTTGAAATGGTTGAGGTTGGGTAATCATCTTCTACGACGTATTCTTTTAAGTCTTTGATCAAGTCCTTCACGTCATCTTTTGCGACGATATATTTTGTTTCGATTCGTTTGAAACTTGTCTCAATTGTTTTTTTCATGTTTCTTCTCCTTTAAGGGGGCTATTGTTTCTAAACTTCAGTAAGTATGAATACGACTTACGTGCTTTCTAGTTTAATGGGACTTTCTTAACTGGTCATTAAGCCAAACTTAAAGAAAACTAAAGTTAAGGTTCCTTTCAGAAAAACTTTAGGAAACTTTCAGCTAGCAACTTTAGACTAGGAGCATATCAATTGAACAAGAGGAAAAGCTCATGAAATCAAACAAATGGAAATTTTTATTAACGGGGGCCGCAACCCTCACCTTACTGACAGCTTGCACCCAGGCGTCATCACAATCAGCTACAAAAAGCAATACTGCACAAACAACCACTACTTCTACTTCAAAAAATAAAACAAACAATTCCAACTATTTTACAGATAAGGACAAGGACAGCTCTTATGATGAAAGCAAAGCCTCTACTGTAAAACTGTCTGGATCTTCTGCAAGTGTATCAGGTGACGGCGTTGCTGTATCTGGATCAACTGTGACCATCTCAAAGGCCGGAACCTATGTCATCTCTGGTGAATCCGATGGAGTTCAAATCAAGGTCGAAGCAGGTGACTCAGATGATGTTCACATCGTCTTGAAAGGCGTTACCATGACCAACACCAACGCGCCAATTTCTGCTACGAAAGCAGGTCATGTCTACCTGACTCTAGCAGATGGCACGACCAATACCTTGTCTGATTCAAGTTCAAACAATGATGAAGATGCCGATGCGGTGATCTTCTCTAAAGGCGACCTCACCATCAATGGTTCAGGTACGCTCAACATTGACGCTAAGAAGAACAACGGTATCAAAGCCAATGACACTCTCCATATCACAGGTGGAACCTATAAGATAACGGCTGTAGGAGATGCCTTCAACGTCAATGACGAACTCAATATCACTGGTACGACCATGACCATCGATGCAGATGAAGATGCCGTCAAGGTGGATAATGATGAAGATACTTCGGTCGGAACCATGTACCTTTCAGATAACAAAATGACCATCACTGCAGGAGACGATGGCATCCATGCTTCTGGAGATCTGATCATCGATAGCGGAACCTATGAGGTGACAGAGTCTGTCGAAGGTCTCGAAGGAAAATCGATCACCATCAACGGTGGTGATATCACCATCTATGCAACCGATGATGGTGTCAATGCAGCCAATGCTAATGCCAACCAAGATGAAATTTTCTTCACTATGAATGGTGGAACCCTCAACGTTGAAGTTGGCCAAGGCGATACCGATCCAATTGATTCGAATGGAAATATCACTGTTACCGGAGGAACCATTAAATTAACGGGTCAATCTGGATTCGACTTTGATGGAACAGCTACCTACACTGGCGGAGACATCTATATCAACGGTGAAAAACAAACGGAAATTGTCAACTCCATGCCTGGAGGCGGTGGTGCTCCCGGAGGTGGCGGACCTCAAGGCGGTGGACCTGGAGGCGGGCATCAATAATAACAAACAAAGGCAGGATTTCTTCCTGACCTTTTTTTGTTGCCTTTTTTATGATAGAATAGAAATTCAATCAGCTTATCGAAAGGAACATGATGAAAAAACAGACACTCCCTCTTTTCTTCACACTCTTGCTGTCTCTTCTTTTTCTATCAGCCTGTGTGCCGGACCTTAAGATCAACTTTAAAAAAGTACCCACTGCTACCAGCTCAAAAAAGAAAACCTTTAAAAAAAGTAGCTCGAGTCGTTCTAGCCTCCCGAGTCGCTCAACCAGTTCAAATAGCTCAAGCAACTCCTCTAGCTCTCCCTCAACTACTACGGAAACCTCTTCTGACATCGTCACGACCGAAGGACTCCCTAAAAATGCTCAAGAAGCTCCAAAAGATAAGATTTATGCGACAGGAAACCTAAAAGTAGCCTACTCTAGAAATGACGATAAAATTTTTGCACAGACGCCGGATTATGAAGGATATACCACCGCTCTTGTCCAAACAATTCTTGGAAATCCAGAGAAACAAATAACAGACCCTGCTTATATTGCCGAATCTTTTGAAAATACCGAATTAGAAAATATTAAAGGGCTCTACCACGAGGGAAAAATCACAGGGGAACAAGCTCACGCCTTTTTGATGGGAGCTGTTGATCTCAAACAAGCTTCTAAATTCGGAGTAAACTACACCATTTACACCTATAAAAACAACACTATCCAACTGGTCTTTGAAAACGACCAACTTCTCTATATTACTCCAAATCCTGATGTCGTCTTCTTTAAATAATTTACATTCTCGCTTAGACAAGCGAGAATTTTTGTTTCACATGAAACAAAAAACTCCCAACACATTCTGTTGGGAGTTCCCGAAGATTAGTCCTCTTCATATTGTTTTGGATTATAGAACCACATTCCTAGCCCTGCAAAAAGAGCAATAGTCATCAGAAGGAAGGCCACTTGATTTCCAATTTCTCCTGTCATCGAAATCGTTTGACGAAGACCAGAAACGGTATAGCTCATTGGCAAGAATGGATGAATGGCTTGGAAAAAGCCATTTGTCAAAGCAAGAGGATAGGTTCCTGCACTAGAAGCCAATTGCAAGAGCAAGAGGATCAAGGAAAGGAAAGCACCGATCTTTCTTTGCCATGTTGTCAAAGCAGTCACGATAGACATGAAGGCCACACTACCAATCACACAAAGGAAGAGAGTAGCCATCTCATGATTAGCTGATAAACCAATCAAGTGAACGGCACCATAGACCAAGACTCCTGCAATCACCGCAATCGTTCCGTTGACCTCAAAGCGAGATTTAAACCATGCCCAGCGACTTTCAGGATGACGACCGGATGGCAATTTTGCAAAGATCATATTGGTTGACAAGGCACAAACAAAGAGTGCTACAGAGATCATATAAGGAGCCATTCCGACACCATTCACCGGGACATTGTCACGGTCTGTTTTAGACAAAGTGACAGGATCTGCTAAGGTTTTAGCGTTTTCTTTTTCAGTTGTAGCCACATTCAATTGTCCCTTAGCATCGTTTAATCCTTGACTCAAGGTTTGGCTTCCTGTTGCTAATTCACCTAAACCATTTGTCAATGTTTGGCCACCTGCTGCTAATTTGCTGGACCCATCTGAGATTTGATTTGCACCGTCGGCTAGTTTATCAGCACCAGTCACCAATTGACCTGATTTTTCTGTCAACTGATTGACACCAGTGACAAGTTTGTTGACACCACCTGCCAACTCTGGAGTTTTGCTGTTCAATTGTCCTACACCGTCAGCTAATTTTCCAGCACCGGCAACCAATTCACCCGACTTACCTGTTAATTGAGTCGCTCCTGAAGCCAGTTGATTCATGCCTGATGTCAAGGCAGGCATCTTCCCATTTAACTCACCTAGACCAGAAGCTAATTGATTGCTTCCTGCAAGTAATTCTGATGATTTACTATCTAGTTGGCCAACACCTGCTGCTAACTGACTAGCACCATCCGTTAAAGTGCTACTATTGGTCTGAAGTTGGGTTGCTCCATTAGCGATTTTATCGACACCTGCTGTATAAGCGTCGATCCCCTGACTGATGGTTTGACTAGCTGGTAACAATTGTCCACTAACTGCGGATTGGATCTTAGACAAACCACTTGACAAGTCTGTCAAGGTAGAAGAAGCTGTCGGTAAAACTTGATTGGCTGCCGTTTGCAGTTGTGTCAAGCTATTTCCTGTATTCAAACTACCTTGGATCGTTTGAATCGTAGTCAAGATCCCTTGAGCCGCCGTTTCACTCGAGCTTGGGCTCGATGAGATCGCCGCATTGATTTCCGCTTGTTGGTCAGCTGTCATTGCTTGATAGGCTGCTGTCCCTTGTACACTTGCAAGGGCATTTGCACGATCCGCTTGGGCTGAAGCAAGGATTGATTGAGCTGAATTCGCAATACTCGTCAATCCAGACGAAAGTTGACTGGTATCTACTGAAGCATTTTGAATCGCTGCATTTAATTGGTTTAAACCAGCTGCCAATTGATCAATCTGAGCAGATTGACTTGTAGAAGCTTGTAGCTGGCTTGATAATGTTTGAATACCTGATTCTAATTGTGAAACCCCATTTCGAAGGGTAGCAGATTGACTACTTAATTGACCCGCTCCTTCTGATAAAGTAGCGACTCCATTTGTATAGGTTGCTAAACCATTTGAAAAGTTAGATAGGCCTGAATTCAATTGACGCACGCCATTGGTATAATTCCCAAGACCATCATTGAGGGTCCCCATACCACTGGTTAATTGACCAACTCCTGAAGCTAACTGAGGGGTTTGACTCGCCATTTGATTGAGACCATTTCCTAATCGATCCACTCCGGTAGCGTAAGCCATCAAGCCTGTATTAAAAGTACCAAACCCATTATTTAATTGATTGACGCCAGATACCAAGTTTGGAAGTTGACCAGCCATTTGATTGAGACCATTTCCTAATTGACCAACACCATCTGTATAGGCTGCTAGACCCGTACGAAGAGTAGTCGCACCATCTGAAAATGCTAAGCTTGAACGAGCCAATGTATTCAAATTAGTAGACAGTGTTTGACCACCATCTTCCAATTTACTTGCACCATCTGCTAATTTAGCACTTCCATCTGCCGCTGTCCCCATACCAGATTTAAGCGATCCCATTTTGGAAAATAAAGCTGTTGTATACGTATTGGTCACTTTTTCGGCCACTGACTGCTTCATCTTTGTCATCGCAGTGTCGCTCATTTTTCCTGCGATAAAACTATGACCACTGGACGTTTGGTAATCAATGGTCATCTGTTCTGGATGATTGGTTAAGATAGAGCTAGCTTTCTTTGAAAGATCCTCAGGCAGGGTTACAATCATATAATAATCGCCATTTTTAAGACCATCTTTCGCAGCTTTCTCATCTACAAAATGAAAATCAAGTGAGTCATTGTCCTTCAAATTGGACACCATGTCTTTTCCGATTTCCATCTTTTGTCCATTATATGTAGCAGATTGATCCTTATTGACAACCGCTACAGGAAGATCCGAAACTTGGCCATATGGATCCCACATGGAAGATAGAAAAATAATATTATAAAGAGCTGGAATCAAAGCAACCCCAATCATGACAATGATAAATGTTGGCTTTTTAAGAATAGCCTTCCATTCTTTCATCATATTTTTTGTCTCCTTTTTATACACATTGTCTAAATTTCTGATATAATAGATTATACAGTTTCTAGAAATTTTCACAAGTAGGAAATCTTTATTTTTAGACACTGTGTATAATTTTGTGCAAAAAGGATTAACAGATGACTGAGAGCAATAAACGATTAAAAACAAAACGAAATATCGAGGAGGCGATGGTTCGACTACTAGAAAAGGAATCATTCGACCAAATCACAACGGTTGAGTTAGCACAAGAATCCGGCATTAGTCGCTCTAGCTTTTATACCCACTATCGAGACAAGTACGATATGATCGAGCGCTACCAACAAGCACTCTTTCACAAGCTTGAATATATCTTTGACAAACACCAAGACGACAAGCGCCAAGCGATTACAGAAGTGTTCGAATTCCTAACCAAGGAGCCACTCTTTGCAGTTCTTCTGACAGAGAATGGAACCAAAGAGATCCAAACCTTCTTACGACATAAATTACAGATTCTTCTGGTTGATAGTTTGCAAGAGCGCTATAGTCATAAATCATTAACAGATATTGAAAGAGTCTACAGTTCTGTCTATCTGACCAATGCCTTCTTCGGAGTCTGTCAGATGTGGGTTTCGCGCGGAAAAAAAGAAAGTCCTCAACAAATGGCTGAATTTTTAATGAAAATGTTACGGTAACAGTCTCTCCTGATCGATCTAGATCAGGAGTTTTTTTATTAGCAGGTTTAGGTTTTAAGAAAACAAAAAGGGGAGCAAAGCCAGAAATCAACCCTTTAAGACAAAACAAAAAGCCCACTGTAGTAGGCTTTCTGCAAAGTATATCTTAAAATTAAAGCATTTTGTTGTAGAATTCAACGACAAGTGCTTCGTTGATTTCTGGGTTGATTTCATCGCGTTCTGGAAGGCGAGTCAATGAACCTTCAAGTTTGTCAGCATCGAATGATACGAATGCTGGACGTCCAACTGTAGCTTCAACAGCTTCAAGGATAGCTGGAACCTTAGCTGATTTTTCGCGAACTGAGATCACTTGACCTGGAGTTACGCGGTATGAAGGGATATCAACGCGTTTTCCGTCAACAAGGATGTGACCGTGGTTAACGAATTGACGAGCTTGACGACGAGTAGTCGCAAGTCCAAGACGGTAAACAACGTTATCCAAACGACGTTCCAAAAGAAGCATGAAGTTGAAACCGACAGTTCCTTCTTTAACTTTAGTAGCTTGTACGAACAAGTTACGGAATTGTTTTTCACCAAGTCCGTAAGAGAAACGAAGTTTTTGTTTTTCAGCTAATTGCAAACCGTATTCTGACAATTTTGAACGGTTGTTTGGTCCGTGTTGACCTGGTACGTAGTTACGACGTGCCAATTCTTTACCTGTACCTGTAAGTGACAAGCCAAGACGGCGAGATTGTTTCCAAGATGGTCCTGTATAACGTGACATTTGAAATGTCCTCCTATAAAAATAATTTTTGTAGGAAATAACGTTTTAGACAAACCTGATTCGTTCAGAAAGCCTTCGCCCAAACAGCAAAGGTTACTTTTCTAGCTGACTTCCTGTTGACGAGCTTCATTTTGTCCTGCTGTCATTTCGCACAAACTCTATTCTATCACGGAATAGAAACTTTGTAAAGTCCTTCAAAACAATTTCAATGAAATTCAGACAATAATTCTATGATTCGTTTTTTATATTGCAATTGTTGCCAGTCTCTATCCGTTGCTGGATCCCATTTTAAAGGAAGATCTGCAATAATTTCACCGGGATTATGATTCAAGATATAGATCCGGTCACTCAATGTCAAAGCTTCTTCGATACTATGAGTGATCACTAGAGTGGTGAGACCAAGACGTTCCTTGCTTTCTAGATACCAGTGATAAAGATCCTGCCTTGTCAATTCATCTAAGGCACTAAAAGCTTCATCTAATAGGAAGACAGAATGACCCAATAGATAAGTCCTTAATAGCGCCACCCGTTGCCGCATCCCCCCACTCAGCGCATTAGGATAAAGGTTGGCGATACTTCCCAATTTAAATTCATCTAACAATTTTAGAGCTGTAGATGTTGCCTCTTCCTTAGGAATCTTTTTTAATTGAAGGGGAAGAATAATATTTCCCAATACTGTCTTATGTTCTAACAAAAGATCCTTTTGTAGCATATAGCTGACTTTTCCAAAGGAGATCGGGGCATCATCTACTTCTATAGCGCCCTTTTGTAAGGGAAGGATCCCAGCAATTAAATTAAACAAGGTTGATTTCCCTACCCCACTTGGACCTAGAATAGAGACGATTTCTCCTTTTTGCACTTCTAGTGATACATTGTTTAAAACTGCTTTATCTCCAAAAGAGAAACTTACATCTTTTACGGTTAAAATATCAGTCACCTACCAATTCATTTGTGAAACCTTTGTCTTCTAAGTCATTTGAAACCAATCCTTGCTCTTTTGCCCAAGCATAAAAAGCATTCCAACGTTTGGAGTCAAACTGTCCCCATTTATCCTTGTCTGAAGCATATTGACTGGAAAGATATTTTTGAGAAGCTAGTACAAAATCACGCTGGTTAGCCAAAGCAGGGGCCTGTTTAATCAAGATATCTGCTGCTTCTTCTGGATGCTCTATAGCATATTGGTAGCCTTTTTTCACCGCTTGAATGAATTTTTTTGCTTCCTCTTTATGAGATTTCAAATAGTCATTGTTAGCAATAATAACAGGCGAATAGTAGTCAAATGCAGGAACAAAATCTTTCATATAGAAGAAATTGGTTTTCATTCCCTTTTGCTCAGCCAAAATTCCATCCCAACCGTGATAAATCCAAGCAGCATCAAAGACCTTATTTTCAATCGGAGTAATGGAATTTGAATCACTATTTGGAACCAATTTTACTTGATTAAAATCAGCCCCTTCTTTTTTCATCATCGATTTGATCATTTCCAACTCAATCGGATCATTCCAGGTACCATACTTCTTACCAACCAAATCTTTTGGACTTGTGATCGCTGCATCTTTTCTTGAAATAATCCCTGACGTATTGTGTTCGACAATAGCTGCAATAGCGGTAATACCCGCACCTTTATCCAATTTCTTGGCCATAGAATCTTGGAAATAAATACCAAATGGAGCTTTCCCATTGATAATCAAATCAGAACTACTGTCTTCCGGAGGAAGTTTTATATCTACATCCAGTCCTGCATCTTTAAAGTACCCTTTTTCCTTTGCTACATAGAGACCCGTGTGATTGGTATTCGGGGTCCAATCTAGAATAAAATCAATCTTTTTCAAACCACTTGACGATTGCTTGACAGAATTTTGACAAGCACTCAAGAAAACAAATCCCAATATTATTGAGAAAAATAAACCTATTGACTTTTTCATTAGCTATACCTCTTTTACATTTTTGTCAATTTAATTTTTACACCATTTACAAGTTTGTCAATCCTTTTTCCATTTTAGAATGGTTCGTTCTAATTGATCAACGAGAAACATACCGAGTAAACTAATAGCAGAAATCAATACAATGATCGCAAACATCGTATCATACTGAAATAACTTCTTCGATTGGATCATATAGACCCCCAATCCATCAAAACCTCCTAACCATTCTGAAACTACCGTACTGATAAAAGCATAGGAAACGCTCACACGTAAACCTGCAAAAAAATAAGGAAGCGCTGCAGGAATTTTATAATGAGCTAAGGTCTGAAAGCGATTGGCTTGCATAATCTGAAACAATCTCAGAATATCTTGATCGCAATGCCGAAAACCATCTAACAGACTGACTACGATGGGAAATACCACCGTAATAATGATCAAAACCAGTTTTGGAAGCATACCATAACCAAACCAAAGAACCAGGATAGGGGCCAAGGCAATCGTCGGAATGGTTTGAATAACAACCATAAAAGGATAGACCAGATCATTCACCCATTGAAAACTATCCATGAGAATCGCAAAGCCGGCAGCAAGAAGAACCCCTATAACAAGTCCGATCAAGGCCACTTGAAGGGTAGACAAACTGTGATGAATCAGGAGAGCTCGATCTCGTACAAAGGCATTTCCAATTTCAAGTGGCGTTGGTAATACAAATTTGGGGAGAATATTTAAAAAACCTGCTAACTGCCATAAGACAAGAAGGCTGCTAAAACCTGCAAATCCTATCAACTGTTTTGAATATCTTTTTACAAGAGACATCGTAACCCCCTTTCTCACAAATAAAAAACGCCTCCAAAATAGGAGACGGATTGCACAAGGTCACTCATAACGAAAAATACATTTCATTTGTTTCCTACGCTGGCATTACCCAGATCAGGTGCGGTCGAAGCTTACACTTCCTCTCAGACTGTACACAGACTCCCATATGTATTTATTATAATAACTGATTTAGACGATAAAAGCAAGAAATTAATCCAAATAACGAATTAAATTCTTCTCTGTTAAAATATCTGAATAGGTGTAAGACTCCACGTATGTATTAGCTGGTTCACCTGGTAAGCTATTGTCGTTCGTATACTCGATAATAAATAAAGAAGGATAGACCTCAATCAAGCGTCCAAATTTATTTTTTTGACGTTTCCGTCCATTTTCAAGCGTCATTTCAACCACTTGTCCTTCATGGGCCTTGATCTCTTCTTTAATTTTTTTCATTTTTGCAACATCTGTAAATGCATCACTCATCTTATTGATCCTCTCTCTTTGAAATACTTGAGAATTTATTGTATTCCTTTTGGAATATTAATTCGACTGTCCCACGCGCACCTGAACGGTTTTTCTCGATAATCACTTCAACCGTATTATTGGGCATTCCATCTTCTTCCTCTTCACCAGCTCGATCATAATAATCATCACGGTACAAGAAAGCAACAATATCCGCATCCTGCTCAATCGATCCAGATTCACGAATATCAGAAAGAACAGGACGTTTGTCTTGGCGCTGTTCCACACCACGTGATAGCTGACTCAAAGCAATGACGGGAACTTTTAGTTCCTTCGCCAAAATTTTTAACTGACGAGAAATTTCTGAAACTTCCTGTTGACGGTTTTCTCTTCCAGTCCCTGTAATCAGTTGCAGATAGTCAATCAGGATAAGACCGAGATTCCCTGTTTCCTGCGCCAATTTTCTTGCTCTCGAACGAATCTCAGTGATCCGAATTCCTGGGGTATCATCGATGTAAATACTCGCATTGGCCAAATTTCCTTGAGCAATGGCATATTTCCGCCACTCTTCATCCGTCAATTGACCTGTACGAATCGAATGGGATTCAATCAAGCCTTCAGCAGCTAGCATCCGGTCTACCAAACTTTCAGCACCCATTTCTAATGAGAAAATAGCCACTGTCTTATCCAACTTTGTCCCGATATTTTGAGCAATATTTAGAGCAAAGGCTGTTTTCCCTACCGCAGGACGAGCCGCTAAAATAATCAATTCTTCCTCATGTAGCCCCGTCGTCATATGGTCCAAATCGCGATAGCCTGTCGCAATACCCGTGATATCAGAGGTTTGAAGCGAACGGGCTTCTAAGCTACCAAAATTTATATTCAAGATGTCTCGAATATTTTTAAATCCACTACGATTTGCGTTTTCACTAACATCAATCAGAGCTTTTTCAGCACCCGCAATGATTTCATCTGAAGGACTTGCACCATCATAAGCTTGATTAATACTTTCCGTTAATCGAGAGATCAATCGACGTAAGACAGCTTTTTCGGCAACAATCTTCGCGTAATACTCCGCGTTAGCTGAAGTTGGTACCGAATTAATGACTTCTACCAAATAGGAGAGACCGCCAATATTTTGGAGATCCCCCTGACTATCTAAAATATTTCGAACAGTCGTCGCATCAATCGCATCCCCGCGGTCAGCTAGATCGATCATGGCTTTAAAAATCAAACGGTGCGAGTACTTAAAGAAATCGCCAGGCTCGATATATTCACGAACAAAGACCAATTTCCCCTCATCAATAAAGATGGCTCCCAACACTGATTGCTCCGCTTGGATATCCTGAGGTTGTGTTCGTAATTCCTCTATCTCAGCCATAAAAAAACCTTTCTATCGATCGTGTTTACCCTTCATTTACACGAATATTAATCACACCTGTAACATCTTGATAAATTTTTACAGGGATGTCAATCAAACCTGTTGAACGAATTGGAGAGGAAACTTGGATATGACGTTTATCAATTTTAATGCCAAATTGTTTCTCAAGCTCTTCTGCAATCTTTTTATTAGTAATAGAGCCGAAAGTACGGCCATCTGGCCCAATTTTTTCAGTGAATTGAACAACAGTTGCTTCTTCTTCTAATTTTGCTTTAATCTTTTGCGCTTCCGCTAACAATTCAGCATGCGCTTTTTCTTCTGACTTTTGTTTTCCACGAAGCTCACCGATTGCTTGGGCATTGGCTTCTTTCGCAAGATTTTTTTTGATCAAAAAGTTTTGTGCATAACCAGTAGGCACTTCTTTAATTTCGCCCTTTTTACCTTTACCTTTTACATCCGCTAAGAAAATAACTTTCATTCTACATTCTCCTTTTCAATAGTTACTTCGTTTTCAATAGTCTCAATCAGTTGTTGACGAATACTCATTAAATCTTGACCCTCAATTTGAGAAGCCGCCGAGTTGAAATGACCTCCTCCGCCAAGCTGTTCCATGATACGCTGTACATTGACTTTGCTTCGACTTCGTGCAGAAATCGAGACAGTTCCACTTTGATTACAAGCAATGACAAAGGTTGCTTCCACCTCAGACATGGCTAGCATACTATCAGCTGCTTTACTAATAGTTACTGAATCATAGGCTTTAGTCGTATTGGCACAAGCTACGATGATATGCGGCAAAATCTTTTCACCAGTCAAGATCAGTTCGTTCACTTCGCGGTACTCATCAAACTGAATCGCAGAGATCTCCTGGATGGTTACACTATCACTACCTCTTGAACGAAGGTAACTCGCCACATCAAAGGTCCGACTCGTAACACGTGCGGAGAAGTTCTTAGTATCCAGCATAATTCCAGCCATCAAGACACTAGCTTGAATCTTCGTTAACCGATTTTTCTTCGACTTCTGGAACTGAATAAGTTCACTAACCAATTCGCTCGCACTACTTGCTCCACTTTCAATATAGGTGATCAGAACATTTTCAGGGAAATCATCATCCCGACGATGATGGTCAATGACAATAATCTGTTGGAATTCCTGATAAAATTCTTTAGAAAGGGTCAAGGCTGTCTTAGAATGGTCAACCATAATTAACAAAGAGCGATCCGTCACCATTTGCATGGCTTCCTCTAGGGGAAGGATTTTCGTTACCTGCTCTTCTTCTAGTTTCGCAATTGCTCTTGAAATATCACTAGCCATTGCATGCGGGTCATAGACCACATAAGAGGAAGCCAAAATATTGCTAGAGAAAAACTGCATTCCCACAGACGCTCCTAAAGCGTCCATATCCAAGTTTCTATGCCCAACAATGAAAACTTGATCAACGGATTTAATCTTATCCGAAATAGCTGTCATCATAGCGCGTGTGCGAGTCCGCGTCCGCTTCACAGCAGAAGCTGTTCCACCACCAAAGAAAATAGGGTTTTTCTGTTCATCGTTTTCTTTGACTACTGCTTGATCCCCACCACGAACTTCCGCAAGGTTTAGGTTCAAGAGAGCCACTTTACCAATCTCATCATGCTCCCCGTCACCATACGAGAATCCCATACTTAAGGTAATAGGTAGCTCACGATTTTTAGCTTCTTCACGGAATTGATCGATGACAGAAAATTTTGATTCCATCAACTGTTCTAAGACCGTGTAGTCTGTAAACAAATAGAAACGATCCATCCCCACACGTCTGTAAAACATATGGTAATGAGCTGTAAACTCTTCTACAAAGTTGGCAATAAAACTATTGATATTGCTAATATCAGAGTCTGAAATGACATCTTCTAGATCATCATAGTTATCAACAGAAATAATACCGATAACGGGACGAGTTGTCACCAATCCCACAGTTGCTTCATACTCACTTGAAACATCAAAAAAGTAAACAACACTAGACGTCTGATCAAAGTAAACAGAATATTTCTTATCGGCTACAGTGACATAATGACCTTTATCCTCAAACAGAGTATTGAGTAACTTTTTCAAGGATTCAACATCAAAGTCTCCATCATCTGTTGAAAAAATCAATTCAGCATAAGGGTTGAACCACTCTACTTCATTTGATTCTTCATTAATCTTGATAACTCCAACAGGCATTTTATCAAGGAGGGATGCTAATCCGCTTTCTGCCTGATGGTTAACATATTGTATTTGTTCTAATTCATCTAACTCTGAAATTTGTAACTGGTATTCAAATAAAGCAATCAATCCAGCTAAGACTAAAAAAATTGCAATGAGAGTTACATAGCCTTTGCCAAAGATTCTTAAAAAAATTGCTAAAATTGCAAATGAAATAAAACCAATTAACACATAATGGATGAACGATAAACGAAATTTTTTCATCATAAACCTCTTCTCGGAATTATACCATAAATAGAGGTAAAAAGCGAGGTTTCTCTCTATATTACAGAGAAGATCGACCTGTAAAAGCTCTTCCTCGGCTTCACTACTTTGTAAACAAGGTTTACAACTGTGTAAATAGTAACAACAGATTTCAATCCATAAAATTGAGGCTGAAACATCATCTCAGCCCCATTTGATTAGTGGTTTGCTTTGTTTTTGGAGATACTCCGAGATTTACCTTCCAAGTAAACCATTAAAATAGAGATATCCGCTGGATTGACACCTGAGATACGACTTGCTTGACCAATCGTTTCTGGATTAATTAATTTAAATTTTTGACGCGCTTCGGTTGCAATAGAGTCAATATCATCCCAGTCAATATTCGCAGGAATTCGTTTTTCTTCCATACGCTTCATTTTTTCGACTTGGTCCATTGCTTTTGAGATATAGCCTTCGTATTTAATTTCAGTTTCAATCAATTCAATGATTTTATCATCCAGTTCTTCAGCTGCAGGACCGATAAATTCTACCACATCTTGGTAAGAGACTTCTGGTCGTCGCAAGAATTCTTTAGCAGTGACAGCATCTGTCAATGGTTTAAAGCCCATTGCAGCAATCTTTTCATTGGTTTCCTTTACAGGCTTTAACTTAATACTATCTAAACGCTTCATCTCGTTTTCAAACTGATACTTCTTGGTTTCGAAACGTTGCCAACGTTCATCATCTACCAATCCAATTGCTCGTCCCATTTCTGTCAAGCGCATATCGGCATTATCATGACGCAAAATCAGACGGTATTCTGCACGGCTTGTTAACAAACGATACGGTTCGATCGTTCCCTTTGTTACCAAATCATCGATCATGACCCCAATATAACCATCACTGCGTTTCAAAATGAGTTCTGGTTTTCCTTGGATTTTTAGAGCCGCATTGATCCCTGCAATAATTCCTTGACCAGCAGCTTCCTCATAGCCAGACGTTCCATTGGTTTGGCCAGCTGTAAAGAGACCTGAAATTTTCTTGGTTTCTAAAGTTGCGCGCAATTGATGAGGCAAAACCATATCATACTCAATCGCATAACCCGTTCGCATCATTTCTGCCTTCTCAAGCCCCTTAATAGAATGGACGAGATCCCGTTGAACATCCTCTGGTAAACTCGTTGACAGCCCTTGAACATAGACTTCTTCTGTATTTCGTCCCTCAGGTTCTAAGAATAGTTGATGACGCTCTTTGTCAGCAAAACGGACAATTTTATCCTCAATGGATGGACAATAGCGAGGACCTACTCCCTTTACAACCCCTGTAAACATAGGTGCCCGGTGTAAATTATTCTGGATAATTTCATGGCTATGCCCATTCGTATAAGTCAACCAACAAGGAACCTGATCCTTTACATAATCTTCATCACGCGATGTATAAGAAAAATGATTTGGAGCTTCATCTCCAGGTTGAATTTCCGTTTCGTCATAATTAATTGACGATGCCTTTACACGAGGTGGTGTCCCTGTTTTGAAACGTCCAATTTCTAATCCTAGTTGTTTGAGATTATCGGCCAAATTGATAGAAGCTAGACTATGATTAGGTCCTGACGAATACTTGAGATCTCCAATGATAATTTCTCCGCGCAAAGCTGTCCCAGTAGTGACAATAACAGCCTTTGCCCCATACTCTTGGTGAGTGGCAGTCCTTACACCAACAACCTTACCATTCTCCACCAAAATCTCATCAATCATAGTTTGGCGAAGAGTTAAATTTTCTTGGTTTTCAACCGTTTTCCGCATTTCTTTTGAGTAAAGTTCTTTATCTGCTTGAGCCCGAAGTGCACGAACCGCAGGACCTTTACCAGTATTGAGCATTTTCATTTGGATGTAGGTCTTGTCGATATTCTTCGCCATTTCTCCACCGAGGGCATCGACTTCACGCACGACAATCCCCTTAGCAGAACCACCAATAGAGGGATTACAAGGCATAAAAGCCAGCATTTCAATGTTAATAGTCGCAAGTAAGACCTTACAACCCATACGACTAGCAGCTAGAGAGGCTTCTACTCCCGCATGCCCCGCACCGATTACAATGATATCGTATTCTTCTATAAAGTTATTATTCATTCTATTTCTCCTATTTCTCAAGATGGATGTGTCGTAATTTTCCGTCCCAGTCTGGTAGGGCTGATTTTAAAAAAGCCGGTTTCAGGTCAACAGTATGTAATTCATCTAAAGCAATCCAACGGCAAGGTAATTGCTTTGTATCTTCCTGCATGACCAAAGGTGCATCTTCCAGCAAGTCCACAAAATAATGAAATTCAATGTTATGGTAGTGGATTCCAGCTTGTTCAAAGTGATTTTCAACCACGAAAGCTAGTGGACCTGCTTTAGATGTAACACCAAGTTCCTCTTTTACTTCCCGAACTACAGCATCTTCTGTAGTTTCATTGACTTGAATAGCACCTCCGATTGTATAACAGCCGTCCTCATCTTCTATGACGAACAAGCGATTATCTTTTACAATCAAAGCAGTCGCTCTCACACCAAAAACAGTAGAACCTATTTTCGTCCGAAAATCCTGTTGCCTCATTTTACTTCCTTTCGAAATCACACAAAAATAGTCAAAACTCTGAGAAGTGCAGGACAAAAAAGCCTACAACATCCATGAGCTTTGACCATCATTTCTATTGCTTTTATCATTGTAGCAAATTGAGAAAATTTGTCAATTTAAATATACTAAGACTGACGGATTGCTTCAAAAACTCCTTTGTCAATCTCAACTGGATCAGAGAATGCATCTAGAACAATCCCTCTCACTGGAAACTTTCCTATCCTTTCTGCAGTAAATAAACAGTCCGTAAAAGGTAATTGCAGCCAAGAAAAACGATCGTAATAATCTTTAGGAATATCCTGTTCCGTCAAGAAACAAGGATAAAAGTAGTCGTCTCCCTTTCGTAGAATATCCGGTTTTAGACGAATACCTTCTTGTTCGTCACTCCCATCCATTAAAGAAGCATTAAAGGGAACCCAAACTTTAGATTTCTTCAATTCCTTGAACAAAGCTTCAATTGACTCCGTCGTTTTTTCCCTCAAATATTGTTTCTTATAATCAGAGATAGTCTTTGTGTTCTCTATTTTTTTCTTAAAGAACTGAAACACTTTCGTTCCTCCTAGAAAATTCTAAATATACTGACAAACTTTTCCATCCCGATAAGCATTGTCAATCAAGCCACCGCCTAGACACTCTTCACCGTCGTAAAAAACAACAGCTTGTCCTGGTGTAATGGCTCGTTGAGGTTCTGCAAAAACCACTTCTGCCTTGTCACCTTTAACGTGTACAGTTACCTTAGAATCTGGTTGACGATAGCGGAACTTAGCTGTACACTCTAATGTAAACTCTTCTGGCATATCTCGTGTAAAGTGAACTTGACTAGCCTGTAAACTTGTTGACATCAATGCTTCATGGTAGAAGCCTTGACCGACATAAAGAATATTTTGACTGAGGTCTTTCCCAACTACAAACCATGGAGCATTGTCTCCACCTTGTTGGCCACCAATTCCAAGTCCACCCCGTTGACCGATTGTGTAATACATCAAACCAGCATGTTCACCCATATCTCGTCCATCGATGGTCATCATTCGACCTGGTTGGGCAGGAAGGTAGTTCCCTAGAAATTCTTTGAAATTCTTTTCTCCGATAAAGCAAATTCCAGTTGAGTCTTTCTTTTTAGCTGTTGCCAATCCAGCTTCTTCAGCTAGACGGCGAACCTCAGGCTTTTCCAAATGTCCCAATGGGAACATGGTTTTTTGAAGTTGTTCTTGTGACAGTTGGCTTAAGAAATAAGTTTGATCCTTCCCGTTGTCAACGCCACGTAACATATGGACAATGCCATCCTCATCACGCGCCACACGCGCATAGTGCCCTGTCGCTACATAATCTGCACCGAGTGTCATAGCATAATCTAAAAAGGCCTTAAATTTGATTTCCTTATTACACATGACATCCGGATTTGGTGTTCGACCAGCTCGGTATTCGGCAAGGAAATATTCAAAGACACGATCCCAGTATTCTTTCTCAAAGTTGACAGAATAGTAAGGAATGCCAATTTGGTCTGCAACCGCTGCTACATCTTTGTAATCTTCTGTAGCTGTACAGATGCCATTTTCGTCTGTGTCGTCCCAGTTTTTCATGAAGATACCGATGACATCGTAACCCTGTTGCTTTAATAATAAAGCTGTTACAGATGAATCCACACCACCACTCATACCAACAACAACACGTGTTTTCGAGTTATCACTCATAGATTTCTCCCATCTTTTCGTTTCTCACGATTGAAGGTCGTGGTTTGCTTCAACGATTGAAGGTCGTTTTGAGCAGTTACCATTTTAACACGCTTTATATTAGAAAACAAGCATCTTACTATTCTTTTTGTTGATCAGGATCGATGGGTTTACAAGTCTGTAAATTTAAAAAGAGTCCTATTCAAGAACTCTTTTTAAACGAATTTAATACCAGCCATTTGCCAACCAGAAATTTTTAGCTGCTGACCATGATCCATAACGGTTGACAACATATTGATTGGCTACTTTTTCTTGGTTTGCAGGTGATAAATCACCATTCAAATAAGTGATAGTCAATTGGTAACGGCCATAATATTGGCCATTTTGTGCTGTATAGCTACCACTTGACTCTTTTTGGGCAATCCATTCCTTAGCAGCTGCATCTTCCGCACTCAAGCCATCTGAAGCAGAGACAGTAGTTGTTGCTTGTGTAGTATCAGTTTTACTAGCAGGAGCTTGCTCCGTGGTTTTCTGCGTTGTATTTGCATCTTCAATCTCAAGAACTTGACCAACTGAGATGAGATTCACGTTACTAATCTTATTTTTCTTAGCAATCGCATCAACCGTTGTGTTCTTCTCTTTAGCAATAGCTGATAAAGTATCACCTGATTTTACAGTATAAGAATCTGCATTCGCTACAATTGGAAGGAAAAGTCCTGCAAGTAAACTAAGTCCAATAATTCGTTTCATCATTTGTTTTTTATTCATTATTATGTACTCCTTTATTGGTATACCTCTATACTACACAAGAAATATTTCATATTTATTGAAATAATGTGTCAAATATTTCAGTCAGATGTTAGAAATACTAAAAATCCAGGATAATATAAATGCTTTAAGCCCCCTTTAAGATTTCTCAGATATTTCGGGAAAAATAGAAGAAATCATCAGCCATATCTGATATAATGAAGTAAAGTGATCACAAAGGAGCAGAGCATGAACTCTTTAAAATTCCAATCAGTTTTTGATATTATTGGACCTGTGATGATCGGCCCATCCAGTAGTCACACTGCAGGTGCTGTTCGAATTGGTAAAATTGTTTCTTCTATCTTTGGAGAGGAACCAAAAGAAGTTGAGTTCCAATTATTTAATTCCTTCGCCAAAACCTATCGTGGTCATGGAACAGATTTAGCCTTAGTAGCGGGCATCTTAGGAATGGACACAGATGATCCTAGAATCCCAGATAGTCTAAAAATTGCACATGAACGAGGCATTCGGATTGTTTGGTCTATTCAAAAAGAAAGCAATGCTCCTCACCCAAATACAACGACTATTACTGTTAAAAATGATCATAAAACGATTTCTGTCACTGGAATCTCAATTGGTGGTGGGAACATACAGGTTACTGAGTTAAATGGCTTTGCCATCTCGCTAAATATGAATACTCCAACCATTATCATTGTTCACCAGGACGTCCCTGGAATGATCGCTCATGTGACAGAAGCTCTTTCTCGCTATGATATTAACATTGCACAAATGAATGTAACACGGGAAAAAGCTGGAGAAAAAGCGATTATGATTATAGAAGTTGACTCAAGAAGTTGTGAAGCAGCGATCGAAGATATCCGTAAAATTCCTCATCTTCATAATGTCAACTTTTTCAAATAAGGAGTTCATATGTTTTATTCAATTGTAGACCTCGTAGAACAAGCAAGCACACAATACGAAGGAAACGTCGCAGAGTTAATGATTGCAACTGAATTTGAACTAACCGGTCGTGAACGAGAAGAAGTCCTACGATTAATGACCCGTAATTTAGAAGTGATGATTGATTCTGTAAAGTTAGGGTTAAATGAAAACCACTCTCGTAGTGGGTTAACCGGTGGGGATGCCGCAAAATTAGATCGCTATATCAAATCAGGAAAAACGTTATCTGACTTGACCGTCCTAACCGCAGCGAAGAATGCTATTGCTGTCAACGAACACAATGCTAAGATGGGACTGGTCTGCGCAACACCCACTGCAGGATCTGCTGGCTGCCTCCCCGCAGTTCTCACTGCAGCAACTCAAAAATTAGGGTTAAACCGTCAGCAACAATTAGATTTTCTACTGACAGCTGGAGCTTTTGGTTTAGTGATCGCAAATAATGCTTCTATTTCAGGTGCAGAAGGTGGTTGTCAAGCAGAAGTTGGTTCTGCTTCAGCTATGAGTGCAGCAGCATTGACACTAGCTGCTGGGGGAACTCCTTATCAAGCGAGTCAAGCAGTCTGTTTTGTCATCAAAAACATGCTTGGGCTCATTTGTGATCCAGTAGCAGGACTCGTGGAAGTTCCATGTGTTAAACGGAACGCAATGGGAGCTAGCTATGCCTTCATTGCTGCTGATATGGCCTTAGCAGGTATTGAATCAAAAATACCTGTTGATGAAGTGATTGACGCCATGTACCAAGTTGGATCTAGTCTTCCGACTGCCTTTAGAGAAACAGCTGAAGGAGGATTGGCAGCAACACCAACCGGACGTAGATTACAAAAAGAGATATTTGGAGAATAACATGCAAGCCTTATTTTTTGATTTAGATGGAACATTAGTTGACAGTTCCAAGGGAATTACAGAGAGCTTTCAACATACATTCGATACTTTGAAGGTTCCTCAACCCGATCTCAAAACTATCCGTAGTTTTATGGGACCACCTTTGATTTCTAGTTTTGAAGCTACCCTTCCTGAAACTTTGGTAGATCAAGCAGTGATGATCTATCGCCAGTATTATCATGAAAAAGGTCAATACAAATCAACTCTGTTTCCTCAGATAGTAGAAGCTTTGAAAGCATTACAAGACGAAAACATTCCTCTTTATGTAACTACTTCAAAACATGAACCAGTTGCTTTACAGATGTGTCAAGATTTAGGTATCGATAAATACTTTAAAGGAATTTATGGATCAAATTCAGATCGTATCCACAAAGCCGATGTCATTCGATACGCCTTGTCAAGCAATGACCTTCCAAAAGAGGAGACAGTGATTATTGGAGACACAAAATTTGACCTCATTGGAGGTCAAACAGTTGGCATAAAAACCATGGCCGTCACTTGGGGATTTGGAGATCTTGAAGAGCTACTTCTTTACTCACCAGATTTTATTTGTCACTCTCCACTTGACATTCTTGAGACATTAAAAAAATAGGTTTACAAGTTGTAAACCTATTTTTTTAATAACCCCAAGCTGATAAACCTTGTGAGCTATATGCATTGTATGCAGCCTGGATTTGATCATCAACTGTTGCAGTTGAACCCCAACCTGGCATTGTTTGGAACAAACCACTGGCACCAGAAGCATTTGCTGCATTTACTTGACCATTTGATTCACGGGCAATAATTGCTTCCCAAGTAGAAGCAGGTACACCAGTCATTTCAGCCATACGAGCAGCTGCATAAGATCCTTGTTCTCCAGCAGTATTCCCATTTGATAGAACAATTCCACCATTTGTTGATTGTGCAGAAGTCACTGCAGCATTTGCTGCATAAGTTGTTTGTTTTTGAGCAGTTTGTGCAGTTGCTGTAGTTGCACTTTCAGCAGGTTTTGCTTGCTCTTGTGGAGCAACTTTATCAATCATAGATTTTGAACGCTCACCTAACTCAATAATTTGTCCTGCATAGATCAAATCTTCATTGGTCAGATTGTTAGATGCAATAATATTTTCTACTGAAGTGTTATTTTCTAGTGCAATTTTTGATAGAGTATCTCCAGACTTCACTTCGTAAGTTTCAGCATTCACTGTAGCAATACCAGAAATGAAAAGTGATGCTGCTGAAAGTAGGGAAGTGACTGTCCATTGGAACTTTTTACTGTTCATGAATTCTATTCTCCTTTCGAACATAATTCTATCATACACACAAAATGTTACAGTTTATTGTAGAATATATTACAAATGTTACAAGAATATGTGAATTTAATGTAAAAAGCGCTTTGTATAGCGCTTTTTCCTTATTTTTGAACCAATACAACTAGCTCTATCCATTTTTTAGATAAAAAACTATCAACATGAGGCACAGAATAACGAGCAATGCCAGGGTATCTTTTACTCCCCACTGCAGAGTCCGATAGCGTGTTCGTCCTTCACCGCCTTTGTACCCTCTCGCTTCCATCGCAATTGCTAATGCATCTGCGCGTTTAAAACTTGAGGCAAACAAAGGAATGAGAATCGGAATGAAGGAACGGATCCTTTTTAATAGATTTCCTTCACCAAAATCAACACCACGCGCCCTTTGCGCATTCATGATTCGATTCGTATCATCCACTAAAGTTGGAACAAAGCGCAAACTCATAGATAGCATTAACCCAATCTCATGTGCTGGAACTTTAATAATTTTTAGTGGTGTGAGGATCTTTTCAACAGCATCTGCTAAACTCAATGGTGTCGTCGTCACGGTTAAAATCGTCGAATAAAAAATGATTAAAATAAATCTACAAAATATGATGGCGGCTTGCATCAATCCTTGGTCGGTTAATTTAAAAAACCACCATTGATACAAAATAGTTCCTTGAGAGGTCGCAAATAATTGAAAAATGGTTGTAAAAGCAATGATAAAAATCATTGATTTTAAACCTTTAATATAAAAACTAACCGAAATCCTCGTTAGATACATTAAAACAAAAATAAAACCAAAGAGAAGAACATTTGTCTGGATATTATTTGCCCAAAACAGAAGAAATATGAATAAAAACATTGAGAGCAACTTCCCACGAGGATCTAGTTGGTGGATAATGGAGTTTCCAGGAATATACCTTCCCAAAATCATATTATTCATGAAGTAACAGCTCCTTTAGTTCCTCAATTTTGATTGGTAGTCTGTCCAGAGGAAGTCCTCTTCGTTTCAATTGAAGAGCAAAATTCGTAATTTGTGGGACTCCTAATTGAAGTTTTTGTAAATACTCAACCTGTTGAAACACTTCCCTTGGGGATCCGTTTAGGACAAGTTTTCCCGCTTCTAAAGCAAATACAGTATCAGCAAAATTTGCTACATCATCCATCGTATGAGTTACCAGAACTAGGGTCATCCCATTTTTATGTAATGTCTCAAACAGCGCCATCAATTCCTTTCTTCCAGCAGGATCTAGACCTGCTGTTGGCTCGTCCAATACTAAAATCTCTGGTTCGATAGCTAAAATACCTGCGATCGCAACCCGTCTCATCTGTCCACCAGATAGTTCAAATGGACTTTTATCATAGATAGACTCTTCTAAACCAACGATCGCTAATTTTTCTTTGGCTATTTCCTCCGCTTTGTCCTTAGGTACCCCAAAATTCTGTGGTCCAAAGGCTACATCAGCTAGAACGGTTTCTGCAAACAGCTGACTTTCTGGAAATTGAAAAACCAAACCAACCTTTTTTCTCAGGTACTTCATTTCTTTTGGCTCAGAATGATTATCTAAAACAAAATCTTCAAATTGAATCGTTCCTTTAGTCGGACGCAGTAAACCATTTAGTAATTGCAACAAAGTAGACTTGCCACTACCAGTATGTCCGATAATGGCTGTATAAGATCCATCTTTTATTTCCAAACTAATATCAGAAAGCGCCTGCCCTTCAAAAGGACTTCCCTCTTGATAAGTATAATAGACATTCTTTAAAGAGATTCCCATAATTGGTCTAATAACTCACTTTCTGTTAGATAATCCTGTTTTAGCGGAAAATGCGAGCTGAGAGATTCTTGAACCTGCTTACTAAAAGGCTTATCTAGTCCAATCTCATTGAGGTCATTTCTTGAAAACAATTCCCGCGGCGTCATAGAAGACTCTAGTTTTCCTTTTTGAAACACGAGTGTTCGATCACTTAAGGCAATTTCGGTTAAATCATGGGTAATGGAGATAATTGTTAATTGAAATTTTTTCTGAAGTTCTCTCATTACCGCCATTAGATCCTCTCTACCTTCTGGATCTAACATACTAGTTGCTTCATCAAGGATAATAATCGTTGGTCTCAAGGCGATAATACCTGCTATGGCCACCCGTTGCTTTTGACCACCTGACAAACGAGATGGTTCGCGATCTTTAAACTCCAGCATACCAACTTGCTCAATAGCCTTCTCCACACGTTGAAACATTTCTTCCCGTGGAATTCCTTGATTTTCTAAACCAAAGGCAACATCATCTTCTACTGTCGCACCAACAAATTGGTTATCAGGATTCTGAAATACAATCCCAATTTTACTACGGATTTCCCATATGGTTTCACGAGTCAGTTGTTTTCCATCAATGTAAATCTCACCAGACTCAGCTTCCAAAAGACCATCAATCAGGCGTACAACTGTAGATTTCCCACTACCATTGTGTCCAACAATCGAAAGCCACTCTCCTTGTTTCACGTGAAACGAAACCGTGTCAATTTGATACTCTTCTACTGTTTTATCGTATCGAAAGGATACATTTTTTAGCTCAATCATCTGTTTCATTTATTTAAATGTGTCTTTAAAGAGATAGCTACTTCCCTTAAAGTAGTCGTAACCAGAATAAATTGTGAAAATCAATGCAATATAAAGCAACACTTGCCCTGGAAGAGTCCAATGGCAAAGCAAAAAGATAATGGCAAACATTTGGCTAAAGGTTTTAATTTTTCCAGGCATGGCTGCAGCAAGAACTGTACCACCTGTCTCAACAAGTAGAAGACGCAAACCAGTAACAGCTAACTCACGACAAATGATAACGGCTGCAATCCAAGCAGGAACCATTTTTAATTCAATCATCATGATAAAGGCTGACATGACCAATAATTTATCTGCCATTGGATCGGCAAATTTACCAAAATTACTCACTACATTCCATTTTCGTGCAAGAAAGCCATCTAAATAATCTGTAATACTAGCAATTGCAAAAATAACTGCCGCTACAATATGTCCTAAGTAAGAGTGACTTAAACTTAAAATGGCAATAAAAATAGGAATCATCACAACCCGAATTAATGTCAATGCATTAGGAATATTTTCTTTTTTCATACTTCCTCCAAAAAATAAACTATCTTTACATCTATTTTACAGATGCTGTAAACTCATAAAAATATACGATATAAATCACAAAACCAAGAATGACAAAACTAACTAGTAGATAATACAGGATTGGTAACCAGCTCGCTTTCTGTCTTAATTTTCTTGAATGAAGCTCTTCGTCATCTACAAGTATCTCTTCATCAAATAACAATTCTTTTCCTTCACGAAAAGCTGTCAATAGGATGGACTCATCTAATCCCAAAGCCCATGCTAATTTTTTAAGATAGATCTGAGCGTAAAAGGGACTCGGTAATAGATCAAACTCATCGTTTTCCAACGCTTCTATATAAGGAATTTCAATAGCTGTCTTATTTGACACATCCTGTAAACTTAAGTGTAAATTTACTCTTGACAGTCTTAACACTTGACCAATCGTTCTCTTCTTCATGTTTCCCCTTCTTGATACATTGTTTACTACTTTTGAAAAATCATATAGTCAACCATCTCAGCCCGTTCGATGAACTGACGCCCTAATTTGATGATATCTTGTAAACTAATACCTTGTAAAATCTTTGGAAGATCATAAGAAGTGCTACCGTCTGAAAAATATTCAAACTGAGTGGCACTATACTCAAGCGAATTTAAACCTTGTAAGAAATCACCAAACATTTCGCTTTTAATCGTATCCAAATGTTCCTGATTGACATCTGGATCCTTCTCAAATTGTTTGATTGCTGACCTAAATTGATGAGATAAGGACACCGGTTCTTGAGTATCCATTGTCAAAATAACGAAATGAAATAATTCCTCAACCTCGACTTCAAGTGTCAATGAGTTGTCAATCTTCCCAGCTTCATATAAACTTTGAAACCGTTGCGAAGTCCAACCAAACATCATCGAAAATAGTAATTTCAACATCAATTTATAACGAAATTTTTCCTCTTTCTTAATGATATCATTTCCTCGAATTCCAATTGCCAACTTCGGAGTAGCAACTTCCATTCTACAAGATTGATTCAATCTTACTTCATTTTTTTCTACAGGAAAACGTTCTAACTCCACAGATGGATGAGGAGGAACTAGATCATATTTCTTTACTACTTGCAATACTTCATCAACATCAAAGTTTCCGATCACTAATAAGTGCATTTGAGAGGGATGATAGAATAGATCAAAGTTTTCACGGAGATTATCTATTGTAATGTTGGAAATAGACTCCCTAGTCCCAGCAATATCATCTGCTAACGGTGTTCCAGGATATAAATTTTCTAAAGCACCAAAAAATAATCGATAGTCTGGACTATCTTGATACATTCCAATTTCTTGTTGAATGATTTCTCTTTCCTTAGATACAGATTTTTCTGTAAAGGAAGCCTTTGAAACCATCTCCAATAACAATTGAATATTCTCAGGGACTTTTGAAGTTGTTGAGAAAAGATAACTTGTCTTTGTAAAGCTTGTAAAGGCATTACTTTCCGATCCTAAATGAACGAATTTTTTTAAATAATCTTGACCATTTTCATCTTCAAATACTTTGTGTTCTAGGAAATGAGCAATTCCTGCAGGATATTGCCTTTCATCACCATTCACTAGAATTCGTGTATCCACTGAGCCAAACTTAGTTGTGATTATTCCATAGGTTTCATAATAATCTTCTTTGGGAATTAAATGAATAGTCAACCCATTTGACAAGCGTGTAAAGTAAACTTGCTCACCAACTGATTCATAATATTTTTCTTTAATTTTCAATCTTTACACTACTTTCCTTCCATAAAATAAACAGACTGTAAATTAATTGTTTTTGCCACTTCAATAATTTCTTCTCTACTAACCTTATCGATGGACTCTAACCACTCTTCTAAAGAAAGGACTTTCTTTCCTAGGATCGTTTTCAGATATTCCCTTTCAATCAAGGTATTTTGCCGATCCTGTGCTAATAAGGTCGTATTCACCAACATTTCTTTTGTCAATTGAAGCTCTGACTCTGTAAACTTGCCTCGTTTTAAATCATTCAACTGTCGCATAATCAAGGTCATTACTTTCGTACGAGATTCCTTATCAATACCTGCAAAAACTCTCATGAAGCCTGTAAAAATATCAAAATGGCTTGAGATAGTATAAGCAAGGCCTTCTTTCTCACGTATTATTTGAAAAAGTCTCGAATGCGAGAAAGCTCCCAGCATCCCATTTAATACAACTAGAGGGATATGGAGAGATTCTCCATACTGGGTAGAAAAATGATAACCTAATTCTAAAATAGATTGTTGGTTTTGTTTTTGCTCTAACTTTTCTCTTACAACATTTGTAAAAGGTTGTTGATAGGTGACAGACAAATTGTTATCACGTGGCTTGAATTCAAACTGGTTCACTCGATCCACAATAGCGACCTCATTAAAGTCACCTATGAAAAAGAAGTCAATGTTATCTAATTGGAGCATCTGATGAAACTGTTCAAGAGAACTTTGAGCTGTTTCTTGTCTCACTAAATCAACTTTCCCCAATCTTGACATCCCGATTGTTTCGTCTTCAAAAAATAGTTGATTCAATTGCCCATGTGCATAATAATAAGGCTCTTCAATTTCTGACTCCAAATCGGAAATCGTATTTTTCTTTTCAACGTCAAATGTATCACTGTCAAAGTGATCTTCTACTACCAAAGGTGAAAAGAAGATAGTTTCTATAATGTCCAAAACCTCATCCGTAAGAACATTTTTCTTGCTCAAAAAGTCATCGCGCACAAAGGAAATATTCAAATCAACATAATGAACACGCCCCCTCTTAGAGACTGAGGTTGACAATTCTACCCCATATAGACTCGCTAATTTTTCACGGAATAATTGTGAAGTTGGATATTTTTGATTTGCAGTTTCCATCATACAGGCTACTAAAACACGCGCAGCCACGGTATTTTCATCTAATGGTGATGAAAAACGGACCTTAATTTTATTGGTTTTAAATTTTTTTGATTGAAGAAAGTGAAGATTCACGCCCTTTACTAATTCCATTTTCATCCTCGTTCTACTCAATAGTAACTTTCATTATAACACGAAATCACACTAAAATCCTAATTCAAACTGTGAAAAAGCTCCTCAAATCACTCAACATTCTCTACCCTAGAAAAACTAAAAATATGGTATAATAACACGCAAAGAGGTGAACTATGAATTACAAATTATTTGATGACTTTATTACATTACAAGCAATCTTAAAAGAACTCGGCATTATACAGAGTGGTGGTGCAATCAAAGCCTTTCTTCAAGAAAAAGAAGTCTTTGTGAATGGTGAATTAGAACAACGGAGAGGCCGTAAACTTCGTGTCAATGATCAGATTGACATTCCTGAACTGAGCATGACTATCACCATTCTTGAACCTTCTCAAGAAGAAATAGAAGAACATCTTAAAGAGAAGGAAGAAAAGGAACGTGTTGCTAAACTTGTCAAGCAACTCAATCAACAACAAAAGAAACAACCGACAAAGACTAACAAAAAAGAAAAAGCAATTCGCTTTCCTGGTATCTCCTAATGTGGTTAAAACACTTATCCATTCAACATTTTCGTAATTATCAAGAACTAGAAGTCGAGTTTCATCCTGGATTAAATATTTTCCTAGGTCAAAATGCTCAAGGAAAGACCAATATTCTCGAATCAATTTATTTTCTAGCTTTAACCAGAAGTCATCGAACACGAAATGATAGAGATCTCATCTATTTTGAATCCACCGATTTTAAAGTTTCTGGTCAATTGCAAAGAGAAACTGGTCCCCTTCCATTAGAAATTTCCTTGACACCAAAAGGTCGGATAACTAAGGTAAATCATTTGAAACAAGCCAAATTATCAAACTATATTGGCCATATGAATGTTGTCCTTTTCGCACCCGAAGATTTGCAACTGATCAAAGGATCACCTGCAGGGCGTCGAAAGTTTATTGACATTGAATTAGGTCAGATGAAACCTCTCTATTTATCCGACTTATCTCAATACAACCATGTACTGAAACAAAGAAACAGTTATCTAAAAAATTCGGAAAAAATTGATGCTACATTTTTGGAGGTCTTAGATTCACAACTAGCTAATTTTGGAAGTCGCGTCATCCATCATCGGCTTGAGTTTATTAAAAAATTAGAAGCTAAAGCAGAAGAAAAACACACTCGACTTTCTGACAACAAAGAAGACCTATCGATTCAATATCAGTCAACTGTTTTTTCTGAAGAAGGAAATGATATAGAAGAGCAGTTTCTCTCTATGTTGGAAAAAAACCGTCAGAAGGATATTTTTAGGAAAACAACAAGTATTGGGCCTCACAGGGATGATTTGGCATTTTTTATCAATAATATGAATGCTACCTTTGGTAGTCAGGGCCAGCATCGAAGTGTTGTTCTCTCTCTAAAATTAGCAGAAATTGAATTGATGGAAGAAATCACAAGAGAAAAGCCTATTTTATTACTTGACGATGTCATGAGCGAACTTGACAATTATCGTCAACTTCAACTACTTGAAACCATCTCTAATAATATTCAAACATTTATTACAACGACCACTCTCGATCATTTAAAAGACCTGCCTGAAGAGTTGAAAATTTTCACTGTTCAAGCCGGTCATATCAAAACAGCATCTTGACAGAATTGTCAAGATGCTGTTATTTTTGTTTACAAATGTGTAAATTTATTGTGCTGAGTAGTTAGGAGCCTCGTTTGTGATTTGCACATCATGAGGATGGCTTTCTTTCAATCCTGCACCACTCATTTCAACAAATTGTGCATGATCATGTAAATCTTGAATGGTTGCTGCACCAACATAACCCATACCTGAACGAATACCACCGATCATTTGGAATACCATATCTGCTACAGAACCTTTATAAGCAACACGTCCCTCAATTCCTTCAGGAACCAATTTATTGGCTTCATTGACAGATCCTTGGAAGTAACGGTCGCTAGAACCTTTCTTCATTGCTGCAATAGATCCCATACCACGGTATGTTTTAAATTTACGACCTTGGAAGATTTCTGTTTCACCTGGTGCTTCATCTGTACCTGCAAGCATTGAGCCAAGCATAACCGCGTTTCCACCAGCTGCTAGTGCTTTGACAATATCTCCTGAATACTTGATACCACCATCAGCAATGATCGTTTTTCCATATTCACGAGCTACAGCGGCTGCATCATAAATGGCAGTCACTTGAGGAACACCAACCCCTGCAACAACACGAGTTGTACATATTGATCCTGGACCAATTCCGACCTTAACTACGTCTACCCCTGCATCAAATAATGCACGAGCACCTTCAGCGGTTGCAATATTTCCTGCAATCAAGGTACGATCTGGGAAGTGAGCACGAATTTCTGCAATCTTACGAAGAACACCCGCAGAATGTCCATGAGCAGTATCGATGACAATAGCATCTGCACCAGCTTCAAAAAGAGCTTCTGCACGTTCAAAAGTATCTGAAGTAACCCCTACGGCACCAGCCACAAGCAAACGACCAAATTCATCCTTAGCCGCATTTGGAAACTCAATAACTTTTTCAATATCTTTGATTGTAATCAAGCCAGAAAGACGACCATTTTCATCTACCAATGGTAATTTTTCAATACGGTGCTCTTGTAGAATGCGTTCAGCTGTTTCCAAATCGGTTCCAACCGGTGCAGTTACCAAGTTTTCACTTGTCATATGATTTGAAATGGGTTGATTGTAATCAGAAATAAAACGCAAATCCCGGTTTGTAAGGATACCAACTAATTTACGATTTTCAAGTGTTTCAACAACAGGAACACCACTGATTCGGTATCGTCCCATCAACTCATCTGCTTCTGCAATTGTATGAGACGGAGTCAAATAGAACGGATCAATGATAACCCCATTTTCAGAACGTTTTACTTTGCGTACTTCATCTGCCTGTTGCTCAATTGACATGTTTTTATGGATCACACCAAGTCCACCAGCACGTGCCATAGCAATTGCCATTTGACTTTCAGTCACCGTATCCATAGCAGCAGTAATGATTGGGATATTCAAGCGTAAATTACTTGCTAATTGTGTACTTAAATCTGCATCATTAGGCAATACGTGACTTTCTGCTGGAATCAAAAGCACGTCATCGAATGTAAACCCTTTTTTCAAAAACTTTGTGTCCCAATTAGACATTAGCTGGATCCTCTTTTCTTTTTATTTGAGCAAGGCTCGAATTTTTATTGTTAATATCATACCATTCTATGGCAATTTGTCAATCATTTATTGGTAACTATCAATGAACGGTATAAAATGTTCGCTATTAATGAAGTCGTTTTATTTTTTAAAATAGGTAATTCCCATCGCAGATTTGACTTCATCCAATGTTTGAGCTGCTACATTTCGAGCACGTTCACTTCCTTTTTCAAGAATAGAGTAGACTTCACCCATATCCTTTGCAAATTCAAGGCGTCTTTCACGAATTGGTCTTAATTCACGATCTAAAATTTCTAAAAGATATCGTTTGGTCTTTACATCACCAAGTCCACCACGTTGATAATGTTCTTTCATTTCTGCAATTTCAGCTGAATCTTCTGGACGGCCAAATACATCCAGGTAATGAAACACCATATTGCCTTCGATTTTTCCTGGATCCTCTACTTTAATATGATCCGGATCGGTATACATACTCATCACTTTTTTCTTTAAAGTATCCGCATCATCAGCTAGGTAAATTCCATTATTCAATGATTTAGACATTTTAGCATTTCCATCTAAACCAGGTAAGCGCCCCGCTGCTTCATTTTCAGGATAAATTCCTTCCGGTTCCACCAAAGTATCTGTGTTGTATGCATGATTAAAGGAACGAACAATCTCACGAGTTTGCTCAATCATAGGCTTTTGATCATTTCCTACTGGAACAAAATTCGCTTTAAATGCTGTGATATCGGCTGCTTGTGAAATAGGGTATACCAAAAATCCTGTTGGAATACTCTCACCAAAACCTTTTTGAGAAATCTCGGTTTTTACAGTTGGATTCCTTTCAAGTCGCGCCAAAGATACTAGATTCATGTAATACATGGTCAATTCCGCTAATTCAGGAATCTGACTTTGAATGAAAATCGTAACTTTTTCAGGATCTAGTCCAGCTGCCAGATAATCCAAAGCAACATTACCAATAGATTCTACAATCGTTTTTGGATCTTTTGCATGGTCTGTCAAAGCTTGCTGGTCTGCTAGGAAAACAAACATATTATACTCATCTTTATTTTGCAACAAGACGCGATTTTTTAAAGAACCAACATAGTGGCCAATATGGAGTTTTCCTGTCGGTCTATCTCCTGTCAGAATGATGGGTTTTGTCATACTCTTCTCCTTAATCGTTATCCCTATCATTATAGCACTTTCTAGTTGAAAATGTTAGTCTATCCTCTATGTTTGTAAGGAATTAACACTTTACTAAACTGTCAATTTCGTTTACATCATTGTAAAAACAAATTGACAGTAAAAAAGTTGAATTTTCCCCTATTTTCTAGTAAAATGAAGACATTATAGAAAGAGGAGAAAATCATTGCTTACAGTATCAGACGTCTCACTACGTTTTAGTGATCGAAAATTGTTTGACGATGTCAATATCAACTTTACAGAAGGAAATACGTACGGTCTCATCGGTGCCAACGGTGCTGGAAAGTCAACCTTTTTAAAAATTTTAGCTGGAGATATTGAACCAACAACTGGTCATATTTCTCTTGGCCCTGATGAACGTTTGTCTGTTTTGCGTCAAAATCACTTTGACTACGAAGACGAGCGGGTCATCGATGTTGTCATTATGGGAAATGAAAAGCTCTACAACATTATGAAGGAAAAAGATGCTATCTACATGAAAGAAGATTTCTCTGATGAAGATGGTGTCCGTGCAGCTGAACTTGAAGGTGAATTTGCCGAACTTGGTGGATGGGAAGCAGAAAGTGAAGCATCTCAATTGCTTCAAAATCTAAATATTTCAGAAGACCTTCATTATCAAACTATGAGCGAGTTAGCCAATGGGGATAAAGTGAAAGTTCTCTTAGCTAAAGCCCTTTTTGGTAAACCAGATGTCCTTCTTTTGGACGAGCCGACCAATGGATTGGATATTCAATCCATTACCTGGTTAGAAGATTTTCTGATTGATTTTGAAAATACGGTTATCGTTGTATCCCATGACCGCCACTTTTTGAATAAAGTCTGCACCCATATGGCGGATCTCGACTTTGGAAAAATTAAACTTTACGTCGGAAACTATGATTTCTGGAAAGAATCTTCTGAACTTGCAGCAAAATTACAAGCAGATAGAAATGCAAAAGCTGAAGAAAAAATTAAACAATTGCAAGAGTTTGTCGCACGTTTCTCAGCCAACGCTTCAAAATCAAAACAAGCAACTTCGCGTAAAAAAATGCTTGACAAGATTGAACTTGAAGAAATTGTTCCATCTAGTCGGAAGTACCCATTTATCAACTTTAAGGCAGAACGAGAAATTGGTAACGATCTCTTGACAGTTGAAAATCTTTCTGTCAAGATTGATGGTGAAACTATCCTTGACAATATCAGCTTTATCTTACGTCCTGGTGACAAAACCGCCCTTATCGGACAGAACGATATTCAAACAACCGCTTTGATCCGTGCATTGATGGATGATATTGAATATGAAGGAACTGTCAAGTGGGGAGTTACAACTAGTCGATCATATCTACCAAAAGACAACAGTCGTGATTTTGCAGGTGGTGAAAGTATTCTTGATTGGCTTCGTCAATTTGCAAGTAAAGAAGAAGATGACAATACTTTCCTTCGTGGTTTCTTAGGACGGATGCTCTTTTCGGGTGACGAAGTTAACAAGTCTGTCAACGTCTTGTCAGGGGGAGAAAAAGTTCGTGTCATGTTGTCTAAATTGATGCTCCTCAAGTCAAATGTTCTTGTACTGGATGATCCAACCAATCACTTGGATTTGGAGTCTATTTCAAGTTTGAATGATGGATTGAAGAATTTTAAAGAATCGATTATCTTTGCTAGCCATGACCACGAATTCATTCAAACACTCGCCAACCATATTATCGTTCTTTCAAAAAACGGCGTAATCGATCGTATTGATGAAACCTATGATGAGTTTCTTGAAAATGAAGAAGTTCAAGCAAAAGTGAAAGAACTTTGGAGTCAATCATAAAAATAAAGAGCCCTGAAATAATGATTTCAGGCTCTTTCAGTAGAAATATATGAATAAAACAAAGCTAAAAACATCCCTTTTTATAGTATCTTCTTTCCTGATTCCAGCTATCATGATGTTCTTTATTTACCTCTCACAAGGAATCTACTGGAACAGTGATACATCCCCATTATTAGGAGATGGTTATCATCAGTATGTCATTTTTGATACCACACTTCGAAATATTTTACATGGGACGGATAGCCTATTTTACAGTTTTCAAAGTGGATTAGGTATTAATTTCTATGCACTCAGTAGCTATTATCTAGGAAGTTTCTTTTCTCCTCTCGTCTACTTCTTTAATGCACAATCCATGCCGGATGCTGTTTACCTCATCACTCTTCTTAAATTTGGAGCTATTGGGTTAAGCACTTATATTAGTTTACATGGAATGTTTTCTAAAATTCCTAGATCCCTGGTTCTTACCCTTTCAACATCATTTGCTCTTATGAGCTTTGCTATCAGCCAAATTGAAATCAAAACTTGGCTAGATGTTTTTATCCTAGCACCATTAATTCTTTATGGATTCAAAAAACTCATTTACAATGAGGGAGAGATTCTCTACTTTATCAGCTTAACCAGCTTGTTTATCCAAAATTATTATTTTGGGTTTATGATGTCTATTTTTCTTATTTTATGGTACTTGACACAACTGTCATGGGACATCAAAGTAATTGGAAAACGCTTCTTTCATTTTGTAATTGTATCTCTTTTATCAGTTATAACAAGCCTTGTGATGTTATATCCAACCTTCTTAGATTTACGCACTCATGGAGAAAGTTTTTCAAAGGTTGACAGTATCTTTACAGAAAAAAGTTGGTATCTTGACGTATTTGCAAAAAATTTCATTGGAAGTTTTGACACTACTAAATATGGATCAATTCCAATGATCTACGTGGGATTATTTCCACTTCTTTTAGCGATTACCTTTTTCTTTGTAAAGTCGATCAAGTTTCACGTGAAACTTTCTTACTTTATACTCTTGACCATTCTTATTTTGAGTTTTCGTTTTCAATTATTAGATCTCCTTTGGCAAGGTATGCACGCGCCGAATATGTTTCTTCATCGATACTCTTGGATCTTTTCTTTGACGATTATTCTGATGGCAGGAGAAGTACTAAATCGAATAGAGGAGATCACTTGGATTCGTTTTAGTCTTGCTAATTTTCTCCTTATTCTAGGATTTGGAGCAACTGTCCTTTACAGCAGTCACTATAAATTTTTAGATGCAGTCAATTTCATTGTTACTTTTGAGTTTTTAATTGCTTTCTATTTGGTCTGTTTAGGATTTATCCTAAAAAAGATACTGCCTAGACTTTTCTATCTTTCGATCCTGTTTTTCTCCATCTTTGAATTATCGGTGAATAGTTATTATCAAATGGAAGGTATTGCGAATGAATGGGTCTTTGCTTCTCGATCATCCTACGAACGAGACTTAAAAGCCATCCAATCCTTAGTAAGAGAGAAGACAGACTCTAATTATCGGACTGAGATTCTACAGCCACAAACGGGCAATGATAGCATGAAGTATGGTTATAATGGAATTTCTCAATTTTCATCTGTACGAAATACGGATGCTAGTTCGACATTAGACAAACTTGGATTTAAATCTGAAGGAACCAACCTCAATCTTAGATACCAAAACAATTCTATTTTAATGGATAGTCTATTTGGTGTTCGCTATAATTTAAGCCAACAACCTGTTCAAAAATTTGGATTTAAAGAGATTGCAACCAAAAATGGAGTCTCACTTTCAGAAAACGAATATGCCTTACCAATCGCCTTTCTGTCAGCAAAACCTTATAAAAATACTTCCTTTACGAATTTGACACTGGATAATCAGACACGATTCATCCATCAAATCACAGATGAAAAATATAAATTTTATAAGAAATTAAATATTCTCTCGCCTACTTCACAAAATACTACATCTTCGTTGCAAACTGCAAAAATTGAAGAAGATAGTCATCTATCCTACGCAAGTATTCAATATGAAGTAACGGTTCCTGCCCATAGCCAACTATATGTCAATGTTCCAAATTTACAATTTTCAAACGATGATCGGAAAGATATTGAAATCAGCTACAATGGACAGACCCAACGCTATACCATTGATAATGCCTTTCCATTCTTTTCGATTGGCCATTTTGACACAGAGGAAACAGTTACTATTCGTTTGAGTTTTCCAGAAAATTCGACAGTCTCCTTTGATACACCAGAATTTTTTGCTCTGGATCTTGACCAATACACACAAGCTATCGCTAGTATTCGTCAGCAAGAAGTTGCTATTCACAAAAAGAAAAACAAATTGGTAGCAGCCTATAACGCAAATAGAGACACTACCCTTATTTTTACACTCCCTTATGATAAAGGCTGGTCAGCTAAACAAAATGGAAAACCTATCCAAATTCATCGCATCCAGAAAGGATTATTGGGAGTTCGTGTTTCAAAAGGATCCGGAACAGTCACCTTAACATTTGTTCCCCAAGGCTTCATTGAAGGACTCATTGCCTTTTTCGTTGGAATCATTCTCTTCTTCCTCTACGAATGGAGACAAATAAAAAGACGAAAAAGCTAAGGAATCTAACCATCGTTCACTTATAAATAAAAGGCTAGGATAGTCATTATCCTAGCCTTTTTCAAAACAAAAAAACACCCAAATGGGTGCTATACTAGCTCCGCCAGTAGGACTCGAACCTACGACATCATGATTAACAGTCATGCGCTACTACCAACTGAGCTATGGCGGAATGAGATATAGTCCGTACGGGATTCGAACCCGTGTTACCGCCGTGAAAAGGCGGTGTCTTAACCCCTTGACCAACGGACCATATATTCATTAACAGAACATATCCCATTATATCAGAATTTAACTAATTGTCAAGCACTAAATTCTAAATTTTGCTCTTCGATTAATTTTTTGACACGTTTGATATTGCTTCTTGAGATTGGACAAGAATACCCTTCTTTCAACAACAACTGTTTCCTTTTCTTATCCATTCCAACGATCATACTTCTATTCACGATATAAGATTGATGGGGACTGAAATATCTCTCCTCCACATCTTTCTCCAAGACATCTGATAAACTTCCTGCAATTTCTTTTTGAAAATTTTTCCCAACTAAGTTTAATTTATAAGCAGAACCAACAGTTTCAATATAAAGAATATCTTTAAATGGAATTTTTATCTTTTTATCCTTAAAGTCATACTCAAAATAATCTGTCAAATCATCATTTCCAATTTGAATAGTTGTTAGGTACTCAATACACTCCTTGATTTTTAATCTAAATAAATCTTCATTCAAATTTTTATCAATAAAATCCAAGGCAGATACTTTATAACGATAGGTAATCGAAGCGAATTCTGATTTTGTAGTAATAAAAACAATAATAGCATAAGGATTTGCTTCTCGTATTTTTTGAGCAATTTCCAACCCACAATACTCATTGTCTTGGATATGAATATCTAGAAAATATAATTGGTGGATATCCGAATGCTGGATATAATTTTCAAATTCCGAAATTTTACCGGTAGAAATCACTTCAAGTTTAATTTCTAATTCCTTAGCAATTTCTGCAATATGTTTTTCTACCCGTATCTGTTGAGAGAGCTCATCTTCTAATAAAAAAATCTTCATTCTTGTTCGTATCCTCCAATCTTCAAAACTTGTAAAAAACGATTTCCTTGCAATTCCGTTTCTAAAAACATCGTTCCATAATTTGCTAAGATTTTTCTCACATTATTTAATCCTAGTCCTCTATTTTCTCCTTTTGTCGAATAGCCTTCTTCATATATTTTTCTAATATCAAAAGTGATTTCATTTGTTGTATTATGAATCACTAAGTAAACAATTTTTGAAATAGAGAAAATAGCAATATGAACTTTCTTTTCTTCTGCTTCTTTTGAAGCTTCCAAAGCGTTTGTCACTAGAATCCCAACGATTCTCACGATATCTAATAAATCAACTGGTAGTTGCTCGATTGGTTCACTCGTTTCAAAGGTCATTTCTACCCCAGCATCTCTTGCATCCAACCAGCCTCGAATCAAAATACTTCGTAAAGCAGAATCTTTGATATTGACCAAGTTGAATCCTGATAATGCTTCTGTATTGATCTCTTTATAACCTTTTTCCAATACTTCTCTATGGATTCTCTGTATTTCTGGAATATTTTCTTCCTCAATGGCTAACGACATAGAAATAACTAAATTTCCCAAATCATGACGAAATCCCCTGACAATAGAATAGAGACTTTGAATTTCAGCCATATACCGACTCATTTGTTGCTCAGAAAATTCTTTATACTCCAGTTCTAAATTTTTACGATACTGATCTCGCTCGATTTTCATATGGAATAAGCTGACTACAAAAGAGAAAAAACAAATCGTTGCCAACATACTCCCAAAATTTTTATATTGCGCTTGTTCACTAATCCATAAAGCAAAATTAATCACTACAAATATAGCAAAATAGACACAGATGAGTCTCTTTAAATATTTTTCAAATTCTTTCTCATAAAAAGGAGTGAAATCAAATTCAAATAGGTCAATTAACTTCAAAATGATTCCTAAAGAAATCAAACGAATGCACATATTGTAGACAATCGAGTAAGCTGCTACAACAGCATCCCCCAATACTGAAGAGACAATTATCGTCAGAAAAGTTGCTGTTCCTTCAACCGCTAAATAAGTAAAAAAAGAATAAAAAATGGCGCACAAGCGATTCGTCCGATTGGCATAATGATAATAAGGATATAAATAAACCGGCCATAAGAGCATATTTAAATCAGAGAGTCGAATATTTGAAAATAAAGTCACATCTAAAAATACTAAGAGACTTTCAAAAAGAAGAACAAAGGTGCTCAGCAGAAAGATAAATGCAAATTGATGTTCCTGATAGATTTTTTCGTCCACTAATGCAAACGTCAGAACAATGATCCCTCCCAAGAGAAAAGACAAGATTAATGACTGAATCACACAAACTCTCCCACTTTGTTTTTTCTATTTTATTATACTCTAGTATTATTATAAAAAAATAAAATTTTATATACAAAAAATTATAATATAAAATAGCCTAAAATTAAAGGGAATAGGTAAAATTGTAATGTTTTTAATGTTTTTGTTACATGAATGAAAACTATTTTACACAATTTATATAATCTACACTTTGCACTATATAGGGATTGTTAGTTCTTTTTTAAAATATTCCTAATAAATCATTTCATCACTATTAATCTATAGCAAAGTATACAAAAATTAATAGATAATGAAAATTTATACATTTTAACATAAAAGAAAAGATGCAGCAAAAGCTGCATCTCTCATTTGATCCCAGCAGGATTCGAACCTGCGACCGTTCGCTTAGAAGGCGAATGCTCTATCCAGCTGAGCTATGAGACCGAACTTACTTCATTTTAGCAGAAAAAGGAAGGAGCGTCAAGGTTATTTATGGTAAGGACTCCCCTGTTGAATCATGAAAGCACGATAGATTTGTTCCACCAACACTAATTTCATCAACTGATGAGGAAGAGTTAATTGACCAAAGCTCATTAATAGATTTCCTCTTTTTTTCACTTCAGGAGACAGACCAAGACTGCCTCCAATAACAAAAGTAAGGTTTGAATAACCAGATGTCATAATCTGGTCAATCGTTTGACTAAATTTATCTGAAGGAAATTGTTTTCCTTCGATGGCTAATACAATCACATATTCCTTATCTGAAATCTTAGAGAGAATTCGTTGTCCCTCTTTTTCAAGGATTTGTTGATTTTCGAGTTGACTGGCACGATCTGGAGTTTTTTCATCAACTAACTCAACCTGTTCTACTTTTGCAAATCGACCAAGCCTTTTAATATACTCCGCGATCCCATCTTTTAAGTATTTTTCTTTTAATTTTCCAACGGTTATCAATTTAATTTTCATTCCCCTATTGTAGCATAATTCTTCAATTCCACAAATAATCCACAGCTATAGAAAGGAAATCTATTCTATAAAGTCCTTTTTAAAGCCATTTCTCAACTAAATTCTACAAGTTATCCACAATTTGTGGATAACTTTAGTTATTTAAGATATAATTAAGAAAGTTTTTCTATACTCTAGACAATTTGATATCCTTAGGAGGAAAATATGAAATCTTCATCTAATTTACTGAAAAAAGTTGGAAACATAGCCCTCATTTTTGTTGTAGGTTTTCTAGGTGGTATTCTTGGAACCTTTTTAACCTTACAAACATCTCATTCTTCTACTTCAAATACTGAAAGTAAGCAAGTCCACTCAACCACTGTTAAAACAGCTTATAAAAATACAACCTCAACTAGTGAGGCCGTAGACAAGGTGAAAAATGCTGTAGTTTCTGTGATTACTTATTCTGATTCTTCGAATCAAGGGTTATTTGAAAAAGAAGAAAACTCTGACTCACAAATTTCTAGTGAAGGTTCTGGGGTCATTTATAAAAAAGAAGGAAAATATGCCTACCTTGTTACCAACACCCATGTGATCAATGGTGCTAAAAAAGTAGATATTCTTTTAGCAGATGGGAATAAAGTCCCCGGAGAAGTAGTTGGGTCAGATGTCTATTCTGATATTGCAGTCGTTCGTATTAGTGCGGATAAAGCAAAGGCAGTAGCTGAATTCGGAGATTCAAACCAATTAACAGTCGGTGAGACTGCAATTGCAATTGGTAGCCCTCTTGGAACAGATTATGCGAATTCTGTTACCCAAGGAATTATTTCCAGCCAAGGCCGCAATGTGAAATTGAAAGCCGATAATGGACAAAATATCTCTACACGCGCCCTACAAACAGACGCAGCCATCAACCCAGGAAATTCTGGAGGCCCATTAATCAATATTCAAGGACAAGTCATCGGGATTACCTCAAGTAAAATTTCAAATAACGGACAAACGTCAGTAGAAGGAATGGGATTTGCAATTCCTGCAAATGATGTTGTCAATATTATCAAGCAACTAGAAGAAAAAGGAAAAGTAGTTCGACCAGCTCTTGGAATCCAAATGATGGATTTATCCAACCTTTCAACTTCTGATTTAAGCCAATTAAAACTTCCTGAAAAAATCTCTGGAGGAGTACTAGTTCGTTCAACACTTGAAAATATGCCTGCTTCAGATAAATTGCAACGTTATGATGTCATCACAAAGATCGATGATACAGATATCGAGTCAACGGCAGATTTACAATCCGCCCTCTATTCTCACCAAATCAATGATACAATCAAGGTCACATTCTATCGTGATGGAAAACAACAAACAACTTCTATCAAGTTGACAAAATCAACTGAGGATCTGAGCGATTAACTTTCACTTTCTTGACATACTTGTAAACACACCTTTACGAATTTGTAAAGGTGTGTTATTCTATTCATAAGATGGAAAAATTAGAAAAAATAGCGGTAAAGGACATTCGAACCAATCCTTTCCAACCAAGAAAAGTATTTGATCAAGAAAAATTAGAAGAACTGGCTCAGTCAATCAAAGAAAATGGCTTAATTCAACCCATTATTGTCAGAAAATCTCCAATAATTGGTTTTGAATTGCTTGCAGGTGAAAGACGTTTTAGAGCTTCAAAAATTGCTGGATTAGAGCTTGTTCCTGCGATTATTAAAGAGTTAACGGATCAAGAAATGATGCGACAAGCCATTATTGAAAATCTTCAACGAGAAGATCTCAATCCAATTGAAGAAGCCATCTCCTACCAGAAGCTCGTTGATCATGGCTATAAGCACGACCAAATCGCTCAATTTATGGGGAAATCTAGACCCTATATCAGCAATATGCTTCGCTTGTTACATCTAGCTCCCTCTGTTCAAGAAGCAGTCATTCAAAATGATATTTCTTCGGCTCATGCGCGTGTTCTTGTTCCTCTTGATGAAGAAGAGCAGCGCTTTTGGTTGGAGCGAATCAAACAGGATCATTTAAATGTTCGAACATTAGAAAGCAAGATCAGTTCAAAAAGAAAACAGAAAAATAAAAAAGCAAAAGAGAGCTTCCTACTGGAAGAGGAACAGCGATTGAAAAAAATATTAGGAACAGATGTGACGATACACTCCTCTTCTCAAAATAAAGGAACTATCCAAATTTCTTTTTCCAGTCTTGATGAATACCAACGAATTATCAACAGCCTTAAATAAGGCTGTTATTTTTATTTTTTGTATTGACAAGCTTTTCCACCATAAAAATCTTTTGTAAATAGCAGAAAAATAAGGATATTCTCTAGTTATCCCCACTTTGTGGATAACTTTTAAAAACAATGTGAATTTAAATCCACAACTTGTGGAAAAGTTTAAAACTATAATTTAATTTCATGAAATTTAGCCTGTGGAAAACTATTTTTGTTTGTGGTAGAATAGGAGTACGTATGATTTGATACAATTCAAGAAAAGGAGGGAAGTCTGATAGTGTCACAAGAAGAGCAATTTTGGTCTCGTTTTTTAGAATTAGCCCAATTACAACTAAAAGATAGTGCCTATGATTTTTTTGTCGCCGATTCAAAATTAGTCAAAATCGATGGAGAAACGGCTACCATTTATCTTGATGGAAATTATAAAGAATTATTTTGGGAAACAAATCTAAAAAATGCTTTGATCACAGCCAGCTTTGAAGTCTACAATACAGATTTGAAGTTCCATTTCGTTTTTGAAGATACCGAAGAAATTCCTAGTAGTCATAGCAGTGAGAGTAGGAGATTATCTTCAGCTAGCTTAACAACCGAACCGTTGCCTAAAATTGATACAGGTCTGAAATCAAAGTACACCTTTGATAATTTTGTGCAAGGGGATGGAAATATTTGGGCGAAAGCAGCAGCGCTTGCAGTTTCTGAAAATCTTGCAACAACTTACAACCCTCTCTTTATCTATGGTGGACCAGGGCTTGGAAAGACTCACCTATTGAACGCAATTGGAAATCAAATCCTAGAAAATATTCCAAACGCACGGGTTAAGTATGTCCCAGCAGAAACCTTTATTAATGAATTTTTAGAACACCTTCGATTAGGAGAAATGAAGACGTTCAAGAATACCTATCGAAGTCTTGATCTCTTACTGATCGATGATATCCAGTCACTCGGCGGGAAAAAAGTCACGACTCAAGAGGAATTCTTTAATACCTTTAATGCCCTCCATAGCGACAACAAACAGATTGTTCTAACAAGCGATCGAAGTCCGGATCATTTAGACAGTCTTGAAGAGCGGCTGGTTACTCGTTTCAAATGGGGACTAACGCAAAATATAACACCACCTGATTTTGAAACTCGGATTGCCATCTTACGGAATAAAATTGAAGATCTAGACTATATTTTTCCTAATGACACACTAGAATATCTAGCTGGTCAGTTTGATTCAAATGTCCGAGACTTAGAAGGTGCCTTAAATGATATTTCTTTAATGGCGAAGGTGAAGAAACTAAAAGAAATTACGATCGATGTTGCAGCTGAAGCTATTCGAGCTCGTAAAAATGATAATAGCAAGACGCTTGTCATCCCCATTGAAAAAATTCAGGAAGCAGTTGGAGCCTTTTATGGAGTCAGTGTAAAAGAAATCAAAGGTTCTCGAAGAGTTCAGAATATTGTCCTAGCACGACAAGTGGCCATGTATCTTTCAAGAGAGATGACGGACAACTCACTTCCTCGAATCGGAAAAGAATTCGGTGGAAAAGACCACACGACTGTCATTCATGCTTATGAAAAAATTAAAAGTATGGTCGACACAGATGATAATCTACGACTCGAAATTCAAAGTATCAAGAAAAAGTTAAATTAATCTGTGGATAACTTCCTCTAAACTTCTAAGGGTTATGCACAATTTTTAAACAAGTAACTTTTTAAGTCATAGATAGGATTCTGAGAGTTTTCCACAACTTCCACACAATCTACTATTACTATTATCTTACTAATCATAAAATAAATAAAAGGAATGACCATGATAAATTTTTCTATTAACAAAACTTTATTTTTACAAGCACTAAATACTACCAAAAGAGCGATCAGTTCAAAAAATGCTATCCCAATTCTTTCCACGATTAAAATTGATGTCACTCCAGAAGGAGTTGCCTTATCTGGATCGAATGGCCAAATTTCAATTGAAAACTTTATTTCTATCAAAGATGAAAATGCTGGTTTACTAGTGACCTCTCCAGGTTCTATTTTATTGGAAGCAACTTTCTTTATTAATGTGGTTTCAAGTTTACCAGATGTTACTTTAGATTTTAAAGAGATTGAACAAAAACAGGTTCTTTTAACAAGTGGAAAATCAGAAATTACACTTAAAGGAAAAGATGCAGATCAATATCCACGTATTCAAGAAATTGCTGCAAGTAATCCATTAGTTTTGGAAACAAAATTATTAAAACAATTAATTAATGAAACAGCATTTGCAGCAAGTGTACAAGAAAGTCGTCCAATTTTGACAGGTGTTCACTTTGTTTTATCGGATAATAAAGAGCTAAAAACAGTAGCAACAGACTCTCACCGTATGAGTCAAAAAGTGATTACACTGGAGAAAAATGGAGACAACTTTGATGTTGTCATCCCAAGTCGCTCTCTTCGTGAATTCACCTCTGTTTTTTCTGATGATATTGAAACAGTTGAGGTTTTCTTTGCTAACAATCAAATTCTCTTTAGAAGTGAACACATTAGTTTTTATACCCGTTTGCTAGAAGGAAATTATCCTGATACAGACCGTCTCATTCCAACAGAATTCAATACAGAGGCAACCTTCAATGTGGCCAACCTTCGATTTGCAATGGAGCGTGCTCGTCTTCTTTCAAATGCGACTCAAAACGGAACGGTTAAATTAGAGTTCAAAAATGGAGTGGTTTCTTCCCACGTTCATTCACCAGAAGTTGGGCGAGTAAATGAAGAGATCGATACGAGCGCCGTTTCAGGAGAGGATTTGTCTATTAGCTTTAATCCAACTTATTTGATTGAAGCGCTCAAAGCTATTGACAGTGAACAAGTTGTTATTCGTTTTATTTCTTCTGTTAGACCGTTTACATTGGTTCCAGAAGGAAATGAACAAGGGTTCATTCAATTGATTACGCCAGTTCGCACAAATTAACAAAGGTGAATCATGTATACGTTAGGTGATTTTGTAGAAATGAAAAAGCCTCACGCTTGTGTGATTAAAGAAACAGGCAAGAAGGCAAATCGTTGGGAAATTACGCGACTTGGTGCAGACATAAAAATCAAGTGTAGCAATTGTGATCATGTGGTCATGATGAGTCGCCATGATTTTGAACAGAAAATGAAGAAAGTACTATAAAAGGTTCAGTCACTTATGTGACCGAACCTTTTCGATTATTTTAATTCTTCAAATTTTCCATTTTTAACTTCTTTGAAACCACCCTGTTTCATCATATCAAAAGTTGATTTGAAGCTGATATAGTCGACTTTTTTATCTTTTTGTGTCGTTACTAATTTCTTTTCAATTAGCTGATCTAAGTCTGCCTTTTCATAATTTAGTGTTGTTTTTTCAACCAAATAATCATCTTTATATTCAGCAGAATGTGTGAATCCTTTGACATCTTTGTATTCTTCATCATATTTATCGATCATTTCCTTTAATTGATCTTTCGTAACTCCCGCCTCTTTGTAATAAATAGTAGTGGTGGTTTGGTTACTGATCGCTTTATCACCTTTATGTTCTAGTGTAATACGAACATCTGTTTTCTTTTCTTGGTTGATTGCCTGAAGATAGGATTTTTGAACAGATTGTTGTCCACAAGCTCCAAGAAGAAAGAGCGTAAAGATAGCGATTAAAGAAAGAAAAATAGATTTCCATATTTGTTTTTTCATCTGAAAAACTCCTTTGTTCATTGTTAAATATAGTATATCATTTTTATCTTTTTAGAACGTTACAGTTTGATGAAAAAATCTAGTTTCAAAGGTCATGAAATATTTTATTTTTCATTACTTATCTTTTGAATTATGTTATAATAAAAGAGATTGAAATTTGAACGGAGAAAAAAGAAAAATGGTATTAACAGCAGGTATCGTTGGCTTACCAAATGTTGGTAAATCAACCCTATTTAACGCAATTACAAAAGCAGGAGCAGAGGCCGCAAACTATCCCTTTGCAACCATTGATCCAAACGTCGGGATGGTAGAAGTTCCAGATGAACGCCTCCAAAAATTGACGGAAATGATTACTCCTAAGAAGACAGTTCCGACTACTTTTGAATTTACAGATATTGCTGGGATTGTGAAAGGGGCTTCTAAGGGAGAAGGACTTGGTAATAAATTCTTGGCCAATATCCGTGAAGTAGATGCCATTGTCCATGTAGTGCGTGCTTTTGATGATGAAAATGTCATGCGGGAGCAAGGTCGTGAAGATGCCTTTGTTGATCCACTGGCAGATATTGATACCATCAATTTAGAATTAATTTTAGCCGACTTAGAGTCTGTCAATAAACGCTATGCGCGTGTAGAAAAAATCGCTCGTACACAAAAAGATAAGGATTCTGTTGCGGAATTTAATGTTCTACAAAAAATCAAACCAGTTCTTGAAGATGGTAAATCAGCTCGGACCATTGAATTCACGGAGGAAGAACAAAAAGTGGTGAAAGGACTTTTCCTTTTGACTACCAAACCAGTTCTTTATGTAGCCAATGTGGATGAAGATGTTGTTGCAGATCCAGATTCTATCGAGTATGTGAAGCAAATTCGTGACTTTGCGGCAACAGAGAATGCGGAAGTCGTGGTGATTTCTGCGCGTGCTGAGGAAGAAATTTCTGAGCTAGATGATGCAGATAAACAAGAATTTTTAGAGGCAATTGGCCTAACAGAGTCTGGAGTTGATAAACTCACGCGTGCAGCTTACCACTTGTTGGGACTTGGCACTTATTTCACAGCTGGTGAAAAAGAAGTGCGTGCTTGGACCTTCAAACGTGGTATGAAAGCTCCTCAAGCTGCTGGAATCATCCACTCTGATTTTGAAAAAGGATTTATTCGTGCCGTGACCATGTCCTATGATGATTTAGTTAAATACGGTTCTGAAAAGGCTGTAAAAGAAGCAGGACGCTTGCGCGAAGAAGGAAAAGAATATGTTGTCCAAGACGGGGACATCATGGAATTCCGTTTTAATGTATAAGATAGTTAAAAAAATGTAAAGGTTGGAAAAAATATTTCCAACCCTTTTAGTGTTTTGAAAGGAAAGAGATGACGAAATTAATTGTTGGATTGGGAAATCCAGGTGATAAGTATTTTGAAACGAAACACAATGTAGGCTTTATGTTAGTTGATCAAATGGCAAAGTCTTTAAATCTTACTTTCTCCCATGATAAGATTTTTCAAGCTGATATCGCCTCAACATTTTTGAATGGAGAAAAGGTCTATTTTGTAAAGCCGACCACTTTCATGAATGAGAGTGGAAAAGCAGTCCATGCCCTTCTGACTTATTATGGTCTGGATATTGAAGATCTTTTGGTTATTTACGATGATTTAGATATGGAAGTTGGTAAGATTCGTCTTCGAGCTAAAGGATCAGCTGGAGGTCATAACGGAATCAAATCGATTATCAATCATATTGGAACTCAGACTTTTTATCGAATTAAGATTGGAATTGGAAGACCTAAGCAGGGCATGTCAGTTGTTCATCATGTCTTAGGAAAATTTGATAAAGGCGATTACATCACTATTCTACAAACAATCGATCGAGTAGAAGAAGCGGTTAACGATTACTTGGTAGAAGAAAATTTTGAAAGAAGCATGCAGAAATACAACGGGTAAGTAGATGAATGTAATTGATTTAGTGAGTCAAAACTCCAACCTTCTATCCTGGCAACAAGGTTTGCAAAAAAATAATAGGGAATTGATCTTAGGATTATCTGCGACCACAAAGGCTATTGTAATGGCTTCAGCCTTTGATTCTATTGAAAAAGCAGTCCTCATCACTTCCAGTTATAACGAAGCAGAACGATTGGCCAGTGATTTTATTGCCTTACTTGGAGAAGAGAAAGTCCATACATTTTTGGGAGATGATAACCCTTTAGCAGAATTTGTTTTTGCTTCACAAGAAAGGCAATTTGCACGATTAGAGGCTTTGAACTTTTTATGCCAAGAAGATCGTCAAGGCATCCTTGTGACCAATGTGAGTGGTATAAAACTACTATTACCTTCTCCTAAAGTTTTTGCATCTAGCATTTTTCAATTGAAGGTTGGTCAAGAAATAGACTTAACTACTCTGAGTGAAACATTACAGAAAATTGGCTACCAAAAGGTGAGCCAAGTTTTGCAACAGGGAGAGTTTAGTCTACGAGGAGATATTTTAGATATCTTTGAGATCGACCAACTCCAACCCTATCGGATTGAATTTTTCGGAGATGAGATTGATGGAATCCGAATCTTTGACCCAGAAAGTCAGCGTTCTGTTGAAAATGTTGAAGAAGTTCAACTGAAGGCAGTGAGTGATCTATTGTTGCAAGAGGAAGATTTTATCCGTGGTCAGCAGCAAATAGAACAATTGCAAGAACAGAGTGCAAATGAAGAATTTAAATCTTATCTAGCAGAAATTCTGGGAGATATTTCTCAAAGGAAACTCCATCCGGATCTTAGGAAATTTATTAGTTTCTTTTACAAAAAGCAATATACCCTATTCGATTATCTCCCTAAACATACTCCAGTCTTTCTGGATGATTATCAAAAAATAGCAGACCAAATAGCGAGATTTGAACTAGATACAGCTAATCTCTTGACGGAAGATTTACATAAAAATAGAGCTTCTTCTCGCCAAGTGTATTTTGCAGACACCAGTACAACATTACGAAAATATACGCCTGCAACTTATTTTTCAAACTTTCAAAAAGGATTAGGAAATCTGAAGTTTGATCATTTGTATCAATTCAATCAATATCCCATGCAGGAGTTTTTTGGACAATTTGATTTACTAAAAGAGGAAATTGAACGGTATCGAAAATCAAACTATACTGTTATTGTCCAAGCAACTTCTCATCACAATCTTCAACAGCTCCATAAAAATTTAGAAGAGTATGGGATTCGATTAGATTATATTGATGGGGATACGATCATTCCTCAAGCTAGTCAATTAGTCGTTGGAGGATTAGCTCACGGTTTTCAATTTGTTGATGAAAAAATTGTCTACATTACAGAATCAGAGATTTATCAGAAAAAGATCAAACGAAAGATTCGCAGGCAAAATATTTCCAATGCAGAACGCCTAAAAAATTATAATGAATTGGAAAAAGGGGACTATGTTGTTCACCAAGTTCATGGTATTGGTCAATATTTGGGAATTGAAACGATTGAAATTTCGGGTGTCCATCGTGATTATGTTTCAATTCAATATCAAAATGGAGATCGCATCTCGATTCCTGTCGATCAGATTCAGATGTTGTCCAAATACGTTGCAAGTGATGGAAAAACGCCAAAAATTAACAAGTTAAACGATGGGCGTTTCCAAAAAACGAAGCAAAAGGTTCAGACCCAGGTAGAGGACATTGCGGATGATTTGATAAAACTTTATGCGGAGCGTAGTCAATTAGAAGGCTTTGCCTATTCCCAAGATGATGAAAATCAAGAGGCTTTTGAACAAGATTTTCCATATATTGAAACAGATGACCAATTACGTTCCATTGAAGAAATTAAAAAAGATATGGAATCGAATCGTCCGATGGACCGATTGCTGGTTGGAGACGTCGGTTTTGGAAAAACAGAGGTCGCTATGCGAGCAGCCTTTAAGGCAGTAAATGATCATAAACAAGTAGCAGTGCTGGTTCCTACCACTGTTCTTGCCCAACAACATTATGCCAATTTTAAGGAGCGTTTTGAATCTTTTGCAGTAGAGGTTGCTGTTTTAAGTCGTTTCCAGAGTAAGGCAGAGCAGAAAGAAACGCTTGAAAAGTTGAAAAAAGGACGAGTGGATATTATTATTGGAACTCACCGTCTCTTGTCCAAAGATGTTGTTTTTTCAGACTTAGGTTTAATCGTGATCGATGAAGAACAACGTTTTGGAGTGAAGCACAAAGAAACCTTGAAAGAATTGAAAAAAAAGGTGGATGTGCTTACCTTGACAGCTACCCCTATACCTCGAACTCTTCACATGTCTATGCTAGGAATTCGAGATTTGTCTGTCATCGAAACACCTCCGACCAATCGGTATCCTGTGCAAACTTTTGTATTAGAGACCAATCCAACCATTATTCGAGACGCTGTGTTGCGGGAGATGGATCGTGGAGGACAAGCCTATTATCTTTACAACAAGGTAGATACAATTGAACAAAAGGTGTCTGAATTAAAAGAGTTGATTCCAGAGGCTTCGATTGGCTTTGTTCATGGTCAGATGAGTGAGGTTCGCTTAGAAAATACCCTGTTGGATTTCATTAATGGCGAATACGATGTCTTAGTGACGACAACCATTATTGAGACAGGTGTGGATATTCCAAATGCCAATACGCTCTTTATTGAAAATGCGGATCATATGGGACTTTCAACGCTTTATCAACTAAGAGGTCGTGTGGGACGAAGCAATCGAATTGCTTATGCCTATTTGATGTATCGTCCAGACAAATCTCTTACAGAAGTGTCTGAAAAACGTTTAGAAGCGATTAAAGGTTTTACTGAGTTGGGGTCTGGATTTAAAATTGCTATGCGAGATTTATCGATCCGTGGAGCAGGGAATATCCTTGGAGCTTCTCAATCTGGTTTCATCGATTCAGTTGGTTTTGAAATGTATTCTCAATTGTTAGAAGAAGCTATTGCTAAGAAACAAGGCCAAGAGCATCGTCGGCAAAAGAGCAATGCAGAGTTGAACCTTCAAATAGATGCGTATTTACCTAATGAATATATTTCAGATCAACGTCAAAAAATTGAAATTTACAAACAAATTCGTGAAATGAATTCTACAACGGACTATGAATACTTGCAAGATGAATTGATTGATCGTTTTGGAGAATACCCAGATGTTGTGGCCTATCTACTTGAAATTGGTTTAGTGAAAGCTTACTTAGATCAAGTCTTTGTCCGTCTTGTTGAGAGAAAACAACAAAAAGTGACAGTGAAATTTGAACCTATTGCCAAACAACTGTTTTTAACACAGGATTATTTCAAAGCTCTGTCAATGACACAGTTGAAGGCACAGATTGCAGAAGAAAAGGGATTGATTGAAGTGATCTTTGATATTCGAAACAAGAAAGATTTTGAAATTTTAGAAGCTCTGAAGCAATTTGGTCAAACCTTATTGGAAATTAAACAGGAAAAAGAAGAGAACTAGCAGTTCTCAGCTCATTTTTCGCATTTTATGTATAAAAAATGATACAATACTATGTTAGAGGTGACAGTATGAGATTAGATAAATATTTAAAAGTTTCTCGCATTATTAAGCGTCGCCCTGTTGCAAAGGAAGTTGCAGATAAAGGGCGGATCAAAGTTAATGGAGTATTAGCCAAAAGTTCAACGGATTTGAAAGTGAATGATCAAATTGAAGTTCGTTTTGGAAATAAAGTATTGACGGTTAAAGTCTTGGAAATGTTGGATAGTACAAAAAAAGAAGATGCATCCAAAATGTACGAAATAATTAGTGAAACAAGGATAGAAGAAGATGCCTAAAAATATCGTTCAAATGAACAATAAATATATCAAAGACGAAAGTCAGCGAAAACGTTTTTTAGAAGAAGAAAGAAAAAAACGCAATCGTTTTCTGGGGCTCGTTTTGATATTGGTCATGTTATTGTTTATTCTTCCAACTTATAATTTAGCCCAGAGCTATCAATCGCTACAAGATAAAAAAGAACAATACAAACAGTTGGAAAAAGAGTATAAAGAAACAAGTGAACAAAAAGAATACCAACAAGACATCGCTAAAAAATTAAAAGACGATGATTATGCAACAAAATATGCACGCGCTAAGTATTCTTTTTCAAAAGATGGTGAATATGTTTATACCATCCCAGATTTACTCCCCCAATAACCGATGGAAAATATCTTACAAACAGTTAAACAATTCCTTGAATTTTCGGATGAAAAATTAGAGGAATTAAAAAAGAAAAACCAAATGATTAAACTTCAAAAGGATGAAAAGGAAAGGAATACAGGTGTCTAAACGATTTCTGCTCCTATTGTTAGTTCCAATTTTATTTATTGGGTCTCAAGCAGCGAGTATCGAGCAGTCTGAGTCTTCTCAGACAATGGCTCATCCATCAGAACTTTATTTTTCTTCAATTCCAGCGAACCCGAATGTCTATCGCAAAATTTCTGTTTTTTCTGATCCTCAGTTGAAAAAAGCAAAAGGAGAAATTCTTCCCAACACACCGTTTACAATCGAACAACTCTTTGTAAATGATGAAGGGAAAGCTGTATTTAAAATAGTAGATAAAGGATATGTATTAGCAGATTCTTCTGTCATTTTTTCTGATGTTGTACAAGAAACACAAGAAAAAAAACAAGACATGTGGCTAAAACCTGGTTTTAAAGTGTATGACCGACCCTTAATAAATGGTGCAAAAGAAAAAAATACACCTCTTTCTCCTTATACAAAAGTGACAGTCTTACGTACAGCTAAGACTTTACGAGATGAATTTGTGGAGATTGAAGGTCAGGGCTGGGTGAACAAACCATTCGTTACTGAAAAAGATAATCGAATGGAAAAAGTCCAGGACTTGTTAAATAGTAAATACAATTCTCCTTCGTATGGAATCTATGTAAAACAATTAGAGACTGGAAATACTGCTGGAATCAATCCGCAAAAAGAAATGTATTCTGCCAGTGTAACGAAATTACCATACTTGTACTACGTCCAAGAACAGCTCAATAAAAAAGCCATTTCTCCAACTACAACCTACAAATATATTCCAGAAGTCAATGATTTCAAAGGTGGCTATGAACCAGAAGGAAGTGGTAGCCTTTCAAAAACACCAGATGGAAAAGAATATAGTGTTCAAGAGTTGGTAGATAAAATTGCAAAAGAATCAGATAATGTTGGACATAATATCTTGAATTATTATGTCACTCATCAATCAGATCAAGACTTCCAAAAAACTTTGGATAAAATTGCAAAGAAACATTGGGATGTTGAAAAAAGAGAAGCATCCGCTGAAATGGCTGGCAATGTCATGGAGGCTGTCTATCAACAAAATGGCTCTATTATTGATGCACTCTCCTCTACAAAATATGATGATCAACGGATTGCGCGTGACCTTCCAGTAAAAGTTGCTCATAAAATTGGAGATGCCTATGATTTTAGACATGATGTTGCGATTGTATACACAAATTCACCCTATGTACTAGTCGTTTTTACAGATCATTCGAATTATGATACGATTTCCAACATTTCAAAGGATATCTATGAGGTATTGAAATAATGGAAAAGCGATTTTTAGAGTTTTGTGAAAAACAAGATCTATTTACTCCCCATCGCCGTGTTTTAGTTGCCTTATCTGGTGGATTGGATTCAATGAATCTGTATGAACTTTTATATAAGAATAAAGAACGATTGAAAATCCATCTGGTACTCGCTCATATCAATCATGGACAAAGACCAGAATCAGATTTAGAAGAAAGTGAACTTCGAACGCTAGCTGATAGGCGAGAGACACGTATTCATGTGGCTCACTATTCGGGTGATTTTACGGAAGCAAAAGCTCGTACCTTTCGTTATGATTTTTTTAAACAGATTATGGAGAAAGAAGATTGCACTGCTTTAGTAACAGGTCATCATGCAAATGATCAAGCTGAAACAACTTTCATGCGCTTGATACGAGGAACAAAATTACGCCATTTAAGTGGCATTCCTGTACGCCAACCATTTGGCAAGGGTGAGCTAATCCGTCCTTTGTTAATTTTTACCAAAGATGAGTTGATGGAAATCCCTCACTTTGAAGATAGTAGCAATGACTCACAGGACTATTTCCGAAATCGTGTACGCCATCAATACCTTCCTGAATTTGAAAAAGAAAATCCTCAAATGCAAGCAAGTCTTCGTTATTTAGCAGAGGAAGTGACTCATTGGCACCAAGCCCTGAAAGAATTGACTAGCGAGTTAAGTATTCAAGATTTAGCTTCTTTTAGAACGTATTCTGATTCTGTACAATCATTCTTATTAGAAGAGTATTTGGCACAATTTCCAGATTTGCAACTTGGTAGGGTACAGTTTCAAGAATTATTAGATTTACTGCGAAAAAAAAGAAATTGCGTTCATTATTTAAAGTCGAATTATGAACTACATCAAGAATATGATTTCTTTGAAATACAAAAAATCAGTCAAAAGTCGGATGACCAACCCCTCCCATTTTTGTTAGAATTTGGGAATATTTTTGAAATTGCAAATTATAAACTATCTTTTGGACAACCATTAGTAGGGGAAAATGTAGAAATTCTTTCTGTTTCACGCGAAACTCCCATCTTAATTAGAAGGAGAAAGGAAGGAGATCAGCTGCTTGTTAATGGCCACCATCAAAAATTAAGGCGGTGGTTTATCAACCATAAAATTCCAATTTCTCTTCGGCAAAAGGCTCTCATTATAGAACAGAATCATAATATTCTTTCTGTAGTGGGATTGGTAACGAGTGATTTGAGTAAGCCCTCAAAAAGTGGTATAATGAAAGATGATCTTTATATTCAAAAAATAGATAGGTAAAAACATGTTAGAAAAAGATATAAAAAAAGTATTGGTTTCACATGATGAAATTGTAGAAGCAGCAAAGAAATTGGGGGAAACCCTAACAAAAGAGTACCAAGGAAAAAATCCAATTTTTGTTGGAATTTTGAAAGGCTCTGTTCCATTTATGGCAGAGTTGATCAACCACGTGGATACACATATTGAATTGGATTTTATGCTGGTTTCAAGTTATCATGGTGGTACAGCAAGCTCAGGTATTATTAATATTATCAAGGATATCGACCAAGATATTACTGGTAGAGATATTTTATTTGTAGAAGATATTATCGATACAGGTAAAACCCTCAAGAGTCTAAAAGAACTCTTTGAAGAACGAAATGCAGGATCTGTGAAGATTGCTACCTTACTGGATAAACCTGAAGGACGTTTGGTTGAGATTGAAGCAGATTATACCTGCTTTACGATTCCAAATGAGTTTGTTGTAGGATATGGTTTAGACTATGATGAAAATTATCGTAACCTACCCTATGTTGGTGTATTAAAAGAGGAAGTGTACTCAAAATAGAGGAGACTAGATGAATAACAGAAAAAATAACGGTTTTGTTCGAAATCCATTTCTGTATTTGTTGATTATTGTAGCGGCTGTGACAGGGTTCCAGTACTTTTTTGCGGGTAATGGAGTTGGTCAAAGTCAGCAAATCAACTACACAGAATTGGTCAAAGAAATTAAAAATGATAATGTAAAAACGATCAGTTACCAACCAAATGGTAGTGTGATTGAAATTGCAGGGACCTATAATAAAGCTAAAGAATCAAAAGATGATACAGGAATTCAATTTTTTACCCCAAGTGTTCAAAAAGTATCTCGCTTTACTAGTGTCATCCTTCCATCTGACATCACTGTCAATGAATTACAAAAATTAGCAGCTGACCACAAAGCGGAAATCACTATCAAACGTGAAAGCTCAAGTGGCATGTGGATAACCATTCTGACTTCAATTGTTCCATTTGTTATCGTCATGTTCTTCTTCTTCTCAATGATGAACCAAGGCGGTGGCGGAGGTGCCCGCGGTGCCATGAACTTTGGTCGTAATAAAGCCCGCGCTGCTAATAAAGAAGATATTAAAGTTCGTTTTTCAGATGTAGCAGGAGCTGAAGAAGAAAAACAAGAACTTGTTGAAGTTGTTGAATTTTTAAAAGATCCAAAACGCTTTACTAAATTGGGTGCAAGAATCCCAGCAGGTGTGCTTCTTGAAGGCCCTCCCGGAACTGGTAAAACCCTTTTAGCAAAAGCAGTAGCTGGTGAAGCTGGAGTGCCATTCTTCAGTATTTCTGGTTCTGACTTCGTTGAAATGTTTGTCGGAGTCGGCGCTAGCCGGGTTCGTTCACTTTTTGAAGATGCTAAAAAAGCAGCACCAGCCATTATCTTTATCGATGAAATTGATGCTGTTGGGCGCCAACGTGGTGTAGGTCTTGGTGGCGGAAATGATGAACGTGAACAAACCCTTAACCAGCTCTTGATTGAGATGGATGGTTTTGAAGGCAACGAAGGAATCATTGTTATCGCAGCAACTAACCGTTCTGATGTCCTTGACCCTGCCCTTCTTCGTCCTGGCCGTTTTGACCGTAAAGTATTGGTTGGACGTCCAGATGTGAAAGGTCGTGAGGCAATTCTTCGTGTTCATGCTAAGAATAAGCCACTTGCTCAAGATGTGGACTTGAAATTGGTTGCTCAACAAACACCAGGATTTGTCGGTGCTGATCTCGAAAATGTTTTGAACGAAGCAGCCTTGGTTGCAGCTCGTCGAAATAAAAAAGTAATTGATGCTGCTGATATCGATGAAGCAGAAGATCGTGTTATTGCAGGTCCATCTAAGAAAGATCGGACGATTTCACAAAAAGAACGTGAAATGGTTGCTTATCACGAAGCTGGTCATACAATTGTTGGTCTGGTCTTATCAAATGCTCGTGTAGTTCATAAAGTTACGATTGTTCCACGTGGTCGTGCAGGCGGTTACATGATTGCCCTTCCTAAAGAAGATCAAATGTTACTTTCTAAAGAAGATATGAAAGAACAATTAGCTGGGCTCATGGGAGGACGTGTTGCCGAAGAAATTATTTTCAATTCGCAAACAACGGGTGCTTCAAATGACTTTGAACAAGCTACCCAAATGGCGCGTGCAATGGTGACAGAATATGGTATGAGTGAAAAACTTGGACCGGTCCAATATGAAGGAAATCATGCAATGTTTGGTGCTCAAAGTCCACAAAAAATGATTTCAGAACGAACAGCTTACGAAATTGATGAAGAAGTTCGTAGTCTGTTGAATGAAGCCCGTAATAAAGCGGCAGAAATTATTCAAGGAAATAGAGAAACGCATAAATTAATTGCGGAAGCTCTATTAAAATATGAAACCTTGGATAGTGTTCAAATTAAATCATTATATGAAACAGGAAAAATGCCTGAAAATTCAGAGCATGAATTAGAAGAAGAAGCAAAACCTCTATCATATGATGAGATTAAGTCAAAATTAGAAGAAAATAACTAATTCAAAAGAAGGAAAATATTTCCTTCTTTTTTTATTAAAAAAAGTGTTGACAGAGTAAAAATATTCTGTATAATAGAATATGTTGTAAAAATGGTCCGTTGGTCAAGGGGTTAAGACACCGCCTTTTCACGGCGGTAACACGGGTTCGAATCCCGTACGGACTATCGATAAACTGTCACCAAGTGGCAGTTTTTTTGTGTATTTGGACAAAATAGCTAAAAATAATAACCAAATAGTTAAAAAAACGTGCAGAATAGAAAAAAAGTCCAATGGGCTTCTTTATTTTTATAAAATACAGATAAAAGTAAAGGAGAGCTTATGGAATTTAATAAAATGTATCAAAAAGTAAAATATATCGTAAGAAAATGTGAAAAAGAATATTATATTCAATTATGGGAAAAGGATGATTGGGAACAAGAAGGACAGCTAACACTCTTTGAACTTTATCAAAAAAATCCTGAAATTGAAACAAATGAAGAATTACTTTATACATATTTCAAAACAAAATTTAGAAATCATATTAAAGATAAAATAAGACAACAGGAAAGTGATAAAAGAAAAATTAATAGACTTCCATATATTGAAATTGGAGAAATTAGTCACAGAATTTCATCAAGAAAAATATATTTAGATGAGCTGGTTGTTCTGAGAGATGCATTAAAACGTTTTAAAGAAAAATTAACCGTAAAAGAAAAAGAACAATATGAAGCATTACTAGCAAACAGAAGATGTCTAGGAAAAACAAAAATGAAAAAGAAATTAGAGAACTATTTAAAGGACTTTAAAAATTCAATTTAAAAACTGAAAGTTGACAGTGAATAAATGAACTTTCAAAAAAATAAAATTTTTTGGAAAAAAGTATTGACAGTAAGAGAAGGTCATGATATACTAATATAGTTGTCGCGCGAGAGCGACAAAGACCTTTGAAAACTGAACAAGACGAACCAATGTGCAGGGCGCTACAACAAAAGTTGTAGTAACTGAACAATAAAAAACAATAAATCTGTCAGTGACAGAATGAGTTTAAGACAAACAATTATTTTAATGAGAGTTTGATCCTGGCTCAGGATGAACGCTGGCGGCGTGCCTAATACATGCAAG
>NZ_JAQFJL010000004.1:0-106710 GCF_030440045.1 Streptococcus sp. SP8 | reverse complement strand
ATCGGTAATTCGTTAGAATTCGATTTCGTCGTCCCACCTCCGCACAGTTGAGTAGGGCTGTAAAAGCTGATGAAATCAGCGTAGTAGAGCCCACTCAACCACTGCGTCTTGCTCGACAATCCAAAGACAATTGAGAGGCTAGGACTTTTGTCCCAGCCTCCTTTATCTAATTAGCGTCTGTATTGTTTCAAAAAACGAGTCATTTTTTCTTGAATTTGAGCCAATTCATCCACACGTGGGAGGTAAACGATCCGGAAGTGATCTGGGTCCTTCCAGTTAAAACCACGGCCATGAACCAAAAGAATCTTTTCTTGCTTCAAGAATTCTAAAACAAATTGTTCATCGTCATCCACGCGGTACATATCCCGATCAATCTTAGGGAAGATATACAATCCAGCCTTTGGCTTAACAGCCGAGAGGCCTGGAATCTCATTGATGGCTTTATAAATAAAGTTCCGTTGTTCGTAGATTCGCCCACCTGGAAGCAAGAGTTCATCCACAGATTGATAGCCTCCAAGAGAGGTTTGCACAACATGTTGAGATAAAACGTTTGAACAAAGGCGCATATTGGACAACATGTTCAAGCCTTCGATATAGCCCTTCACATGATGCTTCGGACCAGACAGAACCATCCAACCAACACGGAAACCGGCAATCCGGTGAGATTTTGACAAACCGTTCATGCTGACACAGAAAAGATCAGGCGCGAGACTAGCAATAGCCGTGTGCTTTTCCCCATCCATGACCAAGCGATCGTAGATTTCATCCGCAAAGATGATCAAGTTATTTTGGCGAGCAATCTCTACAATCTCAAGCAAGATCTCATCTGGATAGAGGGCACCCGTTGGGTTATTCGGGTTGATGACAACGATGGCTTTGGTATTTGAGGTAATTTTCGACTTGATATCCTCGATATCTGGATACCAGTTTGCTTCTTCATCACAAAGATAGTGAACCGCATTCCCACCAGCTAGGCTGACAGCTGCTGTCCAAAGAGGATAGTCCGGCATAGGAACCAAGACTTCATCGCCATTGTCGAGCAGTCCTTGCATGGACATGACGATCAGCTCACTCACTCCATTTCCAAGGTAAATATCATCAATATCCACATTTGGAATTTTTTTCAACTGGCAGTACTGCATGATGGCCTTGCGGGCTGAAAAGATCCCTTTTGAATCCGAATAGCCTTCACTATCACGCGCATTCATGATCAAATCATGGATCACTTCATCTGGAGCTGTAAAGCCAAATTCAGCAGGATTCCCTGTATTCAAACGAAGAATTTTTTCTCCATTTGCTCGCATGCGCATGGCTTCTTCCAAGACTGGACCACGAATATCGTAAGCGACATGTTCGAGTTTGCTTGATTTATTATATTCCTTCATATTCTGCCTCGATTCACGAAATTATCTCTATTATACCACTAGTTCAAATAGAGTACAAATTGAGGACTTTAAAAATTCTGCAAAAATATACTAGAAAAGTGAGACTTTACCTTTACATTCTAGCTTAAAAGGAATAAAATATAAGTGTATAAAGAATAGAAGAACTTCTGTTCTATCCATGTTTTCAAGCTATAAGGAGGTAGGTTATGTCTCAAAAATACGAAAACATTATGGTCGCTGTCGACGGTTCCCATGAAGCAGAATTAGCCTTTGAAAAAGGGGTTAACGTTTCTCTTCGCAACGGCTCTAAATTGACTATTGTCCATGTCATTGATACCCGTGCCCTTCAAAGTGTCTCAACCTTTGATGCTGAGGTCTACGAAGAATTGCAAGAAGAAGCCAACGAATTGCTCAAGGGCTACAAGGAACGTGCTGAAAAAGTCGGGGTTCAAAATGTTGCGACTGTTGTAGAAATGGGAAATCCAAAAGTCCTCTTGGCCAATGATATCCCAAGTAAAGAAGGGGTTGACCTCATAATGGTCGGGGCTACCGGACTCAATGCCTTCGAACGCTTAATGGTCGGATCCTCCTCAGAATACATCCTTCGCCACGCCAAAGTAGACTTACTAGTGGTGCGCGATAAGGATAAAACCATGTAAGAAAGAAAAAGTTATATTGAAAACTTTCCTTAGGTGAGTACGGACGTCAGCGACCTTCTTCGAAGTTCCATGACTAAGTTTTGAGCCCCTTCGCTCTTTAATCTCTGGGCTCAGGCTAAAACAGTTTCCCAAACTGTTTTACTCTCAAAACTCCCGAGTGCTAGAAACAATAGTGTTTCTAGCACTTTTCTCACGGCGGAAAGTTTTTCAATATTTTTTATAAATTTTAAAAATAAGAACATATTTCGACTTCTTTGTGGAACACTTTACTTATCTTAGTAAAAAATAGTTTGTCTACATTCTAAAAAAAGTTTGGAACAAAGGTTCCAAACTTTTTTAGTTGTCTTTTTTTGCTTCTTTTTGTTTTGCATGTTTTTCGTAGGCCTTGAGCTGGCGATCGAGTTCTTTTTTGATGGCTGGTTCTGGGGCGTATTTTTCTTCCCAATCATCTGGCTTCAGAATTTTGTGGGTTACTGGATCAAAGTGCGCCTTTCCATCTGGGAAAATCTTGCCCATATTGGCCCGGTGAACAATCTCAAAGACCTCTTCAGGATCGACCCCCATTAGTACAAAGCTACCATAAGTCAGATAGAGGGTATCAATTAAGGCATCAACCTGCCCTACCATGGAGATCTCAGCTGGATGCTTGCTCCGAACCTTATCTGCAGCCTTATCCAAGGCTTCGTGAAGAGCTGCGACCGAGCGGTCAAATTCTTCCTCACTTGTGCTAGCTGCTCGGACAAATTCTACCAACTCCTCTTGCTTGAACATGGTTCGATAAAGGGCGTCTTGAGGCTGCCAAACAACTGGTTTCTCCTGGGTTTCCCCATCCATCACACCATGGAAGGTTTTGACCTTATTGAAGTGATCATCCTTAGAAAGAAAGAGCTCTTTCTCTGAAAGAATACCAAAGTGTTGCAGGGCCTTTTGAATGCCATCCTTGCCATTACTAGTCGTGGTATGCTTGGCAATTGCCTTGACACTGGTCGTCCCATTTCCCATCGCAATAGACAAGCCAACACCTGACAGCATCTCTAAGTCATTATCAGAATCTCCAAAAGCCATCACTTCATCGATGTCAAAGCCAAATTCCTGACCAACGATGCGGATCCCTTCTAGCTTGGAAATCCCTGGGTTTAGGACATCTGCTGCAAAAGGACTAGACCGTGTGAATTTCAGATCTGGAAACTCTTTTTCAATTTTTGCAGTCTCTTCTGGACTCGATAAGATCAACACTTGGTAGATCGGTTCTTGCGCTAGTGCATAGAGGGTGACCTGATCTTGTGGGACGACCTTGCTGACCACTTTGTTAAATCCTCGACTGACTGTACGGGCCATTTTACGGGGCACAAAGCGACTGGACCAGGTTGAAATAGGACTCATCCCAAAACTCATGATCCGAGAACCAAATACCCCATCCTTGGTACCGAGAGCAATTTCCTTACGGTGTTCTCGAGCATAGTCAATTAGTTGGTGCAGACTCTTTTTATCGATTGGGCTAGTAAACAGCACGCGGTCCTTGGTCAAAATATACTGACCATTATAGGTCACTGCAAAATCAAAACCATAGCGTTCCATAAACGGTTTGACAAAGGCCGGTCCCCGACCTGTCGCAAGACCTACATAGATCCCTTCTTCCTTTAAAGACTGAATGGCTTTTTCTGTTGATTTTAGGACCGCTCGACTATCATTGACCAAGGTTCCATCGATATCAAAAAAGACTGCTTTTATTTCCATGTCTACTGTTTCTTTCTTTTTATGATAAAATAAATTATATCACATATTCCAAGGAGCTTCACATGTTTAAGAAAATTTTAGCACTACATACCGGAGGGACCATTTCGATGGCGGCAGATGACTCTGGGGCAGTGATTACCAATGAAGTCAATCCCATGACCCAAGTTACTTCACCAATTGAAGGGATTGCAGTCACCTCAGAGGACTTCTTCAACCTTCCCAGCCCTCAAATGACACCCCGTCACATGTTAGCTCTATATCAAAAAATCAAAGAGGAAGCTCACAACTACGACGGCATCGTTATTACCCACGGGACAGATACGCTGGAAGAAACGGCTTATTTCTTGGATACCATGGAGTTACCAGAGATCGCTGTGGTCATTACAGGAGCTATGCGAAGCTCCAATGAGCTAGGAAGCGATGGCGTCTATAATTTTCTGACAGCCCTTCGAGTGGCTGCCGATCCAAAAGCACGTGATAAAGGGGTCTTAGTCGTCATGAACGATGAAATTCATGCGGCTAAGTACGTCACCAAAACCCATACCACCAATGTCAGCACCTTCCAGACACCAACCCACGGTCCTCTAGGTTTGGTCATGAAAAAGGAAATCCTCTTCTTTAAAACAGCCGAGCCAAGGGTGCGCTTTGATCTCAATACCATCGATGGGTTCGTTCCGATCATTGCTACCTATGCAGGGATGAAAACCGATCTACTGGACATGCTGGATCTTTCAAAGCTGGATGGTCTCATTATCGAAGCCTTTGGAGCAGGAAACATCCCTAAAGAAACGGCACATAAACTCCAAGAATTCATGGATGCAGGCCTTCCAATCGCTTTAGTATCCCGTTGCTTCAATGGAATCGCTGAACCCGTCTACGCATATGAAGGAGGAGGCGTCCAACTCCATCAAGCAGGTGTCTTTTTCATCAAAGAATTAAATGCACCCAAAGCGCGCATCAAACTCCTCATCGCCCTCAATGCCGGCCTAAAAGGACAAGAACTCAAAGACTATATCGAAGGGTAGTATAAGATACAAAGGGCGTAGCGGATACAGTCAAAATAGGGAATTCGACGCAGAATCATTAGATTCTAGGAGGATTCATCTTTTTGACACAATCCGCAGCCCGTGTTCAGTTAATAAGATACAAAGCCCGTAAAATGCCATCTTAAAGGGAGTAGAGTGGAATCCAAAGAATTTCCACTCTACTCCCTTTTTATACTCTAGTCTAAATGTTCTTTCTTTTCTAAGTAAAGCGAGAGCAGATGCCAATCGGGGTGTTCGCGCCAATCTGGCGTGGCTACGATCTGGCTGGCAACTTTCCTTGCTTCTTCCAGAATGGGATAATCTTCTACCAAATCCGCCACTTGAAATTCTGGAATCCCAGATTGACGAGTTCCAAAGATTTCACCTGAACCCCGCATTTTCAAATCTTCTTCCGCTAGCACAAAGCCATTGGTCGTCTCTGTCATGATTTTCATGCGCTGCTTGCCACTATCTGTCTTAGGATTGGCTACTAGAATAGCATAGGATTGCTTATTTCCCCGCCCAACCCGGCCTCGAAGCTGGTGAAGTTGGCTAAGACCAAACCGATCTGCATCCATAATGACCATAACGGTCGCATTGGGCACGTTGACTCCTACTTCAATAACGGTCGTAGACACCAAAACATCGACTTGGTGCTCTTTAAAGGACTGCATGATGGCATCTTTTTCTTCACTTTTCATCTTCCCGTGAAGAAGAGAAACGCGTGCTCGCTGTCCAAAGAAGGTTTCTAGCTCTTCTTTGAGGGCAAGGGCGTTTTTCAAATCTAGCGCCTCTGACTCCTCAATCAATGGAGAAATAAAGTAGGCTTGAGAACCCTTGCCAAGTTCTTTGACTAACCAGTCGAGGACCACTTCTAACTGCTCATGCTTGACCCAACGTGTGATGATTTCCTTGCGTCCCGCAGGCATCTGATCAATGATGGACACATCCATATCTCCAAAGGCTGTAATAGCCAAGGTCCGGGGAATAGGGGTAGCCGTCATCATCAGGACGTCTGGATTTTGTCCTTTTTCTCGAAGAATACGACGTTGGGAAACCCCAAAACGGTGTTGTTCATCAATAATGACCAAACCAAGATCTTGGTAGTGAACTCCCTCTTGAATCAAGGCATGCGTCCCCACAATCAGTTGAACTTTTCCTGAGGAGATCTCTTCTAAGACTTCTCGTTTCTCAGCCGCCTTTAATCCTCCTGTTAGAAGGGCAATTGGCAAATCTAGAAAAAGATTTTGCAAGCTTTCCTTGTGTTGCTCTGCCAAAATCTCCGTTGGAACCATCAAGGTAGCTTGCTTCCCAGCGCTTAAGGCTGCATACATAGCAAGACCGGCCACGACTGTCTTCCCGCTTCCCACATCCCCTTGTAAGAGGCGGTTCATATGATAAGGAGAGGCCATATCTGTCAAGATTTCATTCAGGCTGTTTTCTTGAGCTTGCGTTAGCTCAAAAGGAAGCTGTTTTTTTCGTTCTGCTAATTTTTCTGGATTCCAGGCCAAGGAAATCCCTTGGCTGGCATCGTGATTTTCTTCTTTTAGCACTTGGAGTTGCAGCTGGAAAAAGAGGAGCTCTTCAAATTTTACCCGGCGAAGGGCTTGCTTGTACTCTGCCAGATCCTTAGGAAAATGCATAGCTTGCACTGCTTGGGAACGAGACATAAGTTGATAACGATCCCGCAAGACTTGGGGTACATTCTCTTCTAAAAGCTGGTCCAACCCCTGGTCAAACGCTATTTTGATCAATTTCACCAGGCTGTTTTGGCTGACTCCTTGCGTCACTCGATAGACCGGTTGCAAATCATCTTCCACTTGAGCCAGGAGTTTCATCCCTGTCAAACTGCCTTTAGCCTTGTCCCATTTCCCAAAAATCGCCACTGTCTGCTGAACCTCAATTTTGTCTGCTAGATAGGGTTGGTTGAAAAAATTAACCGCAATGACCTGGTCTCCCTGTTTGATGGAAAAACGCAAGCGATTTCGTTTGTAGCCATAATATTGGACATTGGCTGGTGTTGCTACCACCCCAGAGATGACTGCTTTTTCCCCATCTTCTAAATCTAAAACATTGCGGGTTTTGAAGTCTTCATACCGAAATGGAAAATACAAGAGTAGATCTTCTAAGGTTTCAATCCCTAATTTTTTAAATTTTTCCGCTGATTTTGGGCCGACTCCAGGCAGTACGGATAAGGGTTGGTGTAAATTCATCGCTCCTCCTTTCATTTATAAAAAAGCAGGCCCTACCGGGAAAGTCCCACCTGCTTTTTCTTATTGCTGACCTGTGTATTCACGCGGAATCCGGTCACTTAAGATACAGACTACTTCGTAATTAATCGTGCCACGGTAGTCCGCAACTTCTGTCGCGGTGATTTCCTTCTCACCATCTCGTCCAATCAGGGTAACTCTAGTCCCCAAAGGCATTTCTTCGGGAAGGCGAATCGTCACCTGGTCCATCGAAACCCGGCCAACAATGGGGCAAAACTCACCCTTGATCAGTACATGGAAATTTTGCATCTCTCTGATCCAACCATCCGCATAACCTATAGGAAGCGTTCCAATCCATTGGGTTTCTTCTGTTGTGTAGGTTGCCCCATATCCGATATCTTGACCAGCTTCTAACTGTTTGACATGGACTAATTCCGTCATCAAAGTCAAGGCTGGTTTTATTTCATAAGGCAAATCTAGGACAGAACCGCTCGGATTCAAGCCATACATGACATCTCCCAAGCGCACAGCCGTGAAAATCGTATCCGCATGCCACAAAGAGGTAGCCGAATTACTAGCATGGACAATGGGAGGAAGGGTTTCAAGAGCAGCCAATACTTCTTTGAAAAACTGGTATTGCGCTTGGAATTTTCGATCATCTGCTTCATCTGCTGTCGCAAAATGAGTAAAAATCCCTTCAATTTCAGCTCCAGCTGCTAAGAGGAGACGTTCAGCCTCTTTGATCTCTTCGATCCTTCGGAATCCAATCCGCCCCATTCCAGAATCCACCTTGATATGGACCTTCAATCCTGAAAGATCTGCTTCTTGTCCAAGCAATTGATCCAACCAAGCAAGACTCGCCACTGTTAAGCGGATGTCATGCTCTTTGGCTAGATTCACTGTTTCACTTGGCACAACTCCTAAAATCAAAATAGGGTGTTGCAAGCCTTCTTCACGGATTTCGAGGGCTTCATCCATATTGGATACACAAAAGCCATCAACCTGAGGCGCCAATTTTTTGGTCACCGCAACGACCCCATGACCATAGGCGTTGGCCTTGACGACTGCATATTTCAAGGCTTGACTCGGAATATGCTCACTGACTTGTTGCACATTAAAGGCAATGGCATCCAAATCGACTCTAGCAACAGTTGGTCTATGTTTACTTGCTTTCATTTTCTTCCTCCAAAATGACACTGGTCGACACTAGGTCTCCCTTGTGACTGATCGAAATCCATACCTTCCCAGAAAAAGGAGACTTAGAAAAATAGGGTGCTCCGTGGGCATCATTTAAAATTTCTAAATCTTGAAAACCAACCGGTCCAATCCCTGTTCCCATTGCCTTTGAAAAGGCTTCTTTGGCGGACCATCGGCCCGTTAAATATTCCATTTTCCGTTTTCCAGACAATTCCTCAAAGCGCTCTCGCTCAGCCTCGGTTAAGACTTTTTCAGCGAATCGAGTATTCTTCTGATAGGCTTTTTCAATCGCAGCGATCGATTCGATATCGATGCCATGTCCTTTGATCATCTTGTTTTATCCTTATTTATCGTTTCAGTATCGTTTTACTGACAAAAGAGAAGGGGCTAAAGAATCACTCCTTCCGCCCCTGCCTTTTACTTATTCATCGTTGCAATTTCTTTGACCAAGGCCTGTGTTTTTTCCCAACCCAGGCAAGGGTCTGTGATGGATTGACCATAAACCACTGGTTCATTTTGACGGCCATCTTCTAGATAGGATTCAATCATGAAACCACGAACTAAAGTTGCCAAATCCTTGTTCCAAGCACGGTTCATCATGGTTTCTCTCACGATGCGTACTTGCTCTTCGAATTGTTTGCCAGAGTTGTCATGGTTGGTATCCACCAGGATGAAGGGATGTTGCAAGCCCATTTCGCTATAGCGTTTTGCTGCCGCTAGCAAATCTTCATAATGGTAGTTTGGAATATTCTTACCACTTGCATCCAAGCCCCCACGAAGGATCGCATGAGCTAAAGGATTTCCTGATGTTTCCACTGCTTGGGCATTGAACAAAAAGTTTTGGGGATGTTGGGCTGCATAAATCGCATTGAACATAACAGAAAGATTCCCAGAAGTTGGATTCTTCATACCTGTCGGAGCAGAGATCCCACTAGATACAAAGCGATGCTCCTGGTCTTCAACTGATCGCGCTCCAATGGCATGATAAGAAATCAAATCTTCAACATACGGAAGACTTGCTGGATAAAGCAACTCATCCGCAGTTGTCAAACCAGTTTCTGTAATCACACGGTAGTGGAGATGTCGGACTGCTTTCAAACCGTCCACAAAGCTTGGTGCTGCATGTGTATCTGGTTGGTGCATCAAGCCTTTATAGCCATCCCCATTGGTCCGAGGTTTAGCCGTATAGACCCGCATCACAATGAAAATCTGATCTTTGACTTGCTCTTGCAAGTCTGCCAAACGACGGGCATAGTCCATCACAGCTTCTTCATTATCAGAAGAGCAAGGCCCGATCACAAGAAGGATCCGTTGGTCTTCTCCTTTGATAATAGCTTCCAATTCTCGATCACGCGCTTCTTTGCGCTCCAAGGCTGGACCTTCCAAGCGGTAAAGCGAAGCGATCTCTTGCTCATCAATCTTATTGCTCTTCGTAATGAATACCATACGGCCTCCTTATGCTACCTAGCCCCATCCTCTTTCTATTTCAGAGGAGCTCTTAAAATTTACGTCCGTGACAGTTTTTGAATTTCTTGCCTGAACCACAAGGGCACAAATCGTTGCGTTTCACTTGTGATAAGTCAATATCTGCTGGAATATCTTGTTGTTGCGCTGCAATGTTGCGAGTCGCAGTTGTTGAAATACTGTGTTCCGTACGTGGACGTTCTTGTTCGTGAATTTGGGCTTTCATCATGAGACGAGTCACATCAAATTCAATCGATCCGATCATATCGTTAAACATACGGAAACTTTCTGATTGGTATTCTACCACTGGGTTATTTTGCGCATACCCACGGAGTCCAACCGCATTTCGCAATTGATCCAAAGCATCGATATGGTCCGTCCACTTGCTGTCCACCACACGAAGGATCAAGACTTTTTGGAATTCTTGCACAGACTCTTCGTCACGCAATTTCGCTACTTGGCTAGCATAGATTTCTTCTGCACGTGCATACAAGTAATCGATAACTTCCTTGTCAGATTTTCCTTCAATATCGCTTGCAGAAATCGTATCTTCCGGAACCAAATTGTATTTGGCAAAGTTCAGAATCGCTTCAACGCGTTCTTCCTTGCTTGAGTGGCTGGCTCCTTCAACAATCCGTTTGATGGTCCGTTTGATCATGGCCTTGATTTCAGGCGCCAAGTCACGGTTAGCTGTGATGACATCATAGCGTTCAGCGTAGATAATTTCCCGTTGTTCCCGCATCACGTCATCGTATTGAAGGACTTGTTTACGGGTATCGTAGTTGTTTCCTTCAACCCGTTTTTGTGCACCCTCTACCTGACGGGTGAACATATTTGAACGGATCACTGATTCTTCTTCGCTCAACTTGAAGCGATCAAGCACTGCTTTGATCCGTTCAGAACCGAAACGACGCATCAATTCATCTTCAAGAGACAAGTAGAATTGAGATTCACCTGGATCCCCTTGACGTCCTGAACGTCCACGAAGCTGGTTATCGATCCGACGGCTTTCGTGACGTTCTGTCCCGATGACACAAAGTCCACCGAGTTCGCGAACACCTTCACCAAGTTTGATATCGGTACCACGTCCGGCCATGTTGGTCGCAATGGTAACAGCACCACGTTGACCAGCGTTCATGATGATTTGCGCTTCTTTGTAGTGGTTTTTCGCATTCAAAACTTCGTGAGGGACACCTGCTTGAACCAACAATTGAGAAAGGTAATCACTGGTTTCAACGGCAACGGTACCTACTAGGACTGGTTGACCTTTTTCATGACGAGACTTGACATCTTCCACAACAGCTTTGAATTTTGATTTCAAGCTTGGGTAGAGAAGGTCTGGATGATCAATACGGGCAATCGGACGGTTGGTTGGAATTGGAATCACGCGAATGTTATAAATTTCACGGAATTCTTCTTCTTCGGTTTTCCCTGTCCCTGTCATCCCTGACAACTTCTTGTACATACGGAAGAGGTTTTGGTAAGTAATCGACGCAGATGTTTTGGTTTCTTCTTGAACTGGAACACCTTCTTTGGCTTCAATCGCTTGGTGAAGTCCATCAGAATAGCGACGTCCTTCCATGGTCCGACCAGTAAATTGGTCGACGATCAAGATTTCTTGATCTTCGCTGACCACATAGTCGATATCCAAAATCATGATGTAGTTGGCACGAAGGGCATTGTCGATAAAGTGAGTCAAAGCTACGTTTTCAATATCGTACAAGTTTTCAAGATTAAAGTAGCTTTCTGCCTTATCGATTCCTGAATCAGACAAACCGATGGTTTTAGATGGGACATCAATAATGTAATCGTCCTCTGTCAAGGTCTTCACATAAGCATCCGCCATGTGGTAGAGCTGGCTCGTATCAGAAGCTGTCTGACCAGAAACGATCAATGGAGTACGGGCTTCGTCAATCAAGATGGAGTCTACCTCATCGACCAAGGCATAGTTCAATGGACGTTGAACCATGTTTTCTGCACGCACAACCATGTTGTCACGCAAGTAGTCAAAACCAATCTCTGAGTTGGTTGAGTAAGTGATATCACAGAGGTAAGCTTCTTTTTTCTCAGCTGGAGATTTTGCTGCAAGGTTGATCCCTACTGAAAGGCCAAGCCATGAGTAAAGTTCTCCCATCTCTGTTGCATCCCGCTCGGTCAAGTATTCATTGACGGTGACAACGTGCACCCCTTTGCCAGACAAGGCATTCAAGTATACCGGCATGGTTGCTGTCAAGGTTTTTCCTTCCCCTGTACGCATCTCTGGAACGTCACCATGGTGAAGGACGATTCCCCCCATGACCTGAACCTTGTATGGGAACAAACCAAGAACCCGTTTTGCCCCTTCACGAACAACTGCAAAAGCCTCGTACAAGAGATCATCCAAAGACTCACCATCTTGGTAGCGTTGCTTAAACTCAACTGTTTTCGCTTTTAATTCGTCATCCGTCAAAGCTGCCATTTGGTCTTCATAAGAAAAGACCTTGTCAGCCATTTTTTCAAGGCGTTTGATTTCGCCTCGATCATTTTCAATAATTGTTTTTAATAAATTTGCCATTTTTTTCCTTACTTTGAATTTTTCAAAATCTAAAATGTTCTTTTTATTCTAGCATTTTTTAAACATTTTTTCAAGATCAAGGCTGTATCTTACAAGACTTTCGAGTGGTTTTTTTCGTGTAAGAAAATCCAAAAAGATGCCTGCTCAAGCAGACATCTTTTCTATATACGGTGTTTATTCAGACAAATGGTAAGAATAGCTTGCCACAACCACTTCTTCATGCCAACGAAGTGCATACTTCAATTTCAAACTCATTTGGTTGTGGAGAATATTTTGCCAATGTTTTTTAGGGATAAATTGAGGGACTAAGACTGTAACGGTGTTGCCTTTTTCCTTGGCCTCCTCAGCTACTTTTGAGACAAATTCAACCGTTGGCTGGATAATATCCCGGTAACTGGTCATGACATTTTCAAAGCGAATATGAGGGAAATAACGCTTAAATTCTTCTGCTACCTCAGCGTCTTTAACCTTGGTTTCTTCCGTTGAGACATGCATAGCTATAACATCGTTTCCTAGGCTATTTGCATAACTCATAGCTCCCACACTTACCTGAGTGACATTCCCAACAAGGACAATCACGGTATTGCCCGCATAACTTGTCTTTTCAATCTCACCTCCCAAGCGCAATTGGGCTGCAACTTTATCATAGTGATTACGGATACTCAAGAACATCCAAAGCAAGAGACCAATAATAGGGAAGAAGGGCCAGATCTCACGCAAACGGAATAATAAGAGGATCAAGACAATTCCATAACAGATGGCTGCCCCCAGGATATTGGCAAGCGAATACTTAAGAAATCCTTTTTGATATTGGCGTTTCCAGTGGATCACCATCCCTGTTTGAGATAGGGCAAAAGGAATAAAGACCCCAATGGTATAAAGCGGAATCAAGCTTTCTGTTTGCCCATCAAAAATCAAGAGCAAGACGATGGCACCAATCGCCAAGGTCAAAATCCCATTAGAATAGCCCAGACGATCCCCTTTTTCCATATACATGTGTGGCATGTATTTATTTTTAGCCATGTTAAAGGCCAACATTGGAAAGGCAGAGAATCCTGTATTAGCCGCAACTGCCAAAATCAAGGCTGTTGACAATTGGAAGACGTAAAAGAAGGCTTGTCCGACTGGGGAATTCCCTAAGATGGCTTGGGCCATTTGGGCTAGAGTTGTTATCCCTTTAGCTGGAACGACACCCACCCAGTAATTGAGGAAGGTAATCCCTGCAAACATGATCCCCAAAATCAAAGCCATAATGGTCAAGGTAGAGGCTGCATTCTTTGCTTTTGGTTTCTTAAAGAAAGGAACCGAATTGGAGATGGCTTCAACCCCTGTTAGGGAAGCGGATCCACTCGTAAAGGCCCGCAATAAGAGAATGACACTAACCCCTGAAATGGTTTGACCCACATGAGCAGTTGCGTTATAGGCCAAGTGACCCGTCAAGATTTGGATCACGCCATAGCCGATCAAGGCAATGGTACTGACAATGAAAAGGTAGACCGGAATCATCAACGATGTCGCTGATTCGCGTAGCCCCCGAAGGTTCATCAGCATCAAAATCAAGACCAACAAAATGGAAATGTGAAGATTATAAGGATGAAGAGATGGAATCGCTGACGTGATGGCATCTGCACCGGAAGACACAGATACTGCTACTGTCAGCATGTAGTCAACCAAGAGACTACCACCAGCGATCAAACCCGCTTTGGGAGACAAGTTCTCCGTAGTCACCATGTAGGCCCCTCCCCCTTGAGGGTAGGCATGAATGACCTGGCGATAAGAAATCGTTAAACTGGCTAGGAGAACCAGGACCACAATCCCAATCGGAATGGACCACCAAATAGCTCCTGCTGATACGGTCATCAAGACCAAGATAACTTGCTCTGGACCATAGGCAATAGAAGAAAGTGCGTCACTAGAGAGCATGGCCAAAGCCTGCATTTTCCCTAGCAATCCGCCTTCACCTTCTGCACCAGATTTCAACGGACGGCCAATAAACCATTTTTTCAATGTTGAAAACATAAAAAACTCCTTGAAAAAAGATCATGAGGCCGGGAATTCCCTGCCTCTTTTTCATAAAACTGGGGTTATTCTACTCTTTTTTTTCAAGACTGTCAACTGAAATTGTGAAATCTTCGTAAAGTTTTCATTGTGTTCATTTATCCAACCTCTCTTAGATCAGCCAGCTTCTTTTCAAATTGATCCAAGCAAAAAACGAGGCTGGGACAAAAATCCTAGCCTCTCAATTATTTTTGGATTGTCGAGCAAGACGCAGTGGTTGAGTGGGCTCTACTACGCTGATTTCATCAGCTTTTACAGCCCTACTCAACTATGCGGAGGTGGGACGACGAAATCGAATTCTAACGAATGACCGATTTCTGTCCCACTCTCACTTTTTTATTTTGCTTGATTTTCGACATAAAAGGCAATGACATCCGAAGTGTACTGGGCTGTGCCAGCTCCAAACTTGTCGATGTTTTCCTTGAATTCTGGATTATAGACATAGCCTTTGCCGATATGGCAAAAAACCTCTATAGAGCAGTCAAATCCATACGTTCGAATCGCGTCTAAAAGTTTGGCTGCTTGATCTTGGTTTTCCGATGCTGTTACTGGCAAACCTGCTTGGAGGTTTTTCGCCAAGGCTTGAAAGACTTGATTAAAGGCTCTTGTCGCCTCCTCTTCTCGACCTTTTTGACGTTCAAGCGCTTGATCCATGACTTCTTGACCGTACTTATCTACCGCCTCTTGCTGGTATTTTTGAGTATCTTGATAGCTAAATCCAGTAAATTTTTCCTCAATGGTCATTTTTCTTTCTCCTTTTTGTTCTTGAATGGTTTTTTGCAGGGTAGAAATCAAGGTATCCAGACGTTGTCTTTCTTGAGTCAAATAGTCCAACTGTTTGGTCAAATGCGGCAATAAGTTAGATTTTTCTTCGGCTAAGAGTTCTGCTATTTGGTCTAAGGAAAATCCTAGATACTTGTAGTAGAGAATCACCTGTAATCGTTCTAAATCTTCTTGACTGTATGTCCGATAACCATTTTCAGATTTCACAGGGACGAGAAGTCCTATCTTGTCATAGTGGTGCAAGGTCTTGACAGAGACACCTGACAGCTCTGCAGCTTCTTTGATATGGTACATGATTTCCTCCTTATACTCAATGAAAATCAAAGAGCAAACTAGGAAGCTAGCCGCAGGTTGCTCAAAGCACTGCTTTGAGGTTGTAGATAGAACTGACGAAGTCAGTAACATATATACGGTAAGGCGACGCTGACGTGGTTTGAATTTGATTTTCGAAGAGTATTACAAGGATAGTATAACCCCTCCCCTTAGGTCAGAGTCAAGACTTCACATAAAAATAGTTTTCAGATAAAAAAGGCTTGAGTTGTTTCACAGCTTTTAACTCAAGCCCTTTCTTTTTTATGGATGACTCACGATCAATTCTAAACCTTGCCCTTCCAAAGTCCAAGATTCAACATCGCTCGGTAAGATAAAGTGACTTCCTTTTTGGATAGGATAATCCTTCCCATCTACAGTTAATTTTCCTTCTCCAGCTAAGACGCTCAACAAGCTGTAATCAGCGGTCTTTTCAAAATCAGCTTTTCCAGTCAGTTCCCACTTATAGACGGTGAAGAAATCACTTGCAACCAAGGTGGTCATACGAAGATCATCGATCACAACTGTATCTGGATGGCTATTTGCTGGCTCACCGATGTTTAACACATCAATCGATTTTTCCAAGTGAAGTTCCCGCAAGTTTCCTTGAGCATCCTTACGGTCAAAATCATAAACCCGGTAGGTGGTGTCACTCGACTGTTGGGTTTCAAGAATCAAAATTCCAGAACCAATGGCGTGCATGGTCCCGCTTGGCACATAGAAGAAATCTCCAGCCTTGACAGGAACCTTTGTCAGCAAGGCATCCCAGTTCTTGTCCTCAATTTGCTGACGGAGTTCTTCTTTTGACTTGGCATTGTGTCCATAGATAATCTCAGATCCTTCATCAGCCGCAATCACATACCAACACTCAGTTTTTCCAAGTTCTCCTTCATGCTCCATTGCATAGGTATCATCTGGGTGCACCTGTACACTGAGCCAATCGTTGGCATCCAAAATCTTTGTTAATAAAGGAAAGACAGGCTCTTTACGATTACCGAATAATTCCCGATGCTCTTGATAGAGCTGATCCAATCCCATTCCTTCGTATGGACCATTGGCTACTTTAGAAACTCCATGCGGATGGGCTGAAATCGCCCAAAATTCACCGACATGGTCGCTCGGAATTTCGTAACCAAATTCTTCTTTCAGACGAGTTCCTCCCCAAATTTTTTCCTGCATGACTGAATGTAAAAATAATGGTTGTTCCATAATATCCTCCTCGCATTTCATGTTTCTATTATACAAAAAAAAGAAAACTTTTGAAAGCCCTTTCTATTATTTTCCTCTCTCGCCAGAAACTTTATTTTTGTGTATAATGAAAGGAATGACACTAAAAGAAAATATTATCCAACTGGCGCATTCTATTGGGATTTCAAAAATTGGATTTACAACTGCTGAAGACTTCGCTTATTTGGAAAAATCGCTCCGCTTGGCCGTTGAGGAAGGACGGAATTCTGGATTCGAGCATAAGAATATTGAAGAGCGCATCCACCCCAAATTAAGTCTCTCCTCCGCAAAGACCATCATCTCAATCGCTGTCGCCTACCCCCACAAACTCAAGCAGCAACCTCAAAAAACAGCCTATAAAAGAGGAAAATTCACGCCCAACAGCTGGGGATTAGACTACCATTATGTCCTTCAAGACAAGCTCAACCGCTTAGCTGCTGGGATTGAAGAAATGACGCAAGATTTTGAATACAAGGGCATGGTCGATACTGGAGCACTGGTTGATACGGCTGTCGCCCAACGAGCTGGTATTGGCTTTATCGGAAAAAATGGCTTGGTCATTTCAAAAGAATACGGTTCTTACATGTTTCTGGGCGAATTGATTACCAACCTCGAAATCGAACCGGATCAGCCAGTCGACTATGGTTGTGGAGACTGTCGACGTTGTTTAGATGCATGCCCAACCTCCTGTTTAATCGGAGATGGCTCTATGAATGCCAAGCGTTGTTTGTCCTTCCAAACCCAAGACAAGGGCATGATGGACCTAGAATTTCGCAAGAAAATTAAAACGGTCATCTATGGATGTGACATCTGTCAGATTTGCTGCCCTTATAACAAAGGGCTAGATAATCCCTTAGCAACAGAAATCGATCCTGATCTGGCTCATCCAGAGTTGATTCCTTTTATCGAGCTGTCCAACGGACAATTTAAGGAAAAATTCGGACATGTTGCTGGAAGTTGGCGAGGCAAGAACATCCTCCAGCGCAATGCCATCATTGCATTAGCCAATGCCAATGACCGTTCGGCCATCCCTAAGCTCCTGAACATCATCGAAACTTCACAAAATCAGATTCATATTGCAACGGCTATCTGGTCCTTAGGGCAACTGCTTCGTGAAGTCACGCCGGACCTTGTTGAGCTCTTACGGAATATCAAACATCCGACCGATGCTATCATAGAAGAACGAACTGCTTTCTTTGAAAAATTCGGTATTCAAGCAGATTCACAGCTACAATGAAAAAACACTAAGGCTTTGAACCTTAGTGTTTTTTTAGTTCCTTCAAGAAATACCAACTTCCCATTTCTACTTGGTTAAAGCTAATCTCACTTGAATAGACTTCCTTGTAACCATTTTTCGTGTAAAAATAGACATTTCCTTTGGTATTGGTATAAAAGGCTAGTTTTTCCCCTTTGATCTCTTCCAAGAAAGGCTCAATTCCTTCTGTCATAAAGCGACTGCCATAGCCCTGCCGTTGGTGTTTAGGGGCGACTGCGAGAAGCATCAAATACCAATCAAAGTCTACATTTTGCTCCAATTCCTTATCCGTGTCCTCCATAAATTTAAAGTAGGCCAACATATTTTTCAAGGAAATAAACTTGAGCAAACCAAATCCCCCATTTAATAGATAGGCCCGAAAAGGAATCGGTCCCTTTTGCAACAAGGCTACCGCATAAATTTCATCGTTTTTTTCTGCCACAAGGCAAATATGGTGCTTAAGAAAAACCTTCACCAAGATGCGCATCATTGCCTCAACAAAGGCTGGGTATTGCTTGGGATCCCGAACCAAATCCTTGATAACTTTTAAAAATAGATAGTCCTCAAAGGCTGTACTGGCTACTCGAACCACCTGATCCAGATCTGCTTTTTCTGCTTTTCTGTACTTCATCTTCTCTCCTATTCTAAGTCCACTTTCCAGTATACACTATCCCTCGCTCTTAGACAAAGGTCAATTTTCAGCAATTTGTTCATTCAAACCAGCAAAAAGAGTCCTCCCCAAACGAGTCCCAGCCCCCAAGCGACGAGAACATCCTTGGGATAATGAACCCCTCCAAGAACTCGGACAAGGGCTAATAGAAGAGATAGGAGCATGGAGCACATTCCTAGAGAAAGCGACAACTGACAGACACACATGGAGATAATGGTCGCCGAAAATACATGTCGGCTAGGAAAGGAATGACCAGATGAATTCTTTTCTAATAAGGGTTGAATCTCCCATTTTTCATAAGGTCTTGGAACATTGACCCAATGACGAAAGAGGCTAAACAAGACAAAACCCGAAGCAGGGATCCAGATAAAAGGCCAGATTTCTCCCATTGAAGTTTTCTTTAAAAACAGCCAACAAAAGACCAGGCCGTAGATGCCTGGCATGGCGAACGTCAGGATTCGATTCATCCTTTGAAGAACCTGCACACGACGTGGCTTTCTCGTAAAAGGCAGGGTTAGCCAACGATAAAATTTCAGATAATCTTGAAGATTGGGCTTCATGTTGGCACTCCTGTCTATCATCTCGTTTTTGTACTACTAGTATACGCGATCCTAAGAAAGCCTGTCAAGCCAGGCTTCTTTTTTATTGTTTCTTTCTTCTTTTTCTATACAACCGCTATTCCTTTTTTTGCTTTTATCAATTTTATGTCTCCAAGAATCGACTTTTCTATCACTTTTTCCTAGTAAAAAATGGAGTCGAATAGACTCCATTAATGACTTCTAGATAATAATACCTTCTAGATGATCCATTTCATGCTGACAGATCTGGGCTGGAAAACCTGACAAATGAATTGTTTTTGCTTTCCAATTCACATCTCGATAGGCCACTAAAATCTCCTCATAACGAGTGGTCGGCCGACTCCCCACCAAGGACAAGCATCCTTCTTCTGTTTGGTAAGGCTTTTTCTTTTCAAGGAGAACCGGATTAAACAGGACCAGATTTTCACTTCCCATTCGGATAATAATCGCCCGCTTTTTCACCCCGATCATATTAGCCGCTAAACCAACACACTCAAGGAGATGAGCATTTAAGGTGTCCTGCAAATCCAAAGCCAAGGTGCGATCCTCAGGTGTCGCTTCTTCTGACTTTTGACCCAAGAATAAGACATCTTTTACAATATTCTTTTTCATTCCTTCCTCACTTCTTGATAGATAGACGAAAGAAGTGAGTGGGACAGAAATCGGTAATTCGTTAGAATTCGATTTCGTCGTCCCACCTCCGCACAGTTGAGTAGGGCTGTAAAAGCTGATGAAATCAGCGTAGTAGAGCCCACTCAACCACTGCGTCTTGCTCGACAATCCAAAAATAATTGAGAGGCTAGGACTTTTGTCCCAGCCTCCTCGCTCTTGTTTCTAACCTCTAAGAGACAATTGCTTCTTATTTTTTAAGCTTCTCGCTCACTTCTTTTGCAAGGACAAAGTTCCCCAAGGTCGCTGAACCATTGCCAGCAACTGCAGGTGTCACAATATAATCTCTCACATCTGGTACAGGGAGGTAACCGTTCAAGAGGGCAGTAAACTTCGTGCGAACACGATCTAACATATGTTGTTGAGCCATGACTCCTCCTCCAAAGACAATGACGTCTGGGCGGAAGGTAACTGTCGCATTCACTGCTGCTTGTGCGATGTAGTAGGCTTGAATATCCCATACATTGCTATTGAGTTCAATGTTTTCCCCACGAATACCCGTACGAGCTTCCAGACTAGGACCAGCCGCAAAGCCTTCCAAACAGCCATTGTGGAAAGGACAAACACCCTTGAATTCTTTTTCCACATCCATTGGGTGTTGAGCCACATAGTAGTGTCCCATTTCTGGGTGTCCAGCTCCCCCGATAAACTCACCACGTTGGATGACACCAGCTCCGATTCCTGTTCCGATTGTATAGTAAACCAAGTTTTCGATATGACCACCCGCGTTATTGCGTGCGACCACTTCTCCATAGGCAGAACTATTCACATCTGTCGTGAAATAGATAGGTACATTCAAGGCACGGCGGAAAGCCCCAACGATATCTACATTGGCCCAATTTGGTTTTGGAGTCGTTGTGATGAAACCATAAGTGTTTGAATTTGGATCGATATCAATTGGTCCAAATGAACCAATCGCAAGCCCAACTAGATCCTCAAATTTTGAGAAAAATTCAATACACTTATCAATCGTCTCAATTGGCTTGGTTGTTGGAAATTGTACTTTCTCAATCACATTATAGTTTTCATCACCAACTGCACAAACAAATTTTGTACCGCCAGCTTCCAAACTTCCATATAATTTTGTCATGTTGGCTCCTTTTTTATTATGAAAAATATCCTGTATTTATTATAGCATATTTTGTAGTCAATCTTTTTCTCTTCTCTAAAGAAAAAACACACCTTTTTTTGAGAAATAAAATTCAAGGACTGGAGATGATAGACCAGTCCTTGAGAACTTATTATTTCGATTAAGCTTTGACTTCGATGATCGCATCACCCTTCGCAACAGATCCAGTTGCAACAGGTGTGACAGAAGCAAAGTCAGCCGTGTTAGTGACGATCACCATAGTTGTGTCTTCAAGACCAGCTGCGGCAATTTTCGCTGCATCAAATGTACCAAGGACATCACCAGCTTTGACTTTATCGCCTTGAGCTACTTTTTGATCAAATCCTTCACCGTTCATTGATACTGTATCAATACCAACGTGGATCAAGATTTCAGCACCATTAGCTGTCTTCAAACCGTAAGCATGACCAGTTGCGAAAGCAATAGTTACTTCAGCATCTGCTGGTGCATAGACAACGCCTTCAGTTGGTTTGATGGCAATTCCTTGTCCCATCGCTCCACTTGAGAAGACAGGATCATTCACATCAGCAAGTGCTACAGCACTACCAACGATAGGAGAGATGATGGTTTCGTCTTGAAGAGATGCTGGAAGAGCTCCAGTTGTTTCTTCTTCAATAATTGCACCAGCTTCTTTATCCTCTGCAGGAACTGATGAAGCTTCATCTTCATAACCAAACATATAAGTCAAACCGAAACTTAGTGCAGTTGTAAATACAACCATAAATACATATTTCAATAATTGACCATTTAGATAGAGAAGTGTACCTGGAATAATTGTAATACCAAATCCTGTACCAGCCAGATTTAACATAGATGCAATCCAACCACCTACAGCACCTGCTCCCAAAGCAATAACGAATGGTTTCACATAACGCAAGTTCACCCCGAAGATTGCAGGCTCAGTAATACCTAGCAAAGCAGAAATAGTTGCTGGGAATGCTAAAGCTTTCACTTTTTGAGATTTAGATTTTACTGCCACTGCTAAAGTAGCACCAGCTTGCGCAGTCATAGCTGCTGTAATGATTGCATTAAATGGATCTTTTTTATCTGCAGTAATTAATTGTGATTCAAGAAGATTAAAGATATGATGGACGCCAGTAACGACAATCAACTGATGAACCCCACCGATAAGAAGCCCTGCAAGTCCGAATGGTAAATTTAAAATAAACTTAGTTGCATTCAGTACATATTCTTCAATGCTGTGGAAGAATGGACCAATAATAAACAAAGCGAGGAATGACATGATTGTTAATGTGAATAATGGAACCAATAACAAATCTAAGACATCTGGAATTTTCTTATGGAGCCACTTTTCAAGTTTCGCACCAATTAGACCAACGAAGAAAGCGGGAAGAACTGAGTTCTGGAATCCAACCACATGATGGAAGATACCAAAGTATGTTGCTGCTTTAGAAGGATCTTCCGCTACAACCCACGCATTTGGAAGTGTCGGACTAACCATCATCAAACCAATTACAATCCCAAGAACAGGATTTCCTCCGAATACTCGGAACGCAGACCATGAAATCAAGGCTGGGAAGAAGGCAAACGCGGTATCAGTTAAAATTGTTGAATAGGTATAAAAATCAGTAGATTTAAATGCGTCTGCTGTTGTACCAAACAAAGCCAAAACCTGGTCTTGAGCAATGGCACCACGAATCCCCATAAACAATCCAGTCGCAACAATTGCTGGTAGAATTGGAACAAAAACGTCTCCAAAGGTACGGATCGCGCGTTGGAACCAGTTTCCTTGTTTAGCGGCTTCTGCTTTCATTTCATCTTTTGATGATGTTGGTAAGCCAAGAGCTACTACTTCATCATAGATCTTGTTTACAGTACCAGTACCAAAGATGATTTGGTATTGACCTGAGTTAAAGAAAGCACCTTGTACTTTTTCAATGTTCTCAACAACATCTTTGTTGATTTTTGATTCATCTTTTACCATCACGCGAAGACGAGTCGCACAGTGAGCAACACTGCTAACGTTCTCAACCCCACCGATTGCATCGATGACCTGCTTTGCAATTTCTGTATTTGACATTTTGCAAAAATCTCCTTATTTTTTGTAATGTAAACGGTTAAATCGTTTCTACGTTTTTAATTGTACCACGTATTGAAAATATGTCAAGCGTTTTGCAGGATTTTTTTGAAACTTTTTTGGACTTTTTGACACCTTTTGACAGTATGAAACTATTTTCATTTTAAAACAGGCCTGTACTACGCTTTTTAGCACTTTAAATCAGACTTTTATTTTCATTTTCTTTCATATTTTCATAAATTTTCAACTTCTCCTCTTTTCTTCAGGCTGCAAAATAGCTGTCAATCGTTTGACATTTTTTGCCATTTTTTTCATTTATCGCTTGCATTTTTAATAGGAAATCGGTACTATGGAAGTAAGAAAAAATTCGGAGGAATAAAATGGAATGGACAACTGAACGTCGTTACAGACGTTACGAAGACTGGACAAAAGAGGAAAAGCAAGCCATCCAAGATCATATGGCCAAATCTCCTTGGCATACACACTATCATGTTGAGCCAAAAGCTGGTCTCTTAAATGATCCTAACGGTTTTTCCTACTTTGATGGAAAATGGATCTTGTTTTACCAAAATTTCCCATTTGGTGCAGCCCATGGGTTAAAATCATGGGTACAAACAGAAAGTGAAGACTTGGTTCATTTCAAAGAAACTGGTGTAACGCTTCTTCCAGACACAGATCTGGATAGCCATGGAGCTTATTCCGGATCAGCCATGCAGTTTGGTGACAAACTATTCTTATTCTACACCGGAAATGTTCGTGATGCAGAATGGGTTCGTCATCCTTACCAAGTAGGTGCTTTGATGGATAAAGACGGCAAGATTGAAAAAATTGACAAAATCTTGATTAATCAACCGGCTGACTCTACGGATCACTTTCGTGACCCACAGATTTTTAATTTCAAAGGTCAATTCTACGCTATCGTTGGTGGTCAAAACCTTGAGAAGAAAGGATTCATCCGTCTCTATAAGGCTGTAGATAACGACTATTCCAACTGGGTTACAGTCGGTGACTTGGATTTTGCAAACGATCGGACAGCTTATATGATGGAATGTCCCAACCTAGTCTTTGTAGGAGACCAACCCGTTCTCCTATACTGCCCTCAAGGCTTAGATAAAGCCGTTCTTGATTATGACAATATCTATCCAAATATGTACAAGATTGGGGCAAGCTTTGACCCAGAAAAGGCCAAAATGGTTGATGTATCTGAATTGCATAATCTCGACTATGGTTTTGAAGCCTATGCGACTCAAGGATTTAATGCTCCCGATGGACGTGCCTATACTGTTAGCTGGCTAGGTCTTCCAGACGTTTCTTATCCAACGGATTCCTATGACTACCAAGGAGCTCTCTCACTGGTCAAAGAATTAACCATCAAAGATGGCAAGCTCTACCAATACCCAGTTGAAGCCATCAAAGACTTGCGCGCTGAGAGTGAGGAATTTGCCAACAAGGCACAAACCAAGAACTGCTATGAATTGGAATTGCAGTTTGAAAAGGATAGCCAGAACGAAATCGTCCTCTTTGCCGATGCAGAAGGAAAGGGCTTAGTTCTCACATTTGATCTGGCTAAAGGATTGGTCACAGTCGATCGTAGCCAGGCTGGTGAGCAATATGCCCAAGATTTCGGTACGAGCCGTAGCTGCACAATCGCTAACCAAGCGACAACCGCTAATATTTTTATTGACAATTCGATATTTGAAATCTTTATCAATAAAGGAGAAAAAGTATTTTCTGGTCGGGTCTACCCACATGCAGATCAAAATGGAATCTTGATCAAGTCTGGAACCCCTACTGGAACTTACTACGAACTTGATTATGGTCGCAAAGCTAACTGATGTCGCCAAACTCGCCGGTGTCAGCCCTACTACTGTCTCACGGGTCATCAATAAAAAAGGATACCTGTCTGAAAAAACGATCCAAAAAGTCCAAGAAGCCATGCGAGAATTGGGCTATAAACCTAACAATGTTGCTCGTAGCCTCCAAGGAAAATCAGCCAAGTTAGTCGGCTTGATCTTTCCCAACATCAGCAATGTTTTCTATGCTGAATTAATCGACAAACTAGAGCACCAACTCTTCAAACACGGCTATAAAACCATCATCTGCAATAGTGAACACGACTCCGAAAAAGAGCGCGAATATATTGAGATGTTGGAGGCTAACCAGGTAGATGGCATCATTTCAGGAAGTCATAATTTGGGCATTGAAGATTACAACCGGGTAACTGCTCCTATCATTGCTTTTGACCGCAACCTCTCCCCAGAAATTCCGGTTGTCTCTTCAGACAACTACGCTGGCGGGGTGCTTGCAGCAGAAACTTTAGTAAAAACCGGAGCCCGAAATATTATCATGATCACAGGGAATGACAACTCCAACTCCCCAACAGGCTTGCGTCATGCGGGGTTTGCATCGGTTCTACCTGAGTCCATGATCATTAATGTTTCCAGTGATTTCTCCCCTATTCGCAAAGAAATGGAAATCAAACAGATTTTAACCCACCACAAACCAGATGCCATTTTCGCCTCCGATGATTTGACGGCGATCTTGATCATGAAAGTCGCTAGAGAATTAGATATTCAGATTCCCCAGGATTTGAAAGTGATTGGTTATGATGGAACCCAGTTCATTGAGACCTATACACCTGAACTGACAACCATCCAACAACCCCTCGAAGACATTGCTATCCTCATGGTGGATCTTTTACTCCAAAAGATCGAAGGAAAAAAAGTAGCGACTACCGGTTATTTCTTGCCCGTTAGTCTCCACTCTGGAAAAAGTGTCTAAAAGCAGTATCCCCTCAGTAGAAACTGTGGGGATATTTTTCACAAAAAAAGAGCCATCGGCTCTTTTTTAATTATTCTTCTGTCACAAATTGACTGAGGACACCGTTGACAAATCGTGAAGAGGTTTCATCTGAAAAGGCCTTGGCCAATTCCACCGCTTCATTGACTGCGACGATCTGTGGTGTATCAAACTCTGTCATTTCGTAAATTCCCAGACGAAGGATGTTTTTCTCTACCAAGGTCAAGCGCTCAACAGTCCAGCCGGTTTTCAAATGTTGACCGATTTGCTGGTCCAGTTGATCTTTGGATTGGTAGACACCCGTCACGAGATTCATGAGAAAGGCAGGAAGATCGACTTCTTTGTCTTCTGCTAGGTCCTTATCATGTAGATAAGCAAAACGACAAGCTTCAACAATGTCTCCATCGTATTCCAAGGCCATCAAGGCTTGGAAGGCGCGCTCACGCAAATCTCGACGTGATTCTAATAAAATTTCATCAGTCATTGAGGAAGTCCTCATTAAACAAATCTTTCAAGTCTGGTTTTGGAGATTTTTCCGTTGCGATACCAACAACGTGAATGTTGACAGCATCCAAGGTTACATCTGCCATATCATAAACTGCAGACTTGACCGCTTTTTGAATGGCTACAGCGACAGATGGTACAGCCACTCCGTATTCTAAATAGAGATAGATGTCTACTGAAACTTGACCATCTTCTTCTGTATGAAGGTAGACGCCACGTCCAAGGGAGCGTTTGGATAAGCTATCTGAAACACTCTTGTTTTCAAGCGAATAGACACCCTCTACTTTTGCTGTCGCAATCGCAATAATTTTTTCTAATACACGTGGTGCAATAACGATGTCACCAAATTGTTCAGTTGCCATAGAAGTTCCTTTCTATTTGACACCCTGAGATGTCTCTTATGCACGAGAAACGTAAGTTCCTTCAGTAGTGTTAATGACCAATTTTTGTCCAGCTTCGATGAAGTCAGGAACGTTTACGACCAAACCAGTTTCCATTGTAGCAGGTTTACCAGAACCAGTCACTGTAGCACCTTTGATAGATGGTTGAGTTTCTGCAACAGTTAATTCAACAGTTGTAGGAACTGTTACACCGATGACTTCGCTTCCGTAGAATTGAATTTTTACTTCTGAGTTTTCAAGGATGTAAAGCAATTCTTGTTCTACGTTCACAACTGGAATTTCATATTGGTCATATGTTTCCGTGTTCATGAAGTAGGCTGTATCATCCATTTTGTACAAGTATTGAGCTGGAACAGTTTCGATAATCGCTTGTTCAAATTTTTCTTCTGGACGGTAGCTAGTATCAAATGTTGAACCAGTACGGACATCACGCAATTTCATACGCATGATAGTGTTTCCTTTACCTGGTTTGTGGTGGCTAGCTTCCAAAACGCGGATCAATTTTCCGTCAGCTGTTTCAAAAGTCATACCAGCTTTCAATTTACTTGCTTCGATCATGTTTTATTACCTCTTTTTTAAAAATAGATTACTCTTTATTGTAACACACTATTTGATTTTTCTCAAACAGCAATTTTCTCTTTTTAGGAAGGCTAGAAGGCGGAGAGAGATTGTAGGAACGAGTCCTTAGAATCTCTACATTTCCACCACCAGCTTCACAATTCCTTATTGGTCTACAGGCACAATATTGCCATCAGCATCTTTGGTGACATGGACATATTTTCCATCTACTTCAATGTAGAAGGTTTTGGGCTTGTCTTGAGCTGGAGAGGCTTGCTTTTGAAGGTCATTGCCAAGTGCTTGACCCAAGTTCATCCCCATAATCATGTTCATGCCATTGCCACCTTCATTTTTAGCAGCTGCGACCAAGGCCTCATTGCGAGCACGACGCTCTTCGATTTCAATGGTATTGTACTTCATCGCTGCCAATTCACTGTCCAGTTTATTGACCTTGGCCATACTGTCTGCATCGTAGCTCAAATCTTCGATGAGGACATTGGTTAATTCGATACCATATAATTCTGTCCACGTTTTGTTGACTTCGCGTTTTGCAACTTCATTGAAGACATCTTGGTCCGCATTGATATTGTAGATGTCTGCCTTATTTTCAGCCGTATATTTTGAAATGGCCACTGCAATTTTTGGTGCTAGATTTTGGCGCAAGGTTCCCTGAGCCACATCTTCCAAGGTAAATGGCTTATCTGCAGTGATTTGACGACTGACTGCACTGATGTAAAAGAGTACAGGATCTGCCACTTTAACATCATAAAGACCATAAAAACGAATGCTAAGAAGTTGTTGGTAACGGTCGCTAAAGTACTCAACTGGATTTTGAGTGCCAAATTTATTTCCTGTAAAAGGTTGCATCCGCACAAAAATAATTTCTTGTTGGGTGACCACTTGGCCTCCAAATGAGAAACGATTCTTGAACTGATCCCACGTTCCTTTCACACCACCCTTTTCAAACAACCAGGCATTTTCACCGGCTTGCCATTCGTGACTCCCTGCTTCTAGAAGGTCTCCTAGAAACGTTCCATTATTGACCAAGAGAGCAACATAGCCTTGGGGAACAATGACAACAGAGCCATCTGTCAATAGACCCGTATTTTGGTTGCTCTGACGAGAGCGCCCATCTGGATCTTTGGTCAAGAGCTGTCCCTTAATGGCCAAAGCTGTTGCTGGAACAGCTTCCGGCAAGGTAATGGCTTCCTTAAATTTACTATCTTGAAAACTTGAAATGCCCGCTGAAAGGGCTGCTTTAATAAATCCCATACATTCTCCTATCTGTAGAATTCAATTTCATCCACAACTTCGTAGACATCCAAGACCCAATCTTTTGGATTGTGCTTCAAGGATGCTTGGCAATATTCACACTTGTCGATTGAATCGATCGTTAGTGGCGCACCACAGTTCGGACAGTGATCACTAACGACTTCTGAATTCTTAATGATCTCTGTCTGGGCTCCATGTTCACGGAGGAAGACCATGCGGTAAACGGTAAAGAGATCTTTGGTTGGATCCCCTTCGATCACACGACCCGTTTCATCATTTCGAATGTAATCTCTCATCGTCGAAGACAGAATGACTTCAATGCGGTCATTGCCTTCTGGATTTTCGATAAAGTCTTTGATCTTCGAATCTTCCACACATACGCGCTCTAGAACATTGGTTGTTTTGGCACGAATATGCTCTTGTAACTGCGTCAAGTGCTGCTCATAAAGACTCGTACTTTCTAAGTTCCGCACAGAATTCCAATCTTTTTCTGTCCAGGCAGACTGCAATTGAAGATAAACCAGCTTAACTTGCGACAAGAAGCGGTCTTCATCAAACATTGGATCCAGTTTACGGATGCGGCGAATCGCTTCATAGTTGTTCTCAATTGGTCGACCCGCCCGTTCTTCGGTTGTCCGTTTTGGACCACTATTTGAATAGGACGAATCATCACTCTCATTAGCCTCTTTTGCAATATTATAGACAAATCCAATCAATCCAATGATGGCGACAACTGCTACCGCCCCACCAGAGTCTGATCCAGAACTAGAACTGTAGCTACTGGATCCACCAGACCAGCTACTGCCACCAGACCAGCTACTTCCCCCTCCAGACCAGCTACTACCACCACCACCGCCAGAATGAATAGTGCTACTACCACCACTATGCGTATTGCCGACACCAGCATGAGCAGAAGGAGCAAATGCAAATAGAAGGGCTACTAGAAGAATTCCCAATACTAAAATTCGTTTTTTCATAGGCCTCTTTTCTTATCTTTGTTTGTTACACAGGGGTTAAGAAAATACTGTCTATTTTATAGGACAATCAATTCTTTAGGAGCAAGAGTCAAGACTTCACAGCCTGTTTCTGTGATCAAGAGGTCATCTTCGATCCGCACACCTGAGAGGCCTTCAATATAAATCCCAGGCTCATCTGTTAAAACCATCCCTGCTTGAATCGCTTCTTTAGACGTTTGGCTGAAGTATGGTTCTTCGTGGATATCTAGCCCAATTCCATGACCGATTCCATGCGTGAAGTATTGTCCATAGCCGGCTGCCTCGATCACATCACGTGGAATTTTATCAAAATCACGGAAGCCAAGTCCATCTTTAGCCGCATCAATCAAGGCTTGATTGGCTTTCAAAACGGTTTCGTAAATTTCTCTTTCCTTGTCGCTGACATGACCCGCATAGATAGTCCGTGTCATATCGCTGACATAGTGGTCATACAAGCAACCAAAATCAAGGGTCAAGGCATCTCCTGCTGAAATGGCCCGATCACTTGGAGTCGCGTGAGGCATGGCAGAACGTTCACCAGCTGCTGAAATAATATCGAAAGATACACCAGAAGCTCCCAACTCCCGCATTCTAAAGTCGAGGAAAGTCGCTGCTTCCAACTCTGTCGTTTTCCCTACCTTGATATAGTCTAAAATATCATGGAAGGCTTGGTCAGAGATGCTACAAGCTTTTTTAATCGCCGCAATCTCGGTCTCATCTTTAATCAAGCGCAATTCCATGACAAAGTTCGCTAGGGATTGAAGGCTAATACCACTGAAAACAGAAGCCATGCGGGCATGGTAGGCCACCGTCACTTCATCCTCAAAACCAAGTTCTTTGATTCCAAGGTCCTTAACGATCTCTGCAGCTGCAGTCAACTCATCGCGGGTTTCCACAATCTCTACAAAGGGGAAACAAGTCGCATGGGCATGGATGGTGTAGCGCGAATCTGTAAAGAGTACCACGCGTTCTTCTGTCACCAAAGCGGTCCCGTTTGAACCCCAGAAATTGGTTAAATAATAAACATTTTTCAAATTGTTAATCAATACCGCTTTGAGGTTTTGGGCTTTCATTTTGTTTCTTAAGTAGCTGATCCGTTGATTCATTGTAATTTTCCTTTCAAATATTGTCCTGTGTAGCTAGCAGGATTTGCTGCTACTTCTTCTGGTGTTCCGGTCGCAATAATGGTTCCACCACCGACACCGCCTTCTGGTCCTAAATCGATGATATGATCTGCTGTCTTAATAACATCTAAATTGTGCTCAATCACAAGGACTGTATTGCCATCATCCACAAACCGCTCTAAGACTTTGATCAAGCGAGAAATGTCTTCGGTATGGAGTCCGGTCGTTGGTTCATCCAAGATATAGAAGGATTTTCCTGTAGAGCGCTTGTGCAATTCAGAAGCCAACTTCATTCGCTGCGCTTCCCCACCTGAAAGGGTGGTCGCTGGTTGCCCCAGCGTTACATAGCCCAAGCCCACATCTTGGATGGTCTTGAGTTTGCGTTCAATTTTTGGAATGTGCTTGAAGAATTCGACTGCCTTATTGACCGTCATATCCAGAACTTCTGCGATATTTTTTTCCTTGTAGTGGACTTCGAGGGTTTCACTATTGTATCGACGTCCATGGCAGACCTCACAAGGGACAAAGACATCTGGCAAGAAGTGCATTTCAATCTTGATGATCCCATCTCCTGAGCAGGCTTCACAACGCCCACCCTTGACATTGAAACTAAAGCGGCCTTTTTTATAGCCCCGAATTTTGGCTTCATTGGTCTGAGCAAAGAGATCACGAATATCATCGAAGACGCCTGTATAGGTCGCTGGATTGGAACGAGGAGTCCGACCAATCGGGCTTTGATCAATGTCGATCAAGCGATCGATATGCTCAATCCCCTGAATCGTCTTGTATTTCCCTGGTTTTTCCGAATTGCGGTTGAGCTTTTGAGCGATGGCTTTTTTCAAGATGCCATTGATCAAGGTCGATTTTCCAGAACCGGAAACTCCAGTGACTGCGATGAATTTTCCTAGAGGAAAGCGTACTGTGATGTCTTGTAAGTTATTCTCACTTGCTCCTGTAATTTCAATAGAGCGGCCATTTCCTGAACGGCGCTCTGTTGGAACCGGAATCTTGCGCTTGCCGGACAAATACTGGCCAGTGATGGATTTGCTGTTGCGTGCCACCTGCTTTGGAGTTCCTGCTGCAACGATCTCTCCCCCAAAGACACCGGCACCTGGGCCGACGTCGATCAGGTAGTCTGCCTCTCTCATGGTATCTTCATCATGTTCGACGACGATCAAGGTGTTGCCTAAATCGCGCATCTTCTTGAGACTGGCAATCAGGCGGTCATTGTCCCTTTGATGGAGGCCGATAGACGGCTCATCCAAGATGTAAAGGACACCAGAGAGGTTGGAACCGATCTGGGTTGCCAAGCGAATGCGCTGGCTTTCTCCACCTGATAAGGTCCCAGCCGATCGTGACAGGGTCAAGTAATTGAGCCCCACATTGTTTAAGAAGGTTAAGCGATCCTTAATCTCTTTTAGGATCGGTCTTGCAATCGTAGCTTCATTGTCCGTTAAGATCAGCTGGTCCACGGCTTTTAAGTGGTCCGCAATCGATAGATCTGACACTTCCCCGATATGCATCCCCTTTTCTCCTCCGACACGAACAGAGAGAGCCTGGTCATTGAGACGGTAGCCATGGCAGGTCGCACAGGTCAATTCGTTCATATAAGAGCGCATTTGGTTGCGGGTGAAATCACTATTGGTCTCACGGAAACGACGGTGAATATTGTTTACGACCCCTTCAAAAGGAATCTCGATATCCCGAACTCCACCAAATTCATTTTCATAGTGGAAGTGGAATTCCTTGCCATTTGACCCATAGAGGACCAAGTCCTTTTCTTCTTGAGAAAGATCAGAAAACGGCTGGTCCATATCAACGCCAAAATGGATCATGGCCTGCTCCAACATCTGTGGATAGTAGTTGGAAGAGATCGGATTCCAAGGAGCGAGGGCTCCTTCGCGAAGGGTTAAGCGATCATCTGGCACCACCAAATCTAAATCCACCTCTAGCTTAATACCCAGCCCATCACAATCTGGACAAGATCCAAAAGGCGCATTGAAAGAAAAGAGGCGGGGCTCTAATTCAGGAACGGTAAAGCCACAGACTGGACAAGCATAATGCTCAGAAAAGAGCAATTCCTTGCCATCCATGGTATCAATCACCACATAACCATCCGCAATCCGAAGAGCTGCTTCAATCGAATCAAAGAGCCGCGAGCGGATGCCCTCTTTGATCACGATTCGGTCCACAACTACTTCAATCGTGTGCTGCTTGCTTTTAGATAGTTCTGGAACCTCTGTCACATCATAGATCTCACCATCGACCCGCACCCGGACATAGCCGTCTTTTTGGACTTTTTCAATGATATTCTTGTGCTGGCCTTTTTTCTTGCGAATAATAGGAGCTAGAATTTGCAGGCGTTGGCGCTCTGGTAATTCCAAGACTTGATCGACAATTTGCTCAACCGAAGAAGCTGTAATCGCTCCATGCCCATTGATACAATAAGGCGTCCCTACACGCGCATAGAGCAAGCGCAGGTAGTCATTGATCTCTGTTGCCGTCCCCACTGTAGAACGGGGGTTTTTGCTGGTCGTTTTTTGGTCGATGGAGATAGCTGGACTCAAGCCGTCAATGGAGTCCACATCTGGTTTTTCCATATTTCCCAAGAATTGCCGGGCATAGGCCGATAAGCTCTCCACGTAGCGGCGCTGACCTTCTGCATAGAGGGTATCAAAGGCCAGACTGGACTTTCCAGAACCAGACAAACCCGTCACCACGACTAATTTGTCCCGTGGAATTTCCACATCTATATTTTTTAAATTATGGGCGCGTGCCCCATGAATGACAATTTTATCTTGCATGTTCTTACTCTAATCACCTTTTTGTTAACCTCCATTATAACAAATTTTTTAGTATTCTTTTATCCAAAACCGTCCTTTTTCTGATATAATGTTAAGGTGTAAAAAAACAAGGGGAGGCACCATGAAACAGGTCTTTTTATCGACAACGACTGAATTTAAGGAAATAGAGACGCTGGAACCTGGTAGCTGGATCAACCTTGTGAACCCTTCTCAAAGTGAATCGATGGAAATCGCCTCTGCTTTTAATATCGATATTGCCGACTTACGGGCACCACTCGATGCGGAAGAAATGTCCCGTATGACCATCGAAGATGAATATACCTTGATCATCGTCGACGTTCCCATCAAGGAAGAGCGGAACAATCAGACCTACTACGTGACCATTCCGCTAGGGATTATCCTGACAGAAGAGGCTATTATCACGACTTGCTTGGAGAAATTGCCGCTTCTCGATATCTTTATCAACCGACGCTTGCGGAATTTCTATACCTTTATGCGGTCACGCTTTATCTTTCAGATCCTCTATCGTAACGCTGAACTCTACTTGTCAGCGCTTCGTACCTTGGATCGCAAAAGCGAGCAGATTGAAAGTCAATTGCACAAATCAACGCGTAATGAAGAGCTGATTGAGTTGATGGAGCTGGAAAAAACCATCGTCTACTTTAAAGCCTCTCTGAAAACCAATGAGCGCGTGATCAAGAAATTGACCAGCGCTACAAGTAACATCAAGAAATACTTAGAAGACGAGGATCTGTTGGAAGATACCTTGATCGAAACCCAGCAGGCCATCGAGATGGCAGATATTTATGGAAATATCCTGCACTCCATGACCGATACCTTCGCATCGATTATCTCCAACAACCAGAACAACATCATGAAAACTCTGGCTCTCGTTACCATTGTCATGTCCATTCCAACCATGATCTTTTCGGCCTACGGGATGAACTTCAAGGACAATGAGCTTCCGCTCAATGGCGAACCCCATGCCTTCTGGCTGATCATTATCATCGCCTTTGCCCTGACCGGGTCTCTCGTCGTCTACCTCATCCATAAAAAATGGTTCTAACACCTACTAATAACACTAAGGAGTATTTATGTCTCAATTTGATTTGAATCAACTAAGCAAGAAAAATCAAGAATTTATCCGTATCGCCAAACACCAATTGCTTGAAAATGGAAAGACAGAGGAAGAAGCAGAAAGCCTCATCCAGGAAATTCTACCAGCTATCCATGAAAACCAAGGAAAAGGAATTCCGGCACGGACCCTTTTTGGAGCTCCAACTGTATGGGCGAACTCTTTCAGCGAGAAAGAACGCTATGAAAAAGAGCATCCGAAATTAAACGATGCCCCCTCTCTCATGATTTTGGATTCCTTCCTCTTTATCTTTGGAGTCTTTGCTGCGATTAGCGCCTTTATGAACTTGGTTGCACCTCGTCGTACTGGCTATGGTTTGATCACCTTAATCCTTGGAAGTTTGACAGGGGCTCTGCTCTTATACCTCATGTACTACTTCTTCTATCAGTATATGGATGGTACCAAAGATCGTAGCGAGCGTCCTTCTCTTTGGAAATCTATGCCGATTCTTGTTGGAGTCATGTTCCTTTGGGTCATTGTCTTGTCCTTTACTTCCTTACTCCCACAGGTTCTCAACCCAACTATTCCAGATGTCCTTGCCATCGTTTTAGGAGCTTTAGCACTTGTCCTTCGCTTCTACCTCAAGAAACGCTTTAATATTAAAAGTTCGAGCACAGCACCAGCAACTCGACGCTAAAAAGAAACGGATGAAGTTTTCATCCGTTTTTGTTTTACTGTATTTCCCTGTTCAATCTTTTTGAAAAATAGAGGACTAAGTCATCATTGTTTTCACAAGAACTGTAAGGGGCCAAGGAGTGATCCCTAAACCAAACCCCAGATCCATCTGGGATATAGCCCCGTTTGACATACAGTCTTTGAGCTGGACCATAACCCGAGTGTAAACCAACCCCTAAAGTAACAATCTCTGATAGTAGCCAGACTCTTTTTTCTGCCTCCTCTAAGAGTTGATTCCCAATCCCTCGATTTCTAAATGGTTCAAAAACATTAAAATCAGATAGTTCAGGATAGACTCCCACGAAAGGGCCGTGCTTGGCAGCAGGCAATATAGTGATATAGCCTGCCACAAATCCATCCGACTCAGCTACTAATACGTCCCTCTCTCTATTCTCCTGCTCCTGAAAATAGCTAGTCAAGATATCCTCTCTACCCGGCCACCCTTGGTGGATAAAAGCTTGAGAGATCCCTTCAATATCATACTCCATCATGTTTCTGATGATTGTGCATTCCTTCATGTTGCGCTCCTTGATACCTTTCTCCCCATCATTATAGCATAATTAGAGCTTGGGAAAGGTCAAAGAGCTTCACACGGACCTAACTCACTATCATATTTCTATGCTCGCAAAAAAGATCCAAAAGGGTCTGAAAAAGAGGTCCACTGGACCTCAACTCGCTCTTACATTTCCAGGCTCGTGAAAAAAAGACCCGTTAGGGTCTGAACCGCACCCCAAAAGTTAGACAGAAAAAATCTAACTTTTGGGGTGTTTTTATTATGAAATTGACATATAAGGATAAAGTTCAGATATATGAACTTAGAAAACAAGGGCGAAGCTTCAAAGAGCTTTCAAATATATTCGGGATAAATATTCCTAATCTTAGGTACATGATTAAATTGATTGATCGTTACGGTATAGAGTTCGTCAAAAAGGGGAAGAACCGTTATTATTCTCCTAAATTAAAACGAGAAATTATTGATAAAGTTCTGCTTGAAGGTCGTTCTCAAATAAGGGTGTCTCTAGATTATGCTCTCCCAAACCAAGGAATGCTTCCAAATTGGCTGGCACAATACAAGAAAAATGGGTATACTATTGTTGAGAAAACAAGAGGGAGAGCACCTAAAATGGGACGCAAGCCAAAGAAAAAACCTGAAGAAATGACAGAGTTAGAACGTCTTCAAGCAGAAAATGAATACCTGAGAGCGGAGAATGCTGTTCTAAAAAAGTTGAGAGAACTCCGATTGAAGGAGGAAAAAGAGCAAGAAGAAAAGCGGAAATTGTTCAAGGATTGGTAACAGAGTTTTCTTTAGATATCCTTCTAAAGATTATTAAGCTTGCCCGTTCAACTTATTATTATCACTTAAAACAGCTGGATCAAAGCGATAAGGATGAGCAAGTTAAAGCTGAAATTCAGTCAATTTATACTGAGCATAAAGGAAATTACGGCTATCGTCGCATGACTCTAGAATTACGAAATCGTGGCTTTGTAGTGAACCATAAGAAGGTGCAGCGTCTTATGAAAGTACTTGGTTTAACGGCTCGAATTCGCCGTAAACGGAAGTATTCTTCATACCAAGGAGAGGTTGGCAAGAAAGCAGATAACCTTATTCAACGTCAATTTGAAGCAACCAAACCAATGCAAAAGTGCTACACAGATGTGACAGAATTTGCCATTCCAGCAAGCAGTCAAAAGCTTTATTTATCACCAGTTTTAGATGGCTTTAACAGCGAAATTATCTCCTACAATCTTTCTACTTCGCCTAACTTACAACAAATGAAAGCTATGCTAGAACAAGCCTTTACAGCGAACCATTACGAAAATACAATTCTCCATAGTGACCAAGGATGGCAATACCAACACGATTTCTATCATCATTTTTTAAAGAATAAGGGAATCCAACCATCTATGTCACGTAAGGGAAATAGCCCAGATAACGGTATGATGGAATCTTTCTTTGGCATTCTTAAGTCTGAAATGTTTTATGGTTATGAGAATACGTTTCAGTCACTTGAGCACTTGGAACAAGCTATTGTCGACTATATTGATTACTACAACAACAAACGAATTAAGGTAAAACTAAAAGGACTTAGTCCTGTACAATACAGAACTAAATCCTTTGCTTAAATTAATTGTCTAACTTTTTGGGGTCAGTACAGTCTTACTCGCTTTTTTATTTTCAAGCTCGTGAAAAAGAGGTCCACTGGACCTCTTTTTTAATCTTCGTTTACGAAAGGCATCAAAGCCATTACGCGAGCGCGTTTGATAGCTGTTGTTACTTTACGTTGGTTCTTCGCTGAAGTTCCAGTTACACGACGAGGAAGGATTTTCCCACGTTCTGAAACGAAACGGCTAAGAAGCTCAGTATCTTTGTAATCGACATATTCGATTTTGTTTGCTGCGATGTAATCAACTTTTTTACGGCGTTTGAATCCGCCACGACGTTGTTGAGCCATGTTTAATTCTCCTTTATAGTTTTAATTCGTTAAACCCATTCTTAGAATGGAAGATCGTCGTCTGAGATATCCATTGGATTGGCTCCAAATGGATTTTCTTCACGACCAAAGTTTGGCGCTGCATTGCTTGGTTCAGATCCACCAAAGCTTGGGGTTGAGTTTCCAGCAAAACCACCGTTGCCTGATGAATAGCCACCACCTGCATGCCCTTCGCGTGCTGCACGGCTTTCCAATAGTTGGAAGCTGTCTGCTACGACTTCAGTGACATAAACACGTTGACCTTGCTGGTTTTCGTAATTACGTGTTTGAATGCGACCGGTAATCCCAATCAAAGCACCTTTCTTAGCCCAGTTGGCTAAGTTTTCTGCTTGCTGACGCCAGATCACACAGTTGATGAAATCGGCTTCGCGCTCTCCATTTTGACTCTTGAAGTTGCGGTTGACAGCTAAGCTGAAAGTAGCAACTGCTTGATTGCTTGGAGTGTAACGAAGTTCAGCATCACGGGTCATACGACCGACAAGTACAACATTGTTAATCATAAGTCACCTCTGATGATTTCTTACGCGTCAACTTTTACGATCATGTGACGAAGAATGTCACCGTTGATTTTTGAAAGACGGTCGAACTCGTTAAGAGCTACAGCGTCGTTCGCTTCAACGTTTACGATGTGGTAAAGTCCTTCACGGAAATCTTGGATTTCGTATGCAAGACGACGTTTTTCCCAATCTTTTGATTCAACAACAGTTGCACCGTTGTCAGTCAAGATAGAATCGAAACGTGCTACCAAAGCGTTTTTAGCTTCTTCTTCAATGTTTGGACGAATAATATAAAGAATTTCGTATTTAGCCATTGATAATGTTCCTCCTTTTGGACTAATGACCCCCTGTCTTTGCAAGGGGTAAGTGAGGTTTACTCACAAGAAACTATTATACCAGACTTTTCGAACAAAGGCAAGAATTATCTTTAGGATTTGAAAAATGATTCTGGACGTCCCCTTCGAGAAAAAAGAAAAAAATGTCCTAAAAAATGACATTTTATAGAAGAAACCCCTCCCCTTCTTTCTCCTCTTTCCTTAAAGAAAACTGATATCAGTTAGCTTTAAGCTTGAGTCTTTATACTAGCTACAACAAATCTCAAGAAACGAGGAACGATTATGAATTATCTTATCATCCCCGCCTATCAACCGGATCTGAATCTTGTCAAACTGGTTCGCTTAGTCCACGCTAAGAGCGATCTCCACATCATCGTGGTCGACGATGGGAGTGACGCTGACAAGAAAGTGATTTTTGACAAATTGGACGGTCTTGCGACAGTTCTGACTCATGAGCACAATCAAGGAAAAGGGCAAGCTCTCAAAACTGCTTATGCCTACATCCTAGAAAGAGGCACCTATGGAAGCATTGTTACAGCTGATGCAGACGGTCAGCACAAAATTTGGGATATTTTCAGGGTTGTTAACCAATCTCAAGAGCATCCTAGAACACTTATTCTAGGAGCACGCGCCTTCTCTGGAAAAGTTCCTTTGCGTTCTGCTTTCGGAAATAAATTGACTCGTTTCTTGTTTAAGCAACAAACAGGGGTGGTGGTCAGCGATACCCAAACGGGCTTACGGGCTTTCACTACGAATCTCTTGCCTTTCATGCTTGAGGTTGACGGTCAGCGTTATGAATATGAAATGAATGTTCTCCTCGCATCAAGCAAGTCCTTCCCCATCGTGGAAGTTCCCATCGAGACGGTCTACATCAATGACAACGAAGGCTCCCACTTCCGACCTATTCGAGATGGCCTCATGATCTACAAGGACATGTTCAAGTTTGCCCTCTCCTCTCTGAGTAGTTTTATCGTTGACTATCTGGTCTACGTCTTCTTCCTTTTCGTGATGATGGCCGTGCCCATTAGTCTACGTATTCTCCTAGCCAATGGGATCGCTCGTGTGACGAGTTCCATCTTTAACTACTCGACCAATAAGCACCTGGTCTTTAAGAATAAAGATAGTGTCGCTAAAACTGGAAGTGGCTACTTTGGTCTAGCTCTTGGCCTCTTTATTCTCGATACGCTCTTGATTCGACTCTTCTATACTGCTTTCGGGCTCAATCTCCTGATCAGTAAGATTGTCGTCGGCTTCCTCCTCTTTCTGGTCTCATGGGTGATCCAGAAAAAAGTGATCTTCAAAGAAAGGACTGCTCCCCACCATGAAATTCTTTAAAAAATCCTACACCTATGCTGCCTGCTTTGGCCTTCTTTTGACCAGCAGTTTTAGCTACTCGATGCTCAAGACCTTTGTCTTATCTGATGCCATCCAAACCGTAAAAACTACGACTACGGACACCAAGGCAGCCAAAAAAGCAGCTGCATCGGCTACAACGACCGATACTAGCTATTCAGATGACAATATCCAGGTGAGCCTCACAGAAAAAACGGTTGAAAATACCCAGGTTTACATTGCAGATATCACAGTCAGCTCATCTGACTACCTCAAAACAGCCTTTGCACAAAACACTTACGGAACCAACGTGACTGCTAAGACCTCTGTCACAGCTGCCAACAACAGTGCCATTCTAGCAGTGAATGGTGACTATTACGGGGCTAACAGTACAGGATACGTCATCCGAAATGGAGTGGTCTACCGTGATACCGTTCGGGAAGATTCAAGCAATGGTGACCTAGCCATTTACAAGGATGGATCCTTCAAAATTATCTATGAAGATGAGATCTCAGCGGATCAATTGGTCAAAGACGGGGTCGTCAATCTCCTCGCTTTCGGTCCTTCCTTAGTTGAAAATGGAGAAATTACCGTCGATACCAACTCAGAGGTCGGGCAATCTATGGCGTCTAATCCACGGACAGCGATTGGAATCATCGATGAAAATCACTACATTATCGTCGTGTCAGATGGACGGACTTCAGAAAGCCAAGGCCTGTCTCTCTACCAATTAGCCGAAGTGATGAAGTCTTATGGCGTTAAAACAGCCTACAACCTGGACGGGGGTGGATCTTCTACACTTTACTTCAATGGCCAAGTTATTAATAAACCAACAACAAATGGTACTATCTCAGAAAGGGCGGTGAGTGACATTGTCTACATCGGTTACTAATCCTATCAAACAACGGTTGAAAAAAACGATTCTCTGGTACACTCTGATTTCAGCTTTCTTCTTTGTCGGAAGTCGCATCTATGAACACTTTAGTTTTGGCGAAACCTCTGCCTTCATGCACTACCTCTTCTTGATTCCTTTGATCGGTGGCGCCCTACTAGTGGCTCTACAGTTGATGGTGAAAGGCTTCTCTCGACTGAGTCTCAATCTTTGGAATTCAGGAGTGGCTACCCTAACAGCCGGAGCCCTCTACCGAGGGATTGTCAACCTCTCTGGTCGATCTACCACAATGGATCAACCCTATTATTACCTTGGAGTTGCCTTTCTAGCACTAGCTCTGATCAGCCTCTTCTTTGTCCGCAGTGTCTGGGTGGAGAAAACAGCCTAAGATCAAAAACGTCCGTTTCTTAAAAGAACGGACGTTTTTTAGGGTAAGTTAACGGATGAAGAACTTAACCTTCACGTTTTTTGCTGGCTACAAATCCCGCTAAAGCTAGTGAGGTCATGCCAAAGAGGCTAAGGACGGTTGAAGCCAATTCATCTTGACCTGTTTTTGGAAGACCAGTTACTGGTGTAGCTGTTGCTTCTGCTTGGCCACCTGTATGATAGGTAACAGCGACTGGTTTGTTTGTTGCCACTTCTTTTGTTTCGATTGCAGCTGGTTGAGCTGGAGTTACTGGGCTTTCAGGTTGAGGAGTTGGGGTAACAGGAGAGACTGGAGCCACAGGATGGACTGGATTTACTGGACTTACTGGATCAACTGGCGCTGGCTGTGGTTCTGGAGTTGGTTGAGGTTGTGGTTGTGGTTCTGGAGTTGGTGTTTCTTCTTCCACTTTTTCCACAAAGGTCTTGTTGCCCAAGATTGAAGCAGATAATTTCTTCCCTGCCTTATTCACATCTTCGATGTACTGGATAAAGACTTCAGTATCTGGATTAATCGCACCGATCAATTTTGTATCACGAAAGACTGAGAAGCCATCTCCGCCACCATACAAGAAGTCGTTGATAATCGCCTTGTAGGTCTTGTTGCGATCAATTTCAGTTCCGTCTGCCTTGTAAGCTTTCACGACCTTATAAGGATTTTCTTCTGTTGCATCAGCCGGTTTTGTATAGGTGTACTTGATCCCTGCCATTTGCAAGAAGTAAAGCTCTTTCTCATCATATTGTTGATCCAAAGCTTTGTAGATTTGGTCCCCAGTGATTTCTACTACTTGGAGGATATTTCCAAATGGTTGCACTGCTTGAGCTGCACCCCAAGTGACTGTTCCGTCTGGTTTCACCACGAGGTCTGCACGAATTCCTCCATTATTGGTGAAGGCAAAGTCAACATCTGGATAACCTGATTTTTTGGCAATATCTAGTTGCGCTGCTGTGACCAAATCTCCAACAGCACTTTCTTTTTGCGCATTCAATTCACGGGTAATATTTTCAGCTTTGTCTGCTGTACCGATTTTTGCTTCTGTTACTTTTTTAACCGTCGCATTGGCATCATCGATGATCGCTTGAACCTTGGCATCTTTTGCTTTGCCTTTCGATGGATCTACCGCAATAATCTTAGCAGTTGGAGCTTTGACAAAGTCAGCTGTATCCGTATCTAGGACCCCACGGACATCCGAGTAAGCTTTCCCTTGAGACGTACCTTGAACAATCAAGGTATTTCCAACCATCCCGTTTGTATATTGGTGGTTATGACCTGCAAAGACGATATCCACTGAGTTTTCAGGATAGATTTGATTTAATTTTTTGATCATGTCTGCAGCAGGACCTTCTGCTACACCATTCTTACTAGTGGCAGCAACGTGAGCCAAGACAGCGATAGCATGCACACCTTGGTCATTTAATTCACGCGCATATTTAGCAATCGATTCTGCTTCATCCAAAACACGGTATTGTTCATGATTTTTACGCAAAACAAGATTTGGGAATTCTGTCGTAACAACCCCGATAAATCCGACCTTAACGGTCTTGTCATTGACTGGGATTTCTTTGATGGTATAAGGTTTCCAGTCAAATGGGATTTTATTGGTATCTTTGTCAACCAAGTTGGCAATGACGACTTCTTGTTTGGAAGCTTCATGAGGATACTCATCTACGATCTTATTGAATTGACCAGGGTTTGGGCTTCTCCCTTCATGATCCGGTTGAATTCACCAAGTCCTTCGTCAAACTCGTGATTTCCAAGGGTTCCGTATTCAAAGTTCATTTCATTGAAGACTTTTACAGTTGGTTCATCTTGAAGGAGGGCAGAGTTGGCTGGACTAGCGCCGACCATATCTCCCGCTTGCACACGGATGCTGGCATTAGGCGTTCCGGCATTCTCCGTTTCAAAGTCTTTTTGCGAATCGTTCAAATAGGTTGCCAAAAGTGGGGCTGTTCCTGCGTTTTTCACAGTTTCGCCTTCTAAACGAGCTGTCCCTGTTTGTTCCAAGGCACCGTGGAAGTCATTAACGCCCATGAACTGTACGGGCAATTCGTCTGCAAAAACGCTATTGATCGCAAAAACACTAAGACCCGCAGCGACCGCTAGGATACTGCTTTTCAAGATAATTTTTTTCTTCATAGAATACTCCATTTTCTAATGTAGAACACTTCTCCAAAAAGGAGAATGCAGAACAGTTGATTTGCTGCAATCAGCTCTTCCATTTTACTATTTTTTCGGTTTTACTTCAATATTTTCCTAGAAACTCTTACAATTTTATTAGAAAAACGCTTGATTTCCGAACTTATATCCAGCTGTCTTTTCTTTAGTTCCTAGATCTATAAATTGTTAAAAAAAATCAGTCCCTAAAGTTTCATCAAATAAGAACTGAAAACTATTGTTACGTAGAAGCATAAGATAGACACAATGAATCATGTGAATCGACTATACTTTTCTCCTAAAAATACAAATCATTTGTGCTATAATGTGGTTAATGGAAAATAGTAAAAGTACAATCACTAGAAAAACTCTCAGAAAGCAGGAACCTGATGTCCTGGGCAAGACAATTGCTTCTACTCCTTATCTACCAGTAGCACAAATTCATGGTCTCCTGGTAGATAAGGAAAGTAGGTGCCAACACTATCATTCTCCACTAGATATTGTTGCTCTAAAATGCTATGACTGTCAAAAATATTATGCCTGTTATCAATGTCATGATCATATAGAGGATCATAGATTTCGAGCTTATCCTTGCCACATAAGGCAGGATAAGGTAGTTATCTGTGGTGTTTGTCTACATGAAATGACTATTGAAAACTATCAAAAGTCTATCTCTTGCTCTCATTGTCACAGTCGGTTTAATCCAGCTTGCTCAAAGCACTATGACATTTATTTTGCAAAATAAAAAGATTGAAGACATTGTTCGTGTGAACAGAGCCTTCAATCTTTTTTTAGTTAAAGTAGCTATGATCTTTTAGTGCTTTTAAAACTGGCTTAGTCACCAAAGAGACGATGAGTCCTTTTAACAGGTCAGGAATGATAAAAGGTGTCAAACCGACAGCTACGGCTGTAGACCAACCCATATTTCCAAGGAAGTGAAGGGTGAGAATTCCACCGACAAATACTGGGACATCTCCTAAAACAAAAGCCAAAAAGATTTTCCAAATGGGTGTATCAGCATTGGTCAGTTTAGAAGTGATAAAGGCGAAAAGGGGATAGGCAAGTATATAACCAGCTATTGGACTAAAGAAGGTTTGAAAACCACCGCTACCTCCTGCGAAAACGGGTAGACCAATTGCACCGAGAATAAGATAGAGGAGAGCAGCAAGAGTAGCTTCTCTCGGTTTAAAAATGGCAGCCACCAGTCCTACAGCAAAGGTCTGTAAGGTGATGGGCACCGCTCCTATCGGAATGATGATTTGTGATAAGGAAGCAATGATAGCAGCTCCGAAGGCTGGAAGAACAATTGAAAAAGTATGATGTTGTTTCACTTTTAGTTAACCTCACTTTCAAATATGGTTAACCTATTATACCAGACAACTCCTCAATGGTCAACCAAAATATAAAAATAGGTTGACTGTAGAAACTGGAATTCGTTTGTAATTTTCTTTCTCAAGCAATCCCACTTTCCAGCACTCTTTTTATTTTATGAAATCATTCACCTAGTTACTGATGGGCTAATCAAATATTTTTAAAAAAATATCAAATTCTTTTACCGCTGGCATCATCAATGCAATCCACAAGGTGATTTCACCCTCTGTGGATAGAAGACTTCCACAAACTGATGAAACAGCGCTTAACTGTTTCAAAAAAAGCAAGTGGAAATGTAAAAGACGGTCTAAATAAGAAAAAAAGCCGGAATGCTCCGACTTTTTTTCTTATTTATTTACATTTTCCCATTTCCAGTTGTGCACTTCCGGAATGTCATCTCCGTTTTCACGGATATAAGCATTGTGGAAGGCAACTGTTTCATCCATTTGAGCTGCAAATGCGGATGCTTCTTCCCCAAGAGCTGCATTAGCAGCATCTTGTGCCAAGTGGAAGCGGTCCAACTCAGACATCACACGCATATCAAATGGTGTTGTGATATCTCCGTTTTCACGGTAACCATGTACACGAAGACTGTGGTTGTGACGGTTGAAGAAGATGTCACGAATCATGCCTTCGTAACCATGGAAGGCAAAGATGACAGGTTTGTCAGTCGTGAAGACTTTATCGAACTCTTCGTCAGAAAGTCCACGTGCATCTACTGATGGGTGACGCAATTTCAAAATATCCACAACATTGACAAAGCGGATCTTCAATTCTGGGAAGGCTTGGTGCAAGATTGTGATGGCTGCAAGAGCTTCAAGGTTTGGCTCTGTACCTGCAGCTGCAATGACAAGATCTGGCTCTTCATCTGCTGACACAGTTGATGCCCAATCGATCACCTTGTACCCTTCACGAACCAATTCTTCTGCCTCATCAGCTGAGTAGAATTGAGGACGTGGGTGTTTTGAAGTAACGATCAAGTTTACCTTGTCTTCTGCCTTGAAGGCTTTATCCATCACTGCAAGCAAACTATTAGTATCTGCCGGCAAGTACTCACGGATGTATTCAGGAGTTTTCTCAGCCAAGTGAGTCAAGATACCTGGATCTTGGTGAGTGTAACCATTGTGGTCTTGTTGGAAGACAGTTGAAGTTGCAATCAAGTTCAAGGCTGGGTAGTTTTTACGCCATGTTGTATGTGTCTTAGACTTACGCAACCATTTGAAGTGTTGAGTGATCATAGAATCCACAACACGAAGGAAGGATTCGTAAGAAGCGAAGAATCCATGACGACCTGTCAAGACATATCCCTCAAGCATTCCTTCTGCTTGGTGCTCTGACAATTGAGAGTCAATGACACGACCAGCAGGGCTCAAGGCTTCATCGTAGTCTGGTTTCATACGTCCTAACCATTGACGGCTTGTCCGTGTGAAGACTTCTTGAAGACGGTTTGATTTGGTTTCGTCTGGACCGAAAATACGGAAGTTATCTGGGTTTGCATCTACTAAGTCTGCCGCATACTTACCAAATTCGATCATGTCTTGAGCCATGATTTCACCTGGTGTGTTGAATTGAAGGGCATGTTTCTTCCAATCAGCTGTGTTCATTGGTTTGATCACACCAGCATTTGTGATTGGGTTCATAGCCATGCGACGGTCACCTTTTGGTGCAATTTCCGCAATTTCCGGAACTAGTTTTCCAGTTTCGTCGAACAATTCAGCTGGACGGTAAGATTCCAACCATGAAAGAAGGGCATCGACATGCTCCATGTGGTGAGCATCTACTGGGATTGGCACTTGGTGAGCACGGAATCCACCCTCGATTGGTGTTCCTTCCCATGCTTTTGGACCAGTCCAACCTTTAGGAATACGAGCAATCAAGACAGGGTATACTGGTTGAGTTGCTTCTTCAGCAGAACCTTTACGAGCTTCTGCTTGGACTTTCTTGATTTCTTCAATCGCTTCGTCCAATTTTTCAGCGAACAAAGCGTGTGCAGCTTCGTGGTCTTCTGAAATCGCAGTGACGTTCGCAAAGATTGGTTTCCAACCAAGACCTTCAAAGAAGAGGGCCAATTCTTCGTCTGTTTTGCGTTCGAAGATGGTTGGGTTGTGGATCTTCCCTCCGTTGAGGTAGAAGATTGGAAGGATAGCCCCATCGTTGACTGGGTTCAAGAAGGTATTTGACAACCAACCAGCCATCAATGGACCTGTTTCTCCTTCACCGTCACCGATAACTGTGGCAGCAATCACATCTGGATTATCCAATACAGCACCTGCAGCGTGAGAAAGGGCATAACCAAGTTCCCCACCTTCGTGGATAGATCCTGGTGTTTCAGGCGCTGCGTGAGAAGCAATTCCTCCTGGGAATGAGAAGATCTTACACAAGTGTTTGAAACCTTCTTCATTTTGTGGGATGTTTGGATTTAATTCAGTATAAGAACCATCTAAGTATGAGTTCGATACCATTACTTGTCCACCGTGACCTGGTCCTTCAATGTAGAACATATCCAAGTCATATTTGTTGATGGCACGGTTCAAGTGAGCATAGATAAAGTTTTGCCCTGGTACAGTTCCCCAGTGTCCGATTGGGTGAGCCTTCAAGTCATTTTCAACGACTTCGCGCTTCAACAATGGGTTATCTTTCAAGTACATTTGAGCAGCTGAAATGTAGTTGGCTGCACGCCACCAAGCGTCTACTTTATCCAAGTAAGCTTTGCTGTTATAATCGACAGTCATCTTGTCTCCTCACAATTTCTAGACAGGTCTGTTGGACAACCTGTTCGTTTGATGAATAGTTTAAAAAATCTGTTTTCAAGTCAAACAGATGATATTGAAGAAAATATTCAATATTACTTCTATTCTATCAAGAATTTCCCTTTTTGTACATCAGAAAGTAAGAAAAATATTCTTTGAACGTCAAATTTTAATTTCCCACTAAAGTGGTTCCATTCCCTACAGGGATAGGTTTTAAAAAAAGACTTTGCTGATTTTTGCAAACCAGCAAAGTCCCAAATGAAATGGAGTCGGTTAAATGACTTTTTGACCTTTCTTGTAGACATCTGTCACTAGATTTGTCGCAAAGAAATAGAAGAGATAATCTAGATTTGGTGCATCAAAGATGGTAATGTCAGCCTGTTTGCCAACATCGAAAGAGCCGATTGTTTTAGCACGATCTACTGAATAGGCTGCATTGATGGTCACTGCATTGAGAATTTCTACTGGAGTTAGGCGCATCATGAAGCAACCCAGATGCATGGCAAACTGAAGATTGGCTGTCGGACAAGACCCTGGGTTGCTATCTGTTGTCAGGGTGATGGCCATCCCAGCGTCCAACATCTTACGAGCCGGTGCATAGGTATCTTCCATGAGGCTGAAGGTTGTAGCTGGCAAAAGATTTCCAATCACTTTTGCTGCGGCTAGTTTTTGAATGCCTTCATCGGTAATCACCATCAAGTGTTCTGCGCTGGTAGATTCCAATTCAGCCGCCACATCAACACCACCAATGGACTCGATCTCATCGGCATGGATCCGTAGCTTGAAGCCCATCTCCTTAGCTTTAGAAAGAAGATAGCGAGATTCATCTGCTGTAAAGACACCTTTTTCACAGAAGATATCACAGAACTCAGCTAGCTTTTCTTCCTTCACTTTGGGAAGCATTTGCTCCACAATGAGATCTAAATATTCTTGGGAACGGCCCTTGTATTCTGTTGGGATCGCATGGGCTGCCATAAAGGTTGAAACCAAGTCTATTTGATGATCCCGGTCCAAGGCAGCTACTACATCTAGTTGGCGTTTTTCAGTTTCCCAATCCAAACCATAGCCACTCTTGGCTTCGACAGTAGTCACCCCATGACGCAACATGTAATCCAACAGTCGTTTGGACTTGTCATAGAGATTGTCAAAAGAAGCTTCCCGTGTCGCCCGAACCGTGCTCAGAATTCCACCGCCTTGAGCGAGGATGTCTAAGTAAGAAACACCTGCTAACTTTTTCGCAAATTCATGCTCCCGACTGCCTCCATAGACCAAGTGGGTGTGGCAGTCAATCAAGCCAGGAGTCGCAACTTTTCCTTCACAGGATTTCACTTCCGTATGGTCATCGATCAGTTCAGGGTCTGGTTGACCTGTCCCAACTGCAAGAATCTTTCCATCTTTAATGGCGATATAAGCATCGGAAAGAATTGTTGCCTCTGCCATCTCCTTGCCATAGAGAGGATGGCCTAGATCATTCGGACAAAACAATTGGTTAAAGTGGGTTAATAGGATATCAGCAGACATATGAAACATTCCTTTCTATTTCCATTGTTATTCATTTTACAATTCTACAGGAAAAGCGTCAAAAAAAAGTCAAAAAGTTTTTCCCTCATTTTTTTTTGCTTTATTAAAAATTATATTTTTTTTTGACTCTTTATTGACGTTTCTTCGATACAATAAAGAAAATATAAATTCACAGTCCAACTATAAGGAGGGTTCTGCTATGTCATTTATAGACGAGAAAGAAATTGCAGCTGCTATGTCTGTCAAACTTGACTTTGATGTCCTACCTGAAAAGGCGACTTTTCAAGAAGGCATCCGTCGTGCACCTGATAGAGGCTTCCGCTTAACGCAAGCTCAGACTGAAATTGCCCTTAAAAATGCTTTGCGTTACATTCCTAAAAAATTCCACCAAGAGTTGATCCCAGAATTTCTGGAAGAACTGAGAACTCGCGGTCGGATCTATGGCTATCGCTTCCGTCCAAAAGATCGGATCTATGGAAAACCAATTGATGAGTACAAAGGAAAATGCACTGCTGCTAAGGCTATGCAGGTTATGATTGACAACAACTTGAGCTTTGAAATTGCCCTTTATCCATATGAATTGGTCACTTACGGAGAAACAGGTTCTGTCTGTGCCAACTGGATGCAATACAACTTGATCAAGAAATACTTAGAAGTCATGACAGAAGACCAAACCTTGGTGGTTGAATCTGGTCACCCTCTCGGCCTCTTCAAGTCTAAACCAGAAGCTCCTCGCGTCATCATTACCAACGGTCTCTTGATCGGTGAGTATGACAACATGCGCGACTGGGAAATTGCTGAAGAGATGGGCGTTACCAACTACGGTCAGATGACGGCTGGTGGTTGGATGTACATCGGTCCTCAAGGGATCGTTCACGGTACCTTCAACACTCTCCTTAATGCTGGACGTCTTAAACTCGGTGTGCCTGATGATGGCGACTTAACTGGTAAACTCTTCATCTCGTCTGGTCTCGGTGGTATGAGTGGAGCTCAAGGGAAAGCAGCTGAAATTGCAAAAGCTGTTGCCATCGTTGCAGAAGTAGACCGCTCTCGAATCGAAACCCGTCACTCTCAAGGTTGGATTAGCCAAGTAACCGACAGTGCCGAAGAAGCTGTGAAATTGGCTCAAGCAGCCCTTGAAGCTGGTGAATCTACTTCTATTGCCTACCATGGAAATATCGTAGACTTACTCGAATATGTCAACGAACACCAAGTTCATGTTCACCTCTTGTCTGACCAAACCTCTTGCCACAACGTTTATGATGGTGGCTATTGCCCAGTTGGCATTAGTTTTGAAGAACGGACACGTTTGCTGGCAGAAGACAAAGAAACCTTCCGCCGTTTGGTTGATGAAACCTTGGCTCGTCACTTTGCAGTGATCAAAGCCTTGACAGCTAAAGGTACTTACTTCTTCGACTACGGTAATGCCTTCATGAAATCTGTTTACGACTCAGGCATCAAGGAAATTTCTAAGAATGGCTTGGATGACAAAGACGGCTTCATTTGGCCATCTTATGTAGAAGATATCATGGGACCTATGCTCTTTGACTATGGATACGGTCCATTCCGTTGGGTCTGCCTCAGCGGTAAACATGAAGACTTGATTGCAACTGACCACGCAGCTATGGAAGCGATCGATCCAACTCGTCGCTACCAAGACCGCGACAACTACAACTGGATTCGCGATGCTGAAAAGAACCAACTGGTGGTTGGTACACAAGCTCGTATTCTCTATCAAGATTGCATGGGCCGTGTCAATATTGCATTGAAATTCAATGAACTCATTCGCCAAGGCAAGATTGGACCTGTCATGATTGGACGTGACCACCATGACGTATCTGGTACGGATGCACCATTCCGTGAAACATCAAACATCAAAGATGGATCAAACGTTACTTGTGACATGGCGGTTCAATGTTACGCTGGTAACGCTGCTCGCGGTATGAGTCTCGTTGCCCTCCACAACGGTGGTGGTACTGGTATCGGTAAAGCTATCAACGGTGGATTTGGGCTCGTCTTAGACGGTAGCCACCGGATCGATGAAATCATCAAGTCTGCCATTGCCTGGGACACTATGGGTGGGGTTGCTCGTCGGAACTGGGCACGGAATAACCATGCCATTGAAACAGCGATCGAGTACAACCGTCTCCATGCAGGAACAGACCATATCACCATTCCTTATCTGGCAGATGAAGATTTGGTCAAAGAAGCCGTTCAAAAATTGTTTTAACATCAAAAAATAAAAACTGAGAAAGGGGAGGAAAATACAAAGACTCCTCCTCCCCAACTTCTCCTATAAAAAGAGGTAATCATATGGCAAAAATTGTTGAGTGTATTCCAAACTTCTCTGAAGGACGCAATCAGGCTGTGATCGACGGATTAGCAGCTACAGCAAAAAGTATTCCAGGTGTCACTTTACTAGACTACTCGTCTGATGCCAGCCACAACCGCAGCGTCTTTACACTCGTTGGGGATGAAGAAAGCATTCAAGAAGTGGCTTTCCAATTGGTGAAATACGCTTCTGAAAACATTGATATGACCAAGCACGAAGGCGAACACCCTCGTATGGGAGCAACAGACGTTTGTCCATTTGTTCCGGTTAAAGATATCACTACAGCTGAATGCGTTGAGATCGCTAATAAAGTAGCCGAACGCATTAATCGTGAATTAGGTATTCCAATCTTCCTTTATGAAGATGCTGCAACTCGTCCAGAACGGAAGAACTTGGCGAAAGTGCGTAAAGGACAATTTGAAGGAATGCCAGAAAAATTGTTGGAAGAAGACTGGAAGCCAGACTACGGTGAACGCAAGATTCACCCAACTGCAGGGGTTACAGCTGTTGGTGTCCGGATGCCACTCGTTGCTTTCAATATCAACCTTGACACAGACGACCTAGAGATTGCCAATAAGATTTCTAAAATCATTCGTGGATCAAGCGGTGGATACAAATACTGTAAAGCGATCGGTGTCATGCTAGAAGATCGTAACATCGCCCAAGTCTCCATCAACATGGTCAACTTGGAACAATTCCCATTGTATCGTGTCGTTGAAACCGTTCGTTTCGAAGCGCAACGCTATGGTGTTCGCATCATCGGAACAGAACTCATTGGACTGGCTCCTGCTAAGGCTTTGATCGACTCTGCTGAATACTACTTGCAATTAGAAGACTTTGACTACAGCAAACAAGTCTTGGAAAATCACTTGTTGGGTTAGAAAGGGAGTTCTATGAAACTAGTTGACTTAAGTATTACGGAGTTTGCCAAAGTTCTTGGTTCAGATGCTCCAGCTCCAGGTGGTGGTTCTGCTGCTGCTCTATCTGCTGCGAATGGGATTTCCCTTACAAAAATGGTCTGTGAACTGACCATTGGAAAGAAAAAATACGCAGAATTTGAAGACCATATCAAAGGGGTTCATGAAAAAAGCGCTCAACTCCAAGACCAATTACTAGAAGCCATCGACAAGGATACAGAAGCTTTCAACGTCGTATCAGCTGTCTTTGATCTTCCAAAAGAAACCGAAGAAGAGAAAGCTGCTCGTCGTGAAGCCATGCAAAAAGCTCTGAAACATGCGACAGTATCTCCTTTCTCTATGATGGAACTCATCGTTGAAGCTCTTGAAACCACCAAAGAAGCTGTTGGCAAGTCCAACACCAATGCGGCTAGTGACCTAGGGGTAGCTGCTCTGAATCTTAAAGCTGGCCTTCAAGGTGCTTGGCTCAATGTCTTGATCAACATTTCAGGAATCAAGGACCAAGACTTCATCCAAGAATACCACGGCAAGGGACTCAAACTTCTCCAAACCGGTTCTGATCTTGCAGATAATATTTACCAAACCATTTTAGAAAGTCTATCTTAAACCTAGCAAATAAAAATAAAGAAAGAAGGGATTCTATGGTTTTATCGGATATTGAAATTGCCAATTCTGTCCAAATGAAGCCCATCACCGATATCGCTGCTGAACTTGGATTGACTGAAGACGACATTTCGCTCTACGGAAAATACAAGGCAAAAATTGATAGCAACCAACTGGAACAACTCAAGGATAAGGAAGATGGAAAGCTGATCCTCGTGACAGCCATCTCACCAACACCTGCTGGAGAAGGAAAGACAACCACCTCTGTTGGCTTGGTCGATGCTCTTTCAGCTATTGGTGAAAAAGCCGTCATTGCCTTGCGCGAGCCTTCTCTTGGCCCTGTCTTTGGGATCAAGGGTGGAGCTGCCGGTGGCGGGTACGCCCAAGTGGTTCCAATGGAAGATATCAACCTTCACTTTACCGGAGACTTCCATGCCATTGGGATTGCCAACAACTTGCTTGCAGCCTTGATTGACAACCACATCCATCATGGCAATGAGTTGGGCATCGATTCTCGTCGCATCACCTGGAAACGGGTGGTCGACATGAACGACCGTCAACTCCGCCATATTGTCGACGGCCTTCAAGGAAAAACAAACGGGGTTCCTCGTGAAGATGGCTTTGACATCACAGTGGCTTCTGAAATCATGGCTATTCTCTGTCTCTCAGAAAATATCCTTGACCTCAAAGAACGCCTCGATCGCATCATCATTGGGTACAACTACCAAGGACAACCAGTGACAGCCAAAGACCTCAAAGCGGGCGGTGCTATGGCTGCCGTCCTTAAAGATGCCATTCATCCAAACTTGGTGCAAACCTTGGAGCATACTCCTGCCATCATCCACGGCGGACCATTTGCCAATATTGCTCATGGCTGTAACAGTGTGCTGGCTACTAAACTAGCCCTCAAATATGCAGACTATGTCGTGACAGAAGCTGGCTTCGGAGCAGACCTCGGTGCTGAAAAATTCATCGATATCAAGTGCCGTATGGCCGAGCTCAAACCTGCTGCCGTTGTCCTCGTCGCAACCATTCGTGCCCTCAAAATGCATGGTGGAGTTGCTAAAGCAGACTTGGCTACGGAAAATGTCCAAGCTGTTATCGATGGTCTACCAAACCTAGACAAACACTTGGCCAACATCCAAGAAGTCTATGGTCTACCTGTGGTCGTTGCCATTAACAAATTCCCACTGGATACAGAAGCTGAGCTAGAAGCTGTCTATGAATCTTGTAAGAAACGCCATGTAGATGTGGTCATTTCGGATGTCTGGGCAAAAGGTGGGGCTGGTGGTCGTGACTTGGCTGAAAAAGTCATTCAACTGGCTCAAGAAGAAAACCACTTCTCTTATGTCTATGATGAAGAAGACAGCATTGAAACAAAATTGACCAAGATCGTCACAAAAGTATATGGTGGTAAAGGCATCAGCTTAACACCAGCAGCCAAACGCGAACTGAAAGAATTGGAAGCACTCGGTTTCTCAAGCTATCCAATCTGTATGGCCAAAACGCAATACTCCTTCTCAGATGATGCCAAGAAGATGGGAGCGCCAAAAGATTTCACTGTTAAAATCAGCAACCTTAAGGTAGCTGCCGGAGCTGGCTTCATCGTAGCTCTCACTGGTACCATTATGACCATGCCTGGCCTACCTAAAGTTCCTGCCAGTGAAAAGATTGATATCGATGCCCACGGCAATATCACTGGTCTCTTTTAAGAAAGAGGGCGTCCTATGGTGACTATCCTTCATCTTACCCCCGCAGATTATCAGATTTCTACTTGGTCTGGTGGCCAAACCACCCAACTCTTTCTCTCCCCAGAGGGAGGAAGCTATCCAGATCGGACATTTGACTTCCGCCTCTCTACTGCAACAGTAGAGGTTGAAAAAAGTAACTTTACCGATCTCACGGGCTACCACCGAATCTTGATGCCCTTAAATGCCTCCATTAGGCTCACCCATCACCATAAAGAAGTGGTTTTGAACCCCTTTCAAAGCTACTTCTTTGATGGGGGAGATCCTGTATCTAGCCAAGGGACTTGTCAAGACTTTAATTTGATTTACAAACCTTCTTATCAGGGGCATATGAGTGCTATATCCCCAAAAGAGAGTGTCAAAAGTCAGAGTCGCTATCAATTGATCTATGCTCTCTGTCCACTAACACTCAAATGGGGAACCAATCATTCTCAAACTCTCCAAACTCACGAGCTCCTGGTGATCGAACAAGCATCTCCTTTTCAAGAGATGACAATCACGTTTTTACCCCATCAGTCTGGGGAGCAACCGATTGCTATCTGGACTGGACTACAATAATGTTCACAAAGGAGAAACATTATGAACGGAGCACATAAACAGTCGATTGAGGAACAAGAAAAAGCGAAATTCAGCTTTAGTGGTGCCACTCTATACGGTATCAACGCCGTAATCGGATCTGGTATCTTCCTCCTCCCTCAAAAAATATATTCTGGCCTTGGACCAGCTTCTCTAGCTGTCATGTTCGGAGTAGCCATTCTCGTCATGCTACTATCAGCCTGTCTGGCTGAAACGGCTGGCTACTTCGATAAAAACGGTGGAGCTATGCAATACTCAAAAGCCGCTTTTGGAGATTTCGTTGGCTTTAACGTTGGGATTCTCGGTTGGGCCGTTACTGTTATCGCCTGGGCTGCCATGTTAGCCGGCTTTGCTAAGATCTTCATCATTACCTTCCCAGCATTTGAAGGCTACAACCTTCCGATCAGTGTCGGTATGCTGATTCTCTTGAGTCTGATGAACATCGCCGGTCTGAAAACCTCTAAGATGTTCACTCTGACAGCTACTGTTGCAAAATTAATCCCCATTGTCCTCTTCTCACTCTTTGCCATCTTCTTCATTTCTGGCGGGGTAAGCAAGGGCAACTTCACACCTTTCCTTCAATTGGAAAGTGGAACAAGTCTCTTCAGTTCTATTTCTAGTACAGCCGTCTACATCTTCTACGGTTTCATCGGATTTGAAACCATGTCTATCGTTGCAGGGGAAATGCGCAACCCTGAAAAGAACGTTCCCCGCGCTATTCTAGGTTCTATCAGTATTGTATCTGTTCTCTACATGTTGATCATCGCTGGAACAATCGCCATGCTTGGTGGTCGCATTATGCAAACTGGTGCACCGGTACAAGACGCATTTGTCGAAATGATTGGCCCTATCGGAGCTCCACTCGTTTCTTACGGAGCCCTCATTTCAATCGCCGGTCTAAACATCGGTGAATCCATCATGGTCCCTCGTTTTGGTGCCGCATTAGCAACTGAAAAACTCTTGCCAGAAGGGCTTGGAAAAACAAACTCTAAGAATGCCCCTGTCATTGCCATTATCATCTCTGGTATCTTCGCTTTCTTACTCTTGTTATCTGGCTCTTTCGAATCATTAGCAACCTTCAGTGTTGTCTTCCGTTTCTTCCAATACATTCCAACTGCTTTGGCAGCTATCAAACTCAGAAAAATGTACCCAGACAAAAAGGTTACCTTCCGAGTACCATTTGGTCCCGTTATCCCAGTTCTAGCCGTTGTGGTCAGTATCTTGATGATTGCAGGGGACAACATGATGAACTTTGTTTGGGGTGCCATCGGTCTCGTGATCGCAAGTGGACTTTACTTTGTTTTCCACGGCGATAAACTACATAAATCGAAAGCCCTTCCTCACTAATTTTCTTTACACAGTAGATGGGAACAGAGACGGGAGCGAAGCTCGGTTTTGCTCCCTAACCCATCTAGGACTCCACGAATGTCAAACCTGAGCCCTTTTCTCTATGACCCTTTTCAATTTTTATGATCAATAGACAATGGGCCCATGTTTGGTATTCAAACCGAAGTAAACAACACTACTTCCACAGAACAACTATTCATAATCGGAGGTTTTATATGACTCAATTGATTCATTTAGATGGTAATAGCTTAACACTCGAAGAAGTCATCGCTGTAGCTCGGCACGGTGCCCAATGTGAGCTTGATGAACAAGCCAAAGAAGCCGTTATCGCATCCCGTAAAATCGTTGATGACATTGTCCGGGAAAAACGAGTCGTCTATGGTGTAACCACTGGCTTTGGTTCCCTCTGTAATGTCAGCATCTCTCCAGAAGATACTGTTCAACTGCAAGAAAACCTGATACGAACTCACTCATCTGGCTTCGGTGATCCACTTCCTGAAGATGCCGTTCGTGCCATCATGCTGATCCGTATCAACTCGCTCTTGAAAGGCTATTCTGGCATTCGTCTGTCAACCGTTGAAAAACTGTTAGAATTGCTCAACAAAGGAGTCACTCCTTATATTCCTGAAAAAGGATCACTCGGAGCTTCTGGAGACTTAGCACCACTTGCTCATATGGTTTTACCAATGTTGGGTCTTGGACGCGCCTACTACAAAGGAGAACTTCTCAGTGGTCAAGAAGCCCTAGATCGTGCTGGAATTGAAAAGATCCAATTGGCTGCCAAAGAAGGGCTTGCCTTGATCAACGGTACAACCGTCCTAACGGGTATCGGTGCTCTTGCGACTTATGATGGTATCCAATTGCTCAAACTCTCTGATATCGCTGGTGCTCTCTCAATGGAAGTTCACAATGGAATTACCAGTCCATTCGAAGAAGACCTTCATACCATCCGCCCACAAAGTGGACAATTGGCAACTGCTCGCAACATCCGTAACCTTCTTGAAGGAAGCAAGAATACCACTGTTGCGACTCAACAACGGGTACAAGATCCTTATACACTTCGCTGTATCCCTCAAATACATGGAGCCAGCAAGGATTCTATTGCTTACGTAAAAGAAAAAGTTGAAATCGAAATCAACTCTGTCACAGATAACCCAATCATTACCAAAGAAGGACACGTCATCTCAGGAGGTAACTTCCACGGTGAACCGATGGCACAACCATTTGACTTCCTAGGAATCGCTCTTTCTGAAATTGGGAACGTATCTGAACGTCGGGTGGAACGCTTGGTCAACAGCCAACTCAGTAAATTACCATCCTTCTTGGTCAAACACCCTGGACTCAACTCAGGCTTCATGATTACCCAGTATGCTTGTGCATCCCTTGCATCGGAAAATAAAATTTTGGCTCACCCTGCTAGTGTCGATTCTATTCCATCTTGTGAAAACCAAGAAGATTTCGTCAGCATGGGAACGACTGCCGCTCGTAAAGCAGCAGAAATTCTTAAAAACTCCCGTCGCATCGTTGCTACTGAAATCATGGCAGCTTGCCAAGCCTTGGATCTCAAACCAGAAAATCATGAACTTGGTAAAGGTACAAAACCAGCTTATGAGCTGATTCGTCAAAAACTGAACTTCATTGAATTCGACAAAGATATCGAAATCTTTGAAGAACTTAATAAAGCATCTGCTGTTGTCGAAAGCGAAGAATTCTTAGCAACCATCGAAAAAGCAGTTGACTTAAGCATTCAATACTGATACAGTAAGAATAAAGCAAAACAGAGGCTGGCGATCTTCTCAGCCTCTGCCTGCTTTCAGAAAAATAAGGGAGGCGACAAGCTTGCTCACAAACTACTATCCAATGACCTACAGCTACTACCAAGGTAGCATCGAGGACAATCCCTACACGGCCAAATGGGGAATGGTCACCAAATTTTTAGACCTAAACGACGAGACCCTCACTCCATTTGAGGGTATGACCTTTGGGATCATCGGCTTTAAGAGCGACAAAGGAGTCTATATCAATAATGGGCGTGTAGGAGCAGTCGAGGGTCCTACAGCCATCCGTTCTCAAATCGCTAAACTTCCATGGCACTGGGGAACCAATGTGACAGTGTATGATGTGGGAAATATTGACGGGCCTAACCATTCACTAGAAGAACTCCAAGAAAGTCTCTCACAAGCGATCCAGCGCATGTACCAATTAGGGATCCAACCCATTGTCCTAGGAGGCGGTCACGGAACTGCTTACGGCCACTATCTAGGGATTCAATCCAGTTTAGAAAAAGATGAACAACTGGCTGTGATCAATCTGGATGCCCACTTTGATTTGCGACCTTACGACCAAACCGGTCCCAATTCTGGAACAGGTTTTCGTCAAATGGCTGATCATGCTAAAGAAAAAGGTCAGGACTTCCCTTACCTCATCCTGGGGATCCAAGAGCACAATAATAACCTCTTCCTCTTTAATTACGTTGCTAAAACACCAAGCATTGATTTTTTAACTGGGCAAGATCTCTTCCAGATGAGCCACCAAGCCATTCTGGATCGAATCGATCAATTTTTAGAAAACCAAACCGCGATCTATCTGTCTATTGATATGGATTGCTTTGCGGTCGGCTCTGCTCCTGGTGTTAGCGCCATCCAATCACTTGGTGTCGATCCTAAACTAGCCCTCCTGCTTCTCCAACACATTGCTGCTAGTGGTAAGCTAATCGGATTTGATGTCGTGGAAGTTTCTCCTCCTCATGACATTGACAATCATACTTCAAATCTAGCTGCGACCTTTATCTTTTACTTGACCCAAATATTGGCGCAACAAAAACTGAACTAAGAAGATTTCTACACACGTAAAAAGCATAGAAACACTCATTGCTTGGGTATTTCTATGCTTTTTCTTCATTTTCAGACACAATGATCTTTGCCTGAAAGGAGGCATGGCCTCTTATCCTTCACTTATGATTTAGATAAGAGACACTACAGGTCTTTTAATTTCTTAAGAAACTGACGATCTCTGTAAGGATTCAAGTGTTGTTCTGCCACCTTCTTGTAGTAATTCTTATCTTCTTTCAAGAAGGTGCTCAGGGCAGGAGCGAGCTCTTCTCCCTTCTCCTTTTGATTAGATAAGAAAGCCAATAGATAATGAACCATCCCCTTATCCCGCGAATTGGCAGATGGATTCATCGTCCTTTCTTTTCGAGCCAGATAATCCGCAACCTTCTCCTGATCCCCTTGCTGACAAGCAATCAAGGATTGGTAAAATTCGAGCAATTCTTCCTTCCAAGGGAATCGAACACTGGATAAAATCTTCTGGGCTCTATCAAAACAGAGGCGAGCTTGGATCAAATCTCCCTTCCAATAATAGGCGATCCCAAGATCAATATCAAAGACGACATGGACGGAATCAACAGCTTGATCCCCCACTAAACGCAGAACCTCTTCTAAGTGGGTGACGGCTACTTGGAAATGGCCTCTCACTTGCTCGATTTCAGCGAGGTAGGCCAAAGAAGCCGCAATTTGAATGGCATACTTGGCCTGCATGCTATTGGTCAAACTAAAGCAATCAATGGAGCGATACAGATGCCGGGTCGCCTGCTCCTCATCCCCAACCATCAGGTGATACAAGCCCTTCAAACGCAACTGGATCGCGATGACCTCATGATTATTAGCTTGGATGGCATCTTCCAAAGCTAAATCTGTATAATAGGCCATCTCAGAGATATTTTCCGTTTGAATGCAATAATAAATGATTTGCCGATAACCCTCTAAGAGGAAGTCGGATTGCTTGAGTTCCCGCGCATAGGAGATGACTTTTTGGATATCATGAATCCCCTTTTGATACTCCCCACTTCGAATAAAATAGCGACCTTCTAAGTACAAGTAACGCAGTTGTAAATACTTGTATTCTCTATCTCTTTGGTGCCTTGAAAAGAGGTTATCTAATTCTTGGTGTATGCGGGATAGCTCTCCAAAAATGTCCAAATGGCTATTTGTACCATCTGATAGGAACCCCTCATCTGCCTTGGAATAAATCGGAAACAGCTCATGCTCCAGCTGAAGGATTTCTTCTAAATAGGTCAACTCAAAAGATATGGAACGCAAAAGATTTTGGGATTGCTTGTATTGGTAGGCAATTTCCTTATAAAGAAGAAGGTCCGTCGAATCTTCTAAGCTTTCTTCCAATTTTTGCGCAATTTGTTGGTGGAAGAGGCGCCGTCTAGCTGGCGAGAGGAGTTGGTAAAAGTACATGGCTACCAATTGCTTGCAGAATTGAACCATGAGAGCCTCTCCTTCTTCTACGATTGAGACGATCGCTCTTTCAGATAAAGGCTCGATTAATTCTGTCAAAACAGGAAGCTCTGTAGCCGTCAATTCTGCTAAGATAGACAGAGAAATTGGCTTATGAAAACAAGATAGGTAGTGTAGAAGAGCCTCTTCCTCACTGCTCATATCCCCAAGCTCCTGAGAAAGATAGGCTTGAATGATATCAGGCAAGGGTTCTAAATTTTCATTTTCTTTCCACTCTTCGATATAGCTGGACAGAAAGAACGGACTGCCTTCACTCCATTCGACCATCTGCTCCATCACTGCAGGCTCTATTGCTCCCAGTTCCCCTTTCAAGAGAGCACGACTTTCACTTGGGGCAAAATTGGTCAACTCTAGTTGAGACAGCCTTTTCTCTACCTTCAAGCTCCCCAAGAAGTTGACGAAGGAAGCTGGCAGAGGCTCTTCAGCTGTAAAAATCAGTTGCCATTTCTCCTGGTTTCTTCTCTCCTCTAGTTGTTTCACTTTTTCTAGAGACACTGCATCGATCCACTGGGCGTTTTCAAGCAGGATCAGGAGCGGTTTTTCTTTGCTAAGGCTCTGAAGCTGATTCCATACCGAAATGAGATCATCCTCCTCTTCCAGAAGGGAAATTCCCATCTCATCCCCCAGTTTCTCTAGCGCTTGTCTGAGATCATTCCAGGCGCTTCCTTCATAGCGCTGACTGGTAGCTTTTCCTTCCACCTTGATAAAATTAAAACTGCGATTGGACATCAAGACCAACTGCCGTAAGAGACGTTTCTTGCCTGTTCCAGATTGCCCCATCACGAGAAAAGGCCCTACCGCTTCACCCGTCTCGACTAAAGAGAGGTATTCCTCGAGCTGCGAGAGTTCTTGCTTCCGACCAAAGAAAGAAAGTTCACGAATATTCAAGCGATTGGTCAGTTTATGAGTTCGTTTGGCTTCCAAAACGGAGTGATAAAGTTCCTCAATCGCTCGACTGGGACGCACACTGAGCTCGCGATCCAATAAATCGACTAGCTTATAATAGGTCTCGAAAAATTTTCCTAGCTGATGATGGAAGCTATAATACTCCATCAAGAGTTGGTAGTTTTTCTCTTCAAATTCATCCAGTTCTACCAAATGATGGAGCAAGAGTTCTATACTAGGATCTCCGAAACCGACCTTTTCAATTTTTTGATAGCAGCTTTCGACATAGAGCTTCCTATAAGCATCTCGTTTGCGAGAAGCCCACTGATCAAAGTCTTCATCATCCTTGACATAGAAGCCCTCTAGAAAGTCTCCCCGATAAAGATCCAAGGAACTTAGTGGATCTCTTTCAAAGAGCTGAACATCCAAAGAAAGACTCAACTCAGGATTAAGAGCCAAACTACTTCGGCTTGGTGAGACAATGATATCTCCTTCAAAGATTTTATTGGCTTGGTAAACCGTATTCCGTAAGTTTTTGCGAGCTACTTGGTTTTCCTTATCTCCCCAAAGGATACCGGCTATTTCATCACGGTTGACTTGGCCCATGACCGCTAAATAATAAAGCAAGGCCTCCATCTTCGAAAAAGAAAACCGAATATCTTTCTGATTGAAAACAACCTTAGGGGGTCCAAATAACTTTAACGTGAGATCTTTCTTCATTGCAAGCGCCTCCAAAATCGTCTTAGTTATACTATAAAAAAAAAGTTGGCTTTTAGCAAGTGATTTATCCAAATAAAAAGAGATTGAGAACGATTCTTTCTCAATCTCTACACTTCCTACTAAAAGTGTTGATTAATTCACTTCAAAATTCGGTTGATGAGCAAATAAATCCTTTGTCGCTTGGTAGACGTGGTAAGCGACATCTTCATTGTTCATGGTGTAAAGATGGACACCTGCCACATCTTGAGTAACCAAATCAACGATTTGATCGACTGCATAAGCCAAGCCAGCTGCGCGAAGAGACTTTGGATCATGCTCATACTTGTCCAGAATGGCTTTAAACTTCCGTGGGATATGAACATTTTCACAAGTCTTAAGGAGACGAAGGGCCTGATTGCGATTGAGAATCGGCATCACTCCTGCATGAATAGGAACATTGATCCCAGCCAAGGTACACTTATCTTGAAAATCATAGAAACGCTCATTATCAAAGAAAAGTTGAGTGACCAAGCTAGAGCACCCTGCATCTACCTTCTTTTTAAGATTTTGAATATCTGAAATTTGGTTGGGCGAATCTGGATGCCCCTCAGGATAGCAAGCACCAATCACCTCAAAATGAGGAGCTTCTGTTTTAATAAACTCAATCAGATCCGTTGCATAACGAAAGTCTTTTAAAGGTTCCACACCAGGGATAATATCCCCACGCAGAGCCAAAATCCGATGAACCCCTACTTCATCTAACTCATGAAGAGTATCGGCCACTTTTTCCTTGCTCAAATAAACGGCTGGTAAGTGAGCAATTGTCGGAATAGACAATTCATTTTGAATATAATTGGCTAAAGCAACCGTCGTCTCTTTGATATTGTATTTATTATTGCTAGCGGTCACACTAATGAAGTGAGGGGCTAGCTCCTGCATATTTGCCAAGGCACGTAAGAGCTTGGCATTGCCTACTTCAGGATTTGGAGGAAAAACTTCAAATGACAGAGACGGTGTGTGTTGTGACATATTCTATCCTTTTCTTTTGTTTCTTTGATCAAGAACTCTGAGCCACTATTTCTAGGATAAGGGAACGATTCGAAAACCCTCTACACGACGATAGAAGGTCCTCGAAACATTTCTTACAAGTGTTCACGCGCTTCTTTAGCGGCATTAACCAGCTTGATCAAGCTTTCTTTTGTTTCTTTAATTCCGCGAGTCTTCAAACCACAGTCAGGGTTGATCCAAACTTTGCCACTTGGTACTTTGGCCAAGATTGCTTCAATAGTGTGATCGATTTCACCGTCTTGTGGGACACGTGGTGAGTGGATATCGTAAACCCCAGGTCCAACTTCTGTTTGGAAGTTTTTCGCTTTCAACTCATCCAAGATTTCAAGGTTTGAACGGCTTGCCTCAAATGAGATAACGTCCGCATCCAAGTTGTCGATAGCTGGGATGATATCTGTAAATTCTGAGTAACACATGTGAGTGTGGATTTGGGTGTCTGGTGCTACAGTTGAGTGTACCAAACGGAAGGCTGGAATCGCCCAGTCAAGGTAGTCTTCGTACCAGTCGCTACGACGGAGTGGCAATTTTTCACGAAGAGCAGCCTCGTCGATTTGGATGATTTTCACTCCTGCAGCTTCAAGGTCAAGAACTTCATCCTTGATGGCAAGAGCGATTTGAAGAGTAGAATCCTTGATAGAGATGTCTTCACGTGGGAATGACCAGTTAAGGATGGTCACAGGTCCAGTCAACATACCTTTAACCGGTTTGTCTGTACGGCTTTGTGCGTAGCTAGACCATTTCACAGTGATTGGGTTAAGACGAGTTACATCACCCCAGATGATTGGTGGTTTCACTCCACGCATACCGTATGATTGTACCCAACCGTTTTTAGAGAAGAGGTAACCAGACAAGTTTTGACCGAAGTACTCAACCATGTCGTTCCGCTCGAATTCACCGTGTACAAGTACGTCAAATCCAACTTCTTCTTGCCATTTGATCCATTCGTCGATCGTTTCAGCAAGGAAAGCATCGTATTCTTCTTGTGTCAATTCACCCTTACGGAAGGCCAAACGTTTAGCACGTACTTCCTTAGTTTGAGGGAATGAACCGATGGTAGTTGTCGGAAGTGCTGGAAGCTTGAAGGCTTCTTTTTGGATTTCTTCACGTTCTGCGAAAGCTGGCAAACGAGTGTAGTCTGCTTCTGTCAAAGCTGCGATACGAGCATGAAGTTCAGCATTTGCTCCAACGCGTTCTGTTGCAAAGAGTTCTTTGTTGGCAGCAAGAGCTTCTGCCCCTTGACCATTGCGGATGGCATCCAAGTCACGCAATTCACCCAATTTTTCAACCGCAAAGGCGAAGTGGTTCAAAATAGCTGGTTCAAAATCTTCGTTAGCCGTTGTAAATGGCACATGAAGAAGGGAGCAAGAAGTCGTCAAGACAACCTTTTCAGCTGGAACTTGATCTAAGATTTCCAAGCTCTTTTCATAGTTGTTGCGCCAGATGTTTTTCCCATTCACAATACCAGCATAAAGGGTCTTATCAGCTGGGAAGCCACCTTTCACCAATTCAAGCGTTTTCTTCCCTTCAACAAAGTCAAGACCGATACCATCTACTGGCAAGTTTACAAGGTCATTGTAAACATCACGAACATCACCAAAGTAAGTTTGGATCAAGACTTCAAGACCTTTCTTGTCAGCCAAGAGTTTGTTGTAGAGGTTCAAGAAGAGAGCTTTTTCTTCAGCTGACAAATCTTTGACAAGAGCTGGCTCATCGAGTTGAATACGAGTCGCACCAAGCTCAGCCAATTTGGCAAAGACTTCTTGATAAGCAGCAACCAAGCTGTCGACGAAGTCTTCAGCTTTCACACCATCTTCAAAGTCAGATAATTGAAGGAAAGTGAATGGTCCAACGACTACTGGACGAGTGTTGATCCCCAATTCTTTAGCTTCTTGGTACTCATCAAAAATCTTGTGACCAGCCAATTTCACTTCTGTTGTTTTTTCAAATTTAGGAACGATGTAATGGTAGTTGGTGTTGAACCATTTTTTCATTGGAAGGGCACGGACATCCCCTTTTTCACCTTGGTAACCACGCGCCAAAGCGAAGTATTGTTCAAGATCTGTCAAATCCAAGTTTTGAACAGATGCAGGCACGACGTTGAAAAGGAAGGCTGCATCAAGGAAATTGTCGTAATGTGAGAAGTCATTTGAAGGAATCTCTGAGATGCCTTGTTCTTTAACGATATTCCAATGTTTAGCACGCAAGTCTTTAGCAGCTGCCAAGAGCTCGTCTGCTGAGATTTCTTTTCTAAAGTATTTTTCAGTTGTAAATTTTAATTCACGGAATTCACCCAAACGTGGGAAACCGATAATTGTAGTTGACATGTTGTGTCCTCCAAAAATTCTAATTGACACTATCATATCAGAAGATAGCCGTCTTGTATAATTGCTTTTACACGAATTTTGATATAGCCAAAAACTATAACACGGATTTAATGGGCCTTGAGACCAGAGATTAAAAGCAAAAACTAGGACTTCTTATAAAGATTTCCTATAGCCCAAGCGTCCCTGAACCATTTCTGAGCGGATTTTGAGCGGATTCTGCTAGAAGAACAGCCCCTAAAAACTAAAGAAGGCCTTCTCTACTGAGAAAGACCTGCTTCTACGAGGAAGTAATTTCCTCTATTTTTCTTACTTTTATTAGGCTAGTTTGACACAGAAGGCATCCCAAGGGGCTAACTTGCCTGATTCGAGGACTTGTTCTACCTTGGTATTGGCAATGAGAACCTCTTCAACCCCATTGACGAGCGGTAACTCTTGCTCTTGACTGGAGAGATTGACAACCACCAGATAGGCTTGCTCTCCTTCTACCCGCTTGTAGGCAAAAACCTTGTCTGTTGCGTCCACCAATTCATAATCAGCGGTCACAAGCCAAGGGTACTCTTTTCTCAAAGCAATGAGGGCTTGGTAGGTATAGAAAATAGAGTCTGGATCTGCTAGGGCAGCCTCTACATTGATCTCTTTGTAGTTTGGGTTGACAGCAAGCCATGGTTGACCTGTCGTAAAGCCAGCTTCTGCTTCATCATTCCACTGCATCGGTGTCCGCGCATTGTCCCGACCAATATGGCGGATCTGATCCATGATCACTTCGAGTGGCACTCCTTTTTCCAAGGCTTCATGGGCATAGTTGATTGACTCGATATCTTCTACATCCTCGAGGGTCTTAAATGGATAATTGGTCATCCCGATTTCTTCCCCTTGATAGATATACGGAGTCCCCTTCATCAAGTGTAGCAGAATTGCTAAAGCCTTGGCAGATTTGACACGGTAGTCGCCATCATCCCCCCAAGTTGACACAATCCGTGGGAGATCGTGGTTGTTCCAAAAGAGGGAATTCCAGCCTTCGTCTTTTCCTAATTCCGTCTGCCACTTGGTGAAAATTTCTTTCAATTTTGGCACATCCAATTCTTTAGAGTAGTGCCATTTTGGTTGACCCGGTTGGTATTGAAGACCAATGTGTTCAAATTGGAAGACCATGGACAATTCTTGATTTTTTGGATTGGAATATTGCTTAGCAATCTCTGGAGTCGCCCCCCAAGTTTCTCCCACGGTGAGCAGATCCTTATCGCCAAAGGTAGCTTGATTCATTTCCTTCAAATAAGGATGGAGCATGGGACCATTGCTGATGATTTCCTGATCTGGGATCTTACCGATCATATCGATGACATCCATACGGAAGCCACCAATTCCCTTGTCAATCCAGAAATTCATCATGTCATAGATCTGATGACGAAGCTCCTCGTTTTCCCAGTTGAGGTCTGGTTGCTTCTTACTGAAGTTATGCAGGTAGTATTGGCCTGATGCTTCATCAAATTCCCAAGCAGAGCCACTAAAAGCAGAAATAATGCCATTGGGCTCATCCCGCCAAATATAGAAATCCCGCTTTGGACTGTCTGGATTTTCACGTGCTTCGATAAACCAAGCATGCTCATCAGAGGTATGGTTGACTACCAAGTCCATAATGATTTTGATCTTGCGTTTCTGACCTTCTGCGATCAATTCTTCCATATCTTCCATGCTACCAAAGATGGATGCAATATCCTCGTAATCCGAGATGTCATAGCCGTTATCATCCATGGGACTCTTGTAGACTGGTGAGAGCCAGATCGCTGTAATCCCTAATTTTTCCAAGTAGTCTAGCTTGCTCGTGATCCCCTTGAGATCCCCGATGCCATCGCCATTACTATCCTTGAAACTCTTTGGATAAACTTGGTAAATTACGGCATTATGCCACCATTTTTGTTCCATTTTTTCTTCTCCTTTATGATTGTGAAATCACTTTCATCATACAAAAATAGGGGTAAAATTGCAAGAATTTACAAGTCTTCATTCTCTTCACTGGAATAAATCACTTCAAAGAGACGTTGACGCAAACCTTCCTCTAAAGGCGTAATGATCTTCATCAACTGTTTCCAATCCTTGGCTGTTGAACAAGCCGCAAATAATTCATTCTTCCTATCGTAGGCCAGGTTGGCAGATTTCAAGAACTCAAACATCCGATCTTCTTTTGCAGTAGGACGCGATTGCAGCTCACCCATCGCAATCTCCTGACTGTGATTGTCCACTAAGATAGGGGTTGTCTCTAAGGTATGGAGGAAGAACCGGTGCTGTCTCTTTTCAGGAAGCAGCGTTCGATCACCTGTTAAATCCAGCTTAATCTTTCTTTCATCCCAATTGACAGTTAGGCGGGTTTCAACCCTGTTATCTCCTTCTCCTTCAACGAGTACGAAGGAACGATTGTCACCTGGGAAAAGATGCCAGTCCAGCATTTCTGGGAGCTCTACCCCTGTCTGCGGTTGTGCATCCATAGGGATGATGGCTCCTGCACGCGCAAAGACCGGAATATCCTGGCTAGCTCTAAAGACTGTAAGCTTGCCTTTTCCTTCGTACTTCCAATCATGGAAGAAATCATACCAAACTCCGTCTGGGAACCAAACACTCACAGAAGCACTATGATAGACAGGATCCAGAGCCTCTGTAATTGGGGCCACCATGAGTTCACTGCCATAGAAATATTGATTTTTAGCCTCATAAGCCTCTTCTTCGTTTGGGTAATGGTAATAGAGAGGTTGAACCAAAGGCAGGCCTTCTTCGTGCGTCGCCACATTCATGGTGTAGAGATAAGGCAGTAAGCTATGGCGCAGGCGCAAATACTGCTTCATCAAGCGACAGGTCTCAGACGAGTAAAACCACGGTTCCTTGCTGTTAAAGGCATTACAAGAACTATGAAGACGATTGATCGGGCTAAAAACCCCAAACTGCAACCAACGAAGAGCCAAGTCTTCATCATAGTAGCCCCGCATATGGCCACCGATATCATGACTCCACCAGGTGTAGCCGATATTGGAAGCTGTGCTAGTAAAATAGGGTTGAAAGGCTAGGGATTCCCAAGTCACAATAGTGTCCCCTGAAAAACCAATCGGATACCGATGGCTGCCGGGACCCCCATATCGTGATAAGATGAGACCAGCTTGGCCTTTTCGGCAATTATCTACATAATGATAGTGATTTAACAACCAAAGGGGATCCATCTTGCCATGACTACCTTGCTGCCAATCAATCCACCAAAAGTCCACTCCTTGATCTTCCAAAGGATGGTGGACATCTTCGAAATAAGCTTCGCGAAAGGCTGGACTATAAAAGTCAAAGCTAGCCGCTTCTTCTTTTTCAGCATCCAGTCCCAAGCGTTTTGCGACCATGGGATAAGCATCTTCAAAGGCGCGAATTCCATCTGCCGGATGGACATTTAAGGTCACCTTTAAACCACGCTCATGCAGGCCATTTAAGAAGGCAGCTGGATCGGGAATCAAATCCCGGTTCCAACTATAGCCCGTCCAACCACTTCCAAAGCGAGCAGGAATCGCCGTCTTGTGCCAGTCCATATCGATCACACTGACTGCAAGAGGCACCCCTTCTGCTTTGAAACGATCCATCAAATCTGTATACTCCTGACTGGTATAAGGCCAATACCGACTCCACCAGTTTCCCAGAGCATAACGTGGCAAGAGGGGTGGCTGTCCTGTCAGATGGTAAAAATCTTTTAAGGCGCCTAGATAATCGCGCCCATAACCGAAGAAATACAGATCCACTTCTGGACATGGCCGTGCTCTAAATCCGCTTTCGACATCATACAAGTAGGAAGCGGAATCGTCTAAAAGAGCATAACCGGCCTTGCTCAAGATCCCATCTTGCAACTCCATAGCCCCATCGACCTCGTCAAGTGTCCGACTGGTCCCCTTTAAGGTCTCCGGCTGATCTCCATAGTGCCACCGGCTCCCATAGACTGCATACTGACCCTTGAGCTCGATAAAAAGCCGATCCGGTGTAAAAGGTCCCTTTTCAAAATGGAGGTGGAGATGCTCCGTATGAAGATCGAGGACCTCTTCTGTCTCTACGACCTCACAGGCTACAGGTCCAAAATCACGATTTTGCACAACTTGCGTCTGACCATCCTCAAAAACACCATCCTCTGAGTATTCCAAGCGCACCAAAGATTCCGTTAATACGGAGATTCGGTAGTTCTCTCCCTGTATCACTGATCCTGCCATTTGTCTTTCCTCCTCTTTTTATCTACTTCGCCTTACTGTGTAAACGTTTACGATTTTACTATAGCACTCAAAAAAAGGCCTGTCAACACCTGACAGAGCCTTTCCTAAAATTTTATAAGATCAACTTCCCCAATGAATCAAGAGATACATGAGACTCGATCCAAACATATCTGCCAAGGCATGCATGAGGAAAAATGGCAAGAGATTCTTGACGACCTTGAGGACGGACGTTAGGTGAAATTATCCAGTGGATGATTTCAGCAATCCAGGAAGTTCTATGACTAAATTAAGATACAGAGGGCGTCTGCGGAGTAAAAATTAAAAATCATTTTTCTGCAGAATCATTTCACCTATTTCAGTTAAAAAATAGGTGATCAACATTCTGAGGCTGGGACAAAAGTCCTAGCCTCAGAATTGTTTTTGGATTGTTGAGCAAGACGCAGTGGTTGAGCGGACTCTACTACGCTGATTTCATCAGCTTTTACAGCCCTACTCAACTGTGCGGAGGTGGGACGACGAAATCGAATTCTAATGAATTACCGATTTCTGTCCCACTCTCAATTACACGATTAGTCTAACAAGTCTTGGATTCTATCCAGATACTGGTTGTCTGTCACCGCCATCACGCGCACCCCTTCTGGCCAGATAAAGTCGGGAGCAATCTGAATATGAAGCGGTTGATCTTCCGCATCTCGATAACCAATAATGTTGAGATGGTACTCCTCTCTGACAGCCAAGTCCTGAAGACTTTTTCCTACCCAGCTGGATGGAACCGTAAACTCGACTACTACCACTTCTTCATCCAACTGGAAAACTTCAATCCGGTGTTGGAAAAGAACCATTTTGGCGAGGGACATGCCTGCTTCTACCTCTGGCAGGATGACCAAATCAGCCCCAATCTTTTCCAGAATTTCTTTGGTCACTTCATTTTTGACCTTGGCAATGACGTGCTCGACACCTAGTGCCTTACAGTGCATGACAGCCAGCACACTGGACTCCAGGTTTTCACCCGTCGCGATCACGACTGTGTCACAGTTCCCAATATCTGCTGCATCCAAGAGGTCCAACTCCGTAATGTCTCCAACAATTCCAGTCGTAATCATGGATTCATATTGGTTGATCACATCTGCGTGATCATCAATCGCAACAATATCCACATCCTGGTCTTGCAGGGTTTTCAGGACACTCTGTCCAAAAATTCCTAATCCTAAAATTCCAATGGTTCGATTTGCCATAAGTTTCTCCTATCCGATAATGATGTCTGCTTTAGCATATTGCAAGGCATCTGCCTTCTTAGCTTTGTAATTGTTCAAACTGACCATGAGGGTCAAGGGGCCGATCCGACCGATAAACATAAGCACCATGATGATCCCCAGCCCTGCTCCATTTAAGGTCGAGGTCACATTGGCTGTCACGCCTACTGTCGCTAGAGCCGATACTACCTCAAAGACCAGGTACAAAAAGCGTTGACCATCCGGAGTCACGAGACAAAGGCCAAAGAGTCCAAGGAGAAAAGTCAACTGGAAAATCACTGCCGTCCCCAAAGAGCGTTGGACCAAGTCTGGTGCGATGGTGCGCTTACCCAGGTTGGTATGTGGCAAGCCGAGCAACTCTTTGCGCGCTAAGAGAATCAGCACCAAGAAGGTGGTGATCTTCATCCCCCCTGCTGTCCCGCCTGGTGCCCCACCTAGGAACATCTGTAAGAGATAGATAAAGAGCGTCACTGGCCGGACTGCTGTATAATCCAACGAGGCAAAACCAGCCGTCCGCATACTGACAGTTTGGAAGAAGCTGACCAAGATCTTCTCTCCTAACGGAAGGGACCCAATCGTTGCTGGATTATTAAACTCGGTCATAAGACTAGTCACTGTCCCAAAGAGAAGGATCGCCGCCGTTAACCAGAGAACCACCTTGGTATGGAAGCGAAGAGTTCGCCGCCCTGATTGATTGCGGGCCTTGGTGGCTAGGTCAAACCAGACCATGAAGCCCAAGCCCCCAGTAATAATAAGGGCAGACAAGGTCAGATTGACCAACCAATCGGTCTGGAAGCTCATCATACTATCGCCTCCAAAATTATCAAAGCCCGCATTACAAAAGGCCGAGACCGCAACAAAGATGGAGTTAAAGATCCCATGCCCCCAGCCAAAGCGAGGGATAAAGCGGGTCATGAGGAGCAAGGCCCCCACCCCTTCGATGGTAAAGGTGGTAATGAAGATGGAGCGGACAAAACGGGCTAAGCTCTGGTTATTGCTAAAGCTAAAGCTGTCCCGGATGGTCTGTCGGTCCTTGTAGCTGAGCTTTTGACGACCTTCCATAAAGAAGAGACCGATAAAGGTCAAGATCCCTAGGCCTCCGATCTGGATCAAGAGCATACAGATCAATTGCCCCAAACCATTATAGGTCGAAGCCACCGACTGGGTAAAGAGCCCCGTCACACAGACCATGGAGACCGCTGTAAAGAGGTGGTCGATATAGCCTGCTTTTGAGCTCGCTTGCTGGACAAAAGGCAGACTCAATAAGAGCGAGCCCACCAGGATAACCAAGGCAAAGCTGAGAAAGATTCGCCTTGCCGGAGACAGGCTTTTAATTTTGGCCTGCCATTGTTTAAAAAATAATTTGACTAACATAGCTTCATTGTATCATAAAAAGTGAAAAGACCTACAAGTGATGAACCATCTCTAGGCACAATTCTAGGGCCTTCTCAAAAGCTTCAGCCCCCCAGTCACGCTGGTCATAATTTTCTAGGTCTGCAAGAGAATCTGCGGTAAATAGGAGCAAGCCCCAAACTGCATCACGAAGCTGGGCGACTGCTGCAAGTGAGGCACACTCCATCTCCACAACACGACACCCTTCTTCAATGCGATAGGCCACCTTGTCAGGTGTTTCTCTATAAAAACCGTCCGTCGACCAGGTCATGACCTCTTGATAAGGAATATCTTTTCCTTTCAAGACAGTTTCAATGGCGGTCAGTGCACGACTGTCCACTTCGATATAACGAGAAGGCGCTACATAATGGTAACTGGCTCCCTCATCTCGCAAGGCCTTGGTCGGGATCAAAAAGGCATTTTCTTCTATGTCCACCAAGACGCCACAGCTTCCTGAGGAAATGATTTTCCTCACCCCATAGCCAATCAACCAATCCATGAATTGGGCAGCAGGTGCAGATCCAACTGGCGCTTGTGCCAAGCAGACTTTCTCCCCTTGGTGCTCCAGAACATAGACTGGATAAGCCTTGGTAGCTGAAACAAAGGTAGCCACTTGCTCAGCTCCAACAGTTTTGGCAAAGCGATCAATCTCATCCTCCAAGAAAGCATACACACATTTTTCAGGTAGGTGCAGATCAAGTCCCTCATGGGTCGGCATAATGACTGCCTGCGGGTTGTCATCAAACTCTAAAATAGGAATTTCATGTTTATGGATCATCGTTTCTCCTTTTTGACGGGTATTTCTTTGATGACACGGGCTGGGTTTCCTGCAAGGACCACATTGTCTCCAAAGGATTTTGTGACCACTGCTCCTGCGCCAGCGACCACATTATCACCCAGCGTGACACCAGGAAGGATGGTGACCCCTCCTCCTGCCCAGAAATTGTCCCCTATCGTAATCGGAGCTCCGTACTCAAGACCCGAGTTGCGCTCATCTGGATCCAGCGGGTGTAAGGGGGTCAAAAATTGGCAATTGGGACCAATCATGGCATTCTTTCCGATCGTAATGGGACAAATATCCAACATGGTCAAATTGTAATTGGCATAGAAATTTTCTCCTATATGGATGTTGCCCCCATAATCCACAAGAACCTGGCGATTGAGATAGAGGTTTTCACCGGTTGATCCAAACCACTCTTTGATGATGGATGCCCCCTTTTTAGGATCCACCTCTTGGTTAAAGGCCTCTTGTTTCTCCCGAGAGGCTTTTGCCAAAGCCCGTAATTCAGGGTCCGCAGGTCTATAATAGTCACCCGCAATCATTTTTTCATATTCACTGGCCATAAGGAAACCTCCACGTTATTTTGACATATTATAGCAGAATTTCCCCTTTAAAACAAACGTCAGAATAAGGCTTTACAAGGAAAAAGATCATAAATGCTTAAAAATAATTAAAAACACTTGCATTAACTTAATAAATGATGTAGAATATAGGCAAGAACAGAAACAAGGAGCGAGCTCATGTATCAGGAACAACGACTCGAAAAAATATTAGAACTCTTAGAAGAGCGAAAACAGCTATCGGCTAAAGAAATGGTCGACTATTTCAAGGTCTCAAAAGATACCATCCGTCGAGACTTCGCTCTCCTTAGTCAGCGCCAGCTGGTCCGCAGGACCCATGGTGGACTCCTCCCCTTAAACAAAGAACCCGGCCCTTCTTACCTAGACCGTAGTCAGAAAGCCAACAAGGAAAAGACTGCTATGGCTCAAAAGGCCCTGCAATTGATCCAAGATGGCCAAGTGATCTTTCTCGACGTTTCTACCTCGATGACCCTGCTTGCTGGCTTGCTTAATAAGGAAGTCACAGTCTATTCGCATTCCCTTGACAATACCATCCAGCTCAGTAGCCATTCCCAGGTTGACTTTCATCTTTTAGGAGGAAAATTCTACCCTAAAAACCGCTTCTACTATGACGCGAATCAAGCACAAATACTGGACAATCTTCGCTTTGATCTCGCTTTTTTTGGAGCGAGTAGCTTAGCCAATGGCGAAGTCACCTTTGAGGATGCTGAAGACGTTGCAGTCAAGTCTCTCGTTTTTGAGCGGACTCGTACCAAGGTGCTGGTGGCAGAAAGTACCAAGTTCCACCAACATGCCAACTACTATCTCGCTCGTCTCCAACAATTTGACTATTGGATTACTGATCAAAAACCAAGCCCTGACATCCTTAAACAAGTCGGCAACGAAACCACTATTCTCTATTAGGAGGTAATCTTTATGTCTCACATTCGTCTCATCATCAGCGATATCGATGGCACCATCTTAAATGACCACCATCAGATTGACCCAGAGTTGGCAGCATTGATCCCAGATTTAAAGCGTGAAGAGATCCCTTTCGTGCTAGCCTCTGCTCGCTCCCCCAAAGGAATGGCACCCATTGCCAAAGAACTCGGTATAGAAGACTGCCCCATGGCCTGCTACAACGGGGCCTTGATTCAAAAAGGCGAGCAGGTTCTGTTTGAGCATCCCTTAGACAAGAATGAAGCTCGTCAGTTTATCGACTGGGCCAACCAACACTTCCCTCAAGTTTCGATCAACCTCTATAGCGGAAAAGACTGGATGACCGATCATCTCGACCAATGGAGCCGAGAGGAAGCCCGGATTACAGGGGAAAAACCTCTTATTCTTCCCCTATTGGATCCTTTGCTGGATATGACAAAGCCCCTCCACAAATTGCTCTTAATTGGAGATGCAGAAGAGATCCAAGCCCTCTATCGTGCTATTTCTGCCGATGACTTCCCTTCTACCGCCTTTTATCTCTCCAAAGCCAACTACCTAGAAGTCACGGCTAAGCACGTCTCTAAAGAGGATGCTCTGGTTGAACTCGCCAACCACTACCACTTGAGCTTAGAAGAAGTCCTCACCATGGGGGACAACTTCAATGACCTTCCTATGCTCAAAAAAGCAGGCATCGGTGTCGCTATGGGCAACGCTCCTCAAGAAGTGAAAGAGGAAGCGACTGTCGTGACAAAGACCAACAATGAAAACGGGGCTGGGCAAGCGGTTGAAACCTATGTGTTGATCTAGTCATCCGTTTAAAAAGGACGTCGAGTATAATACCCGACGTCCTTTTTGACGAATGTATAGCACTAAAACTACATCATTTTCATATAAATGCTATCCCAACAATGTCTGCAGAATTGGAACCACAATCACAAATAAGACTGTGCTGAGAGTGACCACATTCGTTGAAAACTCAACATCGCCTTTACCTTGATTGGCAAGGATAGGAAGAACTGCCAAGGCTGGTGTTGCTGATTGAATCATAAAGGTTCTAAATTCTGGTGCCACCATATTTGGAGAGAAGAACTTCAGAACCAAGAGCATGATGACCGGTGCAAGAATAAAACGACCAACCAGTGTGATAATGGTATCTTTATCAAAGCGAATTGTCTTAAGTCCTGCCTTAGCTAGGACGATACCGATATAGACAAGAGATAAGGGCGTTGTTAAACTACCAATATAAGTCAAGGTATTTTCCGCAAAACTTGGAACAGGAATACGTAACACCAAAAAGACGAGGGCTACGAGAAAACCTAATAAAGGAGCTGGGAAAAGCTTCTTCCAATTAAATTTTTGAGCCTGTTTTGAAGCCCCTTCTTTACTATCAGAAGTCATCAGATAGACACCTAATGTCCAAGTAGATACTGTATTTGTAATATAATAAACCAAGAAGTAAGGAAGGGCTTGATTTCCAAACAAAGCGATATTTAAAGGCAAACCAATAAATATGGTATTGGCATTAACAAAGGTATTAATCATGGTTCCTCGGCGTCCTGGGCGCACTTTAAAAACTTTCACTGCGATAAAGGCCGCTAGGTAACCAAGAATGAAGGCGATAAACGTATAGAGCAAACCGCCAGACAAGCTAATCAATTTATCTAAAGTTAAATATTTAAGAACAGAGGTAAAAATTGCAACAGGCATGGCCACGTTCATAATCAGTTTAGATAAGTCATTTCCGAAGCTCTCTTGAAACCAACCACGGACTTGCAAGAAATAACCAAGAATGATGATGACGATAATGGGCACAATACTCTGAATTGAAGTTAAAAAGATTTCCATAGTCTCCCTTTCTATCTAACAGGATATACAAGAAAAGGTGTACGAGGCATCCAGTCGCACTCGTACACCCCATTCCCATTTACTTATTTATATTCTGGGTACCATTTTAAATTACGAACTGCTTTAGCCATATCTGTTTCTTGAGCACGCGCAAGACCTTGTTCTTGCGCTTTTTTAGCAACTGCTTCTGCTACTTTGATAGACACATCAGCTACATACTTGAATGGAGGTAAGACTGGTGCTCCTGGTTCGCCTGGATTGACAATACCACTCAATGAATGTGCGGCAGCTCCAATCATTTCATCCGTCAACAGACTCGCTTCAGAAGCCAGCATACCAAGTCCAAGACCTGGATAAATCAGTGCGTTATTCGCTTGACCAATCACGTAGTCCACACCTTTATAGGAAACTGTACCAGCTGGAATTCCTGTTGCAACAAATGCTTTTCCGTCTGACCATTCGATCAAATCTTTGGCACTTGCTTCAGCTAGTTTGGTTGGGTTTGACAATGGGAAAATGATAGGATGTTCAGTGTTTTCACACATAGCTTCTACAATTTCTTTTGTGAAAGTATTTGGCTGAGTTGAAGTTCCCACAAGAATGGTTGGTTTAACCGTCTTCACTACTTCAAGAAGGTCCGTCAACTGATCTGCATTGGCAAAATCAGAACGTTTCTTAGCAAATGGTTTTTGTTGCGGCGTTAAGTCATCCATATCATCAAAAAGGAGACCTTGTTTGTCGACCATAAAGAAGCGTTTATAAGCTTCTTCTTCAGGCAGACCTTCACTAACCATTTCACGAAGGACACGAGAAGCAATCCCTGCACCAGCAGTCCCACCACCATAGCAGAGATAAACTTGATCCGTTAATTTTTCACCTGTAATATCCAATGCCCCAAAGATCCCACCAAGGGTTACAATACCAGTTCCTTGGATATCATCGTTAAAGGTTGGGATTTGTTTTCGATATTTTTCAAGGATGTTGGCAGCATTTAAGCGACCGAAATCTTCCCAGTGAAGGTAGAGTTTAGGGAAAAGACGTTCTGCAGTTTGGACAAATTGATCGATAAAATCATAGTAACGATCACCACGCACACGTTCGTGGCGATTTCCCAAGTAATTAGGATTGTTACGAAGTTCTTCACGATTGGTACCTGCGTCAATGACCAAAGGAAGTACCATTGAAGGATCAATTCCTGCAGCTCCAGTATAGACCATCAGTTTCCCAACAGAAATATCGACACCATTTGTACCCCAGTCACCAATACCGAGAATACCTTCTGCATCTGTCACAACAATAAGACGAATTTCACGATCACCCGCTGCATTTTTCAAAGTCGCTTCGATATTTTCAGGGTGATTGATGTCAAGATAGGCCGCATATTGTGGGTCTACAAAAAGATCGCTATAGCCTTCGATGGTATCGGCAATAGTTGGATCATAAACAATGGGATTAAACTCTTCCAAATGTTGAGCAAATAGGTAGTAAAATAGAGTACGATTTGTATTAAAAATTTCCATTAGGAACAAACGTTTTTCCAAATCATTAACCTTTGTTTGCATTTGCGCATAAGTTTGCGCTGCTTGTTCTTCAATGGTTTGAACGTAAGGTGGCAGGAGGCCAATGAGACCTAGTTTCTGACGTTCCTCTAAGGTAAAGGCAGTTCCCTTGTTAAGGAAAGGGTTGTTTAAAATATCATGTGCAGTCATCATGTGACCTCCTTATTTATTTTATTCTATTATAACACTTATTTTCTTTAAATGACACTTTGTTCTATATATGATACAATATGAATGAATCAGGCAATGAAAGTTCAGGCGATACAACCGAAAATGATGCGATTTCAATAGATAACAAAATAATAGGTTTATCCATCACTTCCTAGATAGTCACGGTCATCTCTTAAAAAAGCCTGTTCCTTTCCACCTTTTAGAAGGTTATTCTCATCAAAAGATCCACTGTTTTCAGGTACTCTTTTTTCCACTTATGATGATCAATACCTATAAAAACCATAGATAATAAATCTAAAATATGTTTGTTATAAAATACTTTGTTTTGTTTAAGGTGTTATTTTTGTCATTTAAAACTTGTATTCTGGTTACATGAAAACAAAACATTATTTACAACGGTATATAGCGCAAAAGGTCAAATATTTGCGAAAAAAACAAAACATGAGTCAAGAGGAGCTATCGGAACGGGCAGATCTTGGATTAAAATACATCAATCAATTGGAAAATCAAAACGTGAATCTGACCATTCACAGTCTTGAAAAAGTCATTTCTGCTCTTGAGTTAACGCCTGAAGAATTCTTCAATTTTGATTCACTCGAAGCGTCTTCAGATCCTACTGACAGCCTTTCACTTAAGAGAGTAAACATGAAAATTAAACAACTTCCAGTTGGAAAAAGGGAAAAGATCCTAACGATTTTTGAAGATCTTTTAGATAGCCTTTAATTGTCCTCTGACTCACCTCAGATTGTAACAAACAAAAAATCATATAGTCAAATTAGCTATCACGGATAATTTTTGCTTATCCATGTCTGTCTATTTAGAAGAGGAAGCCCAATGAATCTTAAGGACTTTTATTATTTTTTTGATCTTAGTCAACAGCAATCCTTTACTGGGGTTGCCCAAAAACACGGGATCAGTCAACCATCCGTTTCCTATGCGATTAAACGACTAGAAAAGGAATTTCACTGCCCATTAATCGCGCACGATCCTTCTCACCGTACTTTCAAATTAACGCCCCAAGGAGAAATCTTGCTACGACATATTCAAAAGGTCCTACCTGAGATTCAAGGAGCTAAAAAAGAGATCCTCCGGAGTCTCTCTCAATTCAATACGATTGGTTTCCCACCAATCATCATTGACTATCTTGTCCGAAAACAACCCGCCTTTATCAGTAATGTTGCAGCTCTTCAAAGTATCCATCCTGTTCAAGAAGGGTCTGTCGAACTTTTGGAATTACTTTCCAAAGGAGAACTAGATGCTAGTTTTTTAGGGAGTTTAGAACCGATTAAAGATCATCGCTTCCAGGTAAGAGAAATGGCCAAACGAGATCTCTTCTATATCCTTCATCACAACCATCCACTAGCCTCAAAAAAAGTATTACAATTTTCAGACGTCATCGATGAAGATTTTATCATTCCAGATGAGCACTTTGTTCATTTAAAAGCCTTTGAACTGTTGAATGAGCGCTATCACCATGAGGCTACGCCCTTCTTTCAGACGGATGATATTCAGCTCCTAAAACAACTTCTTCGTAAACAAGTGGGGATCAGTTTACTAGCAGATCTTGCACTAACAGATGATGAAGAGGAATTGATTGCCATTCCGATGGATGAAGACGAACGGATCAGCTTTTACGTTTCATTAGTTGAACCGAGGGAAAGTAATCTCAAACCGGAGGTCATCCAATTCTTTGAAAAATTACTAAGCTAATCACAACCTCCATTCTTTGTCCTGATTTAGAAACATAAATAAAGTGACTAGCTAGTATTTTTTACGACTAAAAAATATAGTAGAAATGCCGATAAAATAAGGATTCCTGCAAATTTGTGGGAATCCTATTTTCTTTTGCTCAATTTGTATATTTAAATTATTTTGTGTATGTTTTTCTTACTCAGCTTTTTATCAATAATTAGGGATATAAAAGCCGGTAAAACCCTTGATTATTATACCGTTGACAAGTTTTTCAAAAACCTGTATGATAGAAAAAAGTTTATTAAAAAGGGGACGTATTTTGAAAAAATATACTATTTCACGTAAACAAACTTTAACTTTAGCTTCTGTTGTTTTAGGAACTGTCTTCACAGGAACGACTATTGCTTCTGCTGATGACGTTGCACCTGCAACAACCCAAGCTACTCCTGCAGCTACTACAGCAGCAAAATCGCCTATCACGGCTGCAACCGAAGAAATCAACGCCAAAGCCAATACACCAGTTGTTCCTGTTGATAAAGCAAAAACTGGGGATGTTATCGCTGTGGACGTTAAAAAAACTGGCCCATCTGCTAAAACAGACGGTGCAGATACAACCACTACCTCAACAGCAACCATCAAAACGACTAGCTTAGCAGATCAAGACACACCTGTTGGCACTTCAAAACCAGTCTCTTCTACCAAGACAGCTACATCCACTAAAGAAACAGCTGACTACACTGAGACAACAACTGAAACAGTCAATAAAACAACTGTGGTCGAAGTTACAAAAGAAGCCGATATCGTCAATAAAAAAGAAGTTCAAGGAACATCCGACATCGTCTTTGTCATCGACAAATCAACTTCAATGGATTCTCACATCAGGGATACGATGAAGAATGTCGAGACCTTCGTTCGCAATCTATCGGCAAAAAATATTCAAGCTCGTTTAGGATTGGTTGAATACGAAAGAGCTAGTGAAGTTAAATACCATGATTTCAATGGATCTAAGTTCACAAGTGATCCAGAAAGTTTCATTTCTGCTTTGAAAACCATTAAAACTAAAGGCTACTATGAAAATGCTACTGTTCCATTGCATCATATTGCTACTTCAGGGGACTACAACTGGGGGGCTGGGGCAAACAACCATCGCTTTGCTTTCTTGATTACAGACGAGGACATTGATCTTACAAAGGATACACCAACCAAAGAAGCGACACTGAAAGCCCTTCAAGATGCTGGTATCTCTTTGACAGTGGTTGGTGAAACACGTGAAAAAAAAGACTTTGATCCATTGGTCAATGGAACAAATGGTCTCTACCTAGATATCGACAAAAACTTTGCTAACTTGTTGAACGTTCAATTTGCCAATAAAGTCGTTGAAACTGTCCAAAAAGGTCGTGTCTTCAAAGTCCAAACAGACAAGTATGAGTTGATCTCAAAAACTCATCGTGTGGCGAAAGTAAAACCACAAACTCCTAGCATCCAAACGCCTGCAACACCGACTCCTACCCCTCAAAAACCGGCTGTTTTAACCCCTGCGAAACCGACTGTATTCACACCTGCTAAAAACGAGCCTGCCAAAACCGCAGTCTATATCGCACCTGCAGCTCTTCCTCAAAAAGAAGCAAGTCTTCCAAATACAGGAAGCAAAAACTCAATTGCTTTGACGACTCTAGGTCTTGGTCTTCTTAGCATGGGTGCTGCCTTTGGACTCTCTCGTAAAACAAAGAAAGACTAACATGAAAAGCCTAATCCGTTGATTGGGCTTTTTATCACTCAAAATTTCCCCTTTGCTATTTTCATTAGAAAGCGGAAATCTTCAACTTCTACCAAGAGATTCTTGTCCTCCGCTATGATATAATGGGGACAGTACAAGGGAGGAAACCAATGTTACAAGAACTAGCCTTTACAGGCCAATGGAGACACTATCAAAAACGCGTTCTCGATAAGAGTGACGCTTTTATGGCGGATGGCCACCTGCATTTGGTAGCAGCTCCTGGCTCTGGAAAAACAACCCTGGGAATCGAATTTATCAGACGCTTCGGCCAGCCAACCCTGATCTTGGCTCCAACGGTCACCATTCGTCAACAATGGGTCGACCGGATTATCCAGGCATTCTTGAGTGATGAAAGCCAAGCGGAGCAACTGATTTCTCAGGACCTCAAACATCCTAAGCTGATTACAGTGGCTACCTATCAGGCTCTACACAGCGCCATGAACCAAGTCGTCGGTCAATCACAAGCTGAGGATACCGATGACCAGGCAGAGATTGAAACATTTGATTTCAAAGGCTTTGATATCTTTACTACTTTCAAAGCCATCTCACTCGGAACCCTTTGTTTGGATGAGTGTCACCACTTGCGCAATGAATGGTGGAAGAGTTTGGAAGCTTTTCGTCAAGCCTTCCCAGACTTAAAGATGATCTCCCTTACCGCCACCCCGCCCTATGAAGGGGATCCTGCCCTTTGGGATCGCTATATCCGCATGTGTGGTGAGATCGATGAGGAAATTACGGTTCCCGAATTGGTCAAGGAAGATACCCTTTGTCCCCACCAAGACTATGTCTACTTTGCCTTTCCAACCAAGGAAGAGCAAGAGCAGTTGGACGCTTTTAGCCAACAAAAGAATGCTCTCTTGCAACAACTGACTTCCGATCCCCTCTTTTGCCAATACCTCCAAACCTGCCAGGCCTTATCGGGTCAGATTAGCGATGATGAATTGCTCAATGAGCCCAAGTATCTCTCTGCTACCCTGATCTTTCTTCGAAGCAAGGGAATTGACTTTCCCAAACGTTTCCAGGACCTTTTAGGAGCCAAGAAACTACCTGCTTTCACCCTGGACTGGCTTGAAATTCTCCTGCAAGGTCTGCTCTTTCAGGTGCCTCACTGGTACAATCTACCTGAGGAATACGAGAAGCAACTGCTTCATGAATTAAAAGCAGCCAGCTTGATCGATCGAAAACAAGTCAAACTGGTCCGCAACAAAAAACAAGACCTTCTACTCAACCAATCCCTCGGAAAACTTAATGCCGTCCGAGAGATTTTCAAGGCCGAATACCAGGCTCTTGGAAGCCAACTACGACAACTGGTATTAACAGACTATATTCGTCAAGATTTTGAAGTTCATCTAGGAGATAAGGACGCCCAATTTACTCAATTGGGAGTGCTCTCTTATTTCGAATCTATTCGCAGGGAAAGCTTAGAGCAAGCAACTCCTCCTGCCATCGCTGTCTTAACCGGTAGCATCGTCATCATCCCGACGGTTGCTAAGCCAAGACTAGAGGAGCTGTTAGGAGGGAATCGACTGACTTATCAAAGTGTTGGCCAATTATCTCCTGATGACTTTCTCAAGGTTCGTTTGGTCGGTTCTCAACATGATTTGGTGACAGCTGTGACCCAGCTCTTTCAAGAGGGCCTCATCCAGGTTGTTATTGGAACCAAGTCTCTTCTAGGAGAAGGCTGGGATGCTCCTTGTGTCAATTCCCTGATCCTAGCGAGCTTTGTCGGCAGCTTTATGCTCAGCAACCAAATGCGAGGCCGTGCCATCCGAGTGTGGCCTGAGGATCCAGACAAAACTAGTAACATCTGGCACCTGGTCTCCATTAATCTTTCCCTAAAGAAATGGTATGAAAAGTCCGATCTTGAAAAGGAAGAGATCGAAGCCATCACTGATCAGTTGAAAGAATACAGTCCTGATCTGGAGCTCTTAGAAAGACGGATGAAGCAATTTTTAGGTCTCCATTACAAGGGGCCCTTCATCGAATCTGGCATTGAACGTCTAGCCTTTGACAATATCCGCTATACCAAAAAACAGTTGCAAAAACTCAATGAAGAGACCTTAGAGCGCTCTACCCATCGTCAAGAACTCCGAGACGGCTGGAAATCAGCCCTGCCGATTCTGGAGAATATGGAGATTGCTAACGAGGTACAAGTGGATAAACACTTCCTGCCCCTGGCCCTATTTTTTGACGCCAGAAAGCTAGCTCGTTGGCTGACGGCCGCAGCTTTGACCGATTCTGTCGCCAACCTTTTTTACTATTCACATAGAGGCGGAGGGAATAAAGCGTCTCTAATTCTTCTATTCGTTTTAGCTGTTCTCGCTCTCCTTGCTTGGCTGCGCTACTATCTCTATAAGAGCCCTTATAAACGGTTAGAAGTCTTCGGCCAGGCTATTCACCAAGCCCTACTCCTTTCTGGCCAGATCCAGACCCAAGAAACCCGCATCCAAGTCGTACGAGACAGAAAGGATGCCATCAACACGCTGATCTATTTGAAGGGCGGAACCATGCGGGAGAAGGAACTCTTCTCGCAAACCATGATCGAATTCTTCGCACCGATTGAAAATCAGCGCTATATCCTGAAAGCACAGGAAAAGGTATCCGATCAAACAGAATATTTCGCTGTACCAAGCCTCTTTGACAAACGGAAAGAGGATGCCCAAGCCTTTGTGGAGCAAATCCGAAAGAGCCTAGGTAAGTATGACCTCGTCTATACCCGAAGTGCCGAAGGTCGCGCTATTCTCCTTGATGCGCGCATTAAGGCCTTAGCTAATAAACAAGAGCGCACCTTCACCAAGAAACAAGTGATGTCGAATTTGAAATAAAAGTTGTAAAAAACCATATTCCCATTGAAATGGAATATGGTTTTTTGGTTTGTTTCTATCAGATCCCCCTATTTCCACAAGCCACCTAAGATTTGCTTTTCGACCAAGGAAAGATCTTCATCGGTCACTTGCCCATTAGTTCCAAGAATATAGAGCTGACCAAAATAGGCAAGCAGCGGGCCAATCAGAATACGCAGGAATTGGGAAATAGTCAGATCAGGATTGATGCGAGGGTCCGCTTTCAGTTCTTGAAGGAGGTCACCAATTCTACCCTGAATGAAACTCCAAATATGTTCTTGCTCCTGCTTGATCTTTTCATTCGAAAATATCTCCTGTAACACGATTTTTAAGAGAGCTTGATTGGTTTTGAGGTAGTTCATTCGGTCATAAACGAAATAGTGAATTTTTTCCTCTGTTGTTTGAAAATTTAAGAGTTGATCCAGAAAATTTCCCAGAAGACTAGGAAGGATCGGATGTAAAATAGCCGTCAGCAACTCATCTTTGGTCTGGAAATACTTGAAGAGAGTGGCTTGGCTAAGCCCGGCATGCTCCGCAATTTGAAGGGTTGAAGTCCCATTATACCCCTTGGTCGAGATCAAATCGACGGCTGCCTGCATAATTTTCTTCTTTCCTTTGGGATAGTCTGCTCCCTCTAGATACGCTTCAAACGACTCAAAAATACTCTCGTTCATGTCCTTCCTCACATCCTCTTATTATTTTTATACCTTACGATACCGACGCAATCCGACAATATTCAGCATTGTCAAAGCGACAAGGAAAAGCAGTAAAACACCGATATTTGGCAAAATATCCCCAAGGTTACGTCCGTAAAGAATAATCTGACTCATGGCATCACCTGAGTAGGTCAAAGGCAAGAACTTCCCAATTGTTTTTGCCCATTCTCCCATTGAATCAAGAGGAATGATTCCTGAGAAAAAGAGCTGCGGCATAATCACAAGAGGAATAAATTGCATCATTTGGAATTCTGATTTGGCCAAGGTGGACAAGAGAATTCCGAAGGCGAGTGCTACAAGAGCCAATACTACATTAACTATTATAATATTTAATAAACTTCCGACAACTTCAATATTCAACAACCAGATAGCTGCTAAAACAACAACCGCTGTTTGAAGAATAGCGATGATCCCATAAGACATCATGTAACCATAGACGATTTCAGAGCGTTTAACTGGAGTGGCTAATAAGCGATCTAGGGTGCCGCTGGTGCGTTCTTTCAACAGCGCCATCCCTGAAATCAAGAAAACAAAGAAGAAAACGACAAATCCAATCAAGACTGGAATCATACTGGCAAAGAAGCCTGTATCTTCATTCCCATACTCATAAGATTCCTTAATTTCTGGTGATTTTGCATCCAGTTTCAATTGAGGAAGGGCCTGTTTAACACGAGTTAATAGTTGATTGGTGCCTTCACTGGCGATACTGGTTCGCAATACTTGACGGGTCATAGCAGTTTTCGAAGCATCTGTATTGGCATAATCTACCAGATACTCCCCGTCTTTATAAGAAATGACGGCGTCGACTTTCTCATCAGCCAAGTCTTCTTTGGCTTGATCCATGTCTTTGTAAGTTTTCACACTGACATGGTCCATATCATCCATCTTCCTTACCAAACTAGTTGGTAGATCCCGTGTTGCAAGCTTGACGTTCACGGTTGTACTAGCCGAAAACATGAGGTTCATCAACCACATGATAAATACTGGAGCCACAAACATCATGGCAAGGGTTCGTTTGTCACGAAGCAATTCTTTGATAACTTTTTTTGCAATGGCAAGGGTTCTCATCTTATTCTCCTTCTGCTTTCAAAAAGACTTCTTCAATACTTGACACACCATAATTTTCCTTGAGATTTTTTGGTGTATCAAAGGCAATGATGTTTCCACCTAACAAGAGGCCAACCTTATCTGTCAACTCTGCTTCATCCATGACATGGGTGGTGACCAAAATGCCTACACCCTTGTCTCTAAGTGTGATTAATTCCTTCCAGATTTTCTTTCGAAGAGAAGGATCGATTCCAACCGTCGGTTCGTCCAAAATCAAGAGCTGAGGATTTCCTAAAAGCGCAATCGCCAGCGACAAGCGTCGTTTCATCCCTCCGGAATAACCAGATACGGCCTTATTTAAGTGATCTGTCAGATCTACCACCTGAGCCACATGGGCAATTTCTGTTGTTAAGTCTTTTTTGGAAAGGCCTTTTAGCTGACCGAAAAATTCCAAATTTTCTTGCCCTGACAAGGCCTCATATAAAGCATCAGACTGGGCCATATAGCCAATATCTCCCAGAATATGACGATTGGGCATGGTGCGGTCTAAGACTAAAGCGATACCGCTATCTGCCTTTTCCATTCCTAACATGGTTTTAATCATGGTTGATTTACCAGCACCAGAAGGACCGATTAGACCAATGATTTCCCCAGACTGTAATTCAAAACCAACGTGGTTTAACACCAGTTGTTGACCAAAAGATTTTTGTAAATCTTGTAAATGTAGCAATGTTTTCATATGCATCCTCCTAAGTGAGTGTTTACTCACTTTTTAAGTATGAGACTATTATAGTGAGTGAACACTCACTTGCCAAGTAGAAAATTTCATTTTTTTCAGAAAAATAAAAACACCAGATGAATACATCTGGTGTTGATAATGGAAATTTCTGCTGTTAAGCTTCTGTCTGCATCTACTCGCGATACTCTGAAATAGTCTGTCCGGTCCATTTTTTAAAGGCTCGTGAGAAGGAAGACACTTCGGAGTATCCTAGTAAATAGGCTACATCAACTGTTGTCATGTAATGACAATTTGCGTCACAATGAAATTGATTGGTCTACTCCCCTTCCTTCCATCATATACTGTCATTTTTCTGATATAATAAATTGTTCAAACATCGCAGAAAGGATAACCCATGTCAAATCTTATCAAACACAAACGGGTTGAGTATAGTGAACTCTTTTATGATCTGGTCTTTGTTTACGCTATTTCCAAAACCACTGCCCTTATCCATCATCTTCACCATGGAGTCTTATCATTAGATGCCATCTTTGGTTTCCTGATGACACTTCTGGTTTTGGTCAATTCTTGGATGATTCAGACCGTCTATACCAACCGCTATGGAAAGAATTCCCTTTTCAATATGACCGTCATGTTCATCAATATGGCAATGTTGCTCTTAATCTCAAACATGATTACCAATGACTGGCAGAGCTACTTTCATACCTTCTGCTGGACAGTGGGAACCCTGACCTTAACCCTATTTCTCCAATACTTAGTAGAGTATTTGCGTAAGTCTACTACTCCAGCCAATCGAAAAAGTATCAAGGGCTTTCTTTGGATGACAGGGCTCAGGACCTTGGCTATCTACATAGCTGCACTTCTTCCGATAGATTTTGGTATCTATGTCTATATGCTAGGGATTCTCTTGACCTTCGTCATGCCTATTATCTTAACTCGACATACAAGTCTTTTTCAGATTAATCTCCCCCACCTGATTGAACGCATCTCGCTTTTAGTTATCATCACTTTTGGTGAGATGATTATGGGCCTTGCAGATTTTTTTACACTTGAAAATTTCTCTATCCACTCTATCCTTTACTTTATCATCATGGTCAACCTCTTTATGAATTACTTTGGTAAGTTTGACCATGCCATTGATGAAGAAGGAAAGAATAAGGGAATCTTCCTAATTTATAGTCACTATCCAATTTTCATCGGCTTGATTATGGTGACTGTGTCTATGAGTTTCTTGGTCAATCCAGAAGTCCATCACCATTTTGCGACTGGCTTCTTCTATACGGGTATCGGCCTCTTTCAAGCTGCTATCCTTGCAAATGGCTATTTTAACAAGAGTCACCTCAAGTATGACAAGCTCTATTATGGTTTGCAAGCAGGGATGTTCCTTATCGGACTGGTTCTCTCCCTTCTTTTCTCAGCCAATCCAACCATTGTCATTACCATCGCAACCGTGATGACTTTAGCAATGGAAGTTCACTTTATCCATTTTTATATGACCCGAACCAAGAAATTTTCAAGTCCGGATTGGGAATTGTATTAAAAAATTCTAGTAGATATTTTCTACTAGAATTTTTTCGTTAGTCCAGTACAATCATAGCCTTAATCGTCTTACGTTCATCCATATCTTTATAGGCTTGATCAATCTCATCCAAGCTATAGCTATGAGTAAAGACGCGACCTGGGTTGATGTCGCCATCAAGTACAGCCTTGAGCAAGAACTGCTTGTCATAGGTAGTAACAGAGGCTGCCCCACCTGCCACCGAAATGTTTTGGGCAAAGGTCGAACCAAGGGCACGATTATTGTAATGAGGGACACCGACAAAACCTAAACGCCCACCATTATGAAGCACCCCAAGGGCTTGATCAACAGCTGCTGCGGTACCGACACATTCGAGAGCTGCATCTGCTCCGCCTCCAAGGATTTCACGGACCTTGGCAATCCCTTCTTCACCACGCTCAGCCACAACAGCTGTCGCACCTGACTCCAAGGCCATCTGTTGGCGGTCTTCGTGGCGACTCATAAGGACGATTTGCGATGCACCACGCATCTTAGCTGCAATGACAGCACATTGGCCAACAGCACCGTCACCAATAACGACAACCTTGTCACCTTTTTGCACATTAGCTACACGCGCTGCATGATAGCCCGTCGGCATGACATCAGCCAGCGTCAAGAAGGATTTGAGCATGGCTTCTGTATAATCAGATGGTTGCCCTGGAATTTTGACAAGGGCCCAATTGGCAAAGTGGAAACGGATGTACTCTGCTTGCGCCCCGTCAGACCAGTTGGTGCCGATATGGCGGTCACACGTCCCATCATAACCAGCACGACAGGCATCACACTCCCCACAACCATGGGTGAAAGGCGCGATAACAAAGTCTCCTGGTTTAACCGTTGTAATGGCTTCTCCGATTTCTTCGACAATCCCAATGGCTTCGTGGCCACTATTTTGATGCCCTGCTTCAATATCAGGATTGCGGTAGCTCCATAGATCGGATCCACAGACACAGGTACGAACGATGCGGAGAATGACATCATCCGGTGCTTCGATGCGTGGACGTTCTACTTCTACTAGACCCACTTGCCCAGCTTTTGTATAGACTGTTTTCTTCATAGGATTAACCTACTTTCTATTGCTTACTTATCTATAGTATACACTTTTTATCGAGCTTCTGCTCATACCAACTCGTCATTAATGGTGGTGATAATCATGCCCATGACCTTGATCAACTTCCAGTTCTTCGATCTTGCGTTTATGGGCTCGGTGGGTTGCCAGGTCTTCATCAACCTCAATGGTGACGTTTTGAAAACCACAATCTTTGAGCAAGGTACGAATCGCTTCTTTACAAACCTCCATGTGGTTGACATGCTCTAAACAAACATGGACAATGGCGTTCTTTTCCAGCCCATCCATGGTCCAGAGATTGAGCTGATTGATACTAGCCACGTGCTCCAACTGCTCCAAATCACTCTTGACTTGCTGGATATCTACTCCTTCTGGCACGGCATCGAGGAAAATCCTGAGCGTGCTCCAAAAACGTGGAATGGCTTTGGACAGAATAAAGATGGAAATAGCAAGAGACAAGAGAGGATCCAGAATATACCAATCGGTAAATCGGAGAACAATAGCCATTAGGATGACAGCCACCCAACCCAGAGTATCTTCCAGAAAATGCAGGCTAAGAATGGATTCGTTCTTGGTTTGCCCCTTGCGAATGACGAGACTCGCTAGCACATTGATGCTGACGGCTATGATTCCTAGCCAGAGGATGCCCTCATCGTTGACAGGTTGTGGATGAAAGAGTTTCGTTATATTTTCTAAAATGACTAAAACGGACCCTGTCATGAGAATCACTGCAGTTACCATAGCCCCTAAAAGGCTAAAGCGCTTGTAGCCCAAGGTATAGTGGCTGTCTTCTTCACGATTGGAAATACTCTCCAGAAAGGCGGAGATCCCAATAGCAATCGCATCTCCCAAGTCATGGACCGAATCCGCAAGGACTGCGCTAGATCCAAAAATCCCTCCTGCAATAAACTCAACAATGGCATAACTCAAATTCAAGAAAAAAGCGATCCAGACCGCATGTTTTGTCTTCATAATCCTATTTCCTTTGTTATAATAGATTCATGAACATCATGTTCATTATCATTATCTAACATTCACAACAGAAAGGATAGGGGCAAACCGTTTAGGGTGTACGTTACTGAACAGTTTGTTCTAAGTGTCCATATGACAGCACAGGATCGTCGCATCACCAAAACTCGAAAAGCTATCTATCAGGCTTTCTTACACTTACTCAACCAAAAAGACTACGAGGCCATCACGGTTCAAGAAATCATAGACCTTGCTGATGTGGGGCGCTCGACCTTTTACAGTCATTACGAGAGCAAGGAATTACTACTGGATGAACTCTGCCAAAAGCTCTTTCACCATCTCTTTGAGCGTGCTGAACACCTCTCTCCACAAGACTACCTGGCTCATATCTTCCAGCATTTCAAAAAAAATCAAGACCATGTGACTAGTCTCTTGCTCTCTAAAAATGATTATTTTATCCGGCAACTGCGAAAAGAACTAGAACACGATGTCTACCCAATGGTAGCCGACGAACTCATCCAATCGTACCCTAACATTCCTCACTCCTATCTCAAGCACCTTGTCGTTACTAACTTCATTGAAACCCTCAGCTGGTGGTTGAAAAAAGGCAAGTCCTACACCGAACAAGAAGTGACCCAGTTTTATTTGGAGATTTTAAAAGTGGGGTCGAACTAGAAAGGAGTATTTTCAATGACCAGCGTACAATTTTACTTTCTATTTCCATCACTCTTCATGCTTCACGAACTGGAAGAAATCGTTTGGATGCCATCCTTTGTCAAAAAAATATCAATCCAGTATCCAAACAATCGAATCCTATCTTATTACACTCCTTTTGCTTTCAATGCCATTGTCTTGGAGCAATTTCTGATCCTAATAACGTCGCTATATCTTAGTTACCAGTTTAACAACTATAGCATTTACGCAAGCATCATAATCGCTTATATCTACCATGTGTTAGGACATCTGATTCAGACAGTCGTTATTCGAAAATATGTGCCTGGATTGTTGACGGGCATTTTAACGAGTTTGTTTGCTCTTTGCAATCTCAAAAATGAATTTCCAATTAAACTTTATGGTTACTCTCTTTTTACCTTATTGGTTATTATTTTAAATCTTGTAGTATCATTTATGATTCTTCATAAAATCAGTCATAAAAAATAGTACTCAGGCAATCATATCTTAGAAAGGAAACCCTATGTTCTTCCCCATTCTTCTCGGCTTTTTTACAGCCCTCTTTGCCCTTGTTTTTGCTCTTCTTCACTTATTGGCTTCTCTTTCTGAAGTTAAAAAAGGGAATCACACTCTAGGAAATACATTTCTCCTCATCGGAAGTAGCCTTGCGACCTTATCTCTCATCCTCTACTTCTTTTTACCGATTGTCTCTCTAGTCCTTTGGATAATCGGCTGTGGTTTGATTTGCTACGGGGCCTATTGGAATGGAAAACACAAAGGAAACTTCCACCCAGTCCACCACATGATTCGGATGGGCATCGCTCTGGTGATTACAATTTTATTAGCTCTCATATAAGAAAAGCTCAGGTTTTCAGAATAAACTTGAGCTTTTGTAGTTTCTATTTGTTAAGCCATCAACAGCATGAGAATAGGGATCACCACCATGGTTGCAAGGGTCGTCTCTGTCACCATGACGGCTGCATAATCACTATCAGCTCCGTAAAGTCTCGCAACGACTGGCGCATTGGTCATCACAGGCATAGCGGACTGGATGATAAAGACTTGCTTCATCAAGCTTGGAAGAGGTGCCCAGTAAACAATGGTCGCCATCAAAAGGGGGGCAACCACGAAGCGACCTAACAGAATTAAGAATTGGTCTTTTTTCAGAGTCAGTTGCTTTAGTCCTGCATTGGACACTGATAAACCAATAAATATCATGGATAAAGGAGTTGTTAAATTTCCCAGATACTGCAAATCACTGGCTAAAAAGGTAGGGAGCTTGATATGAAGGATCACCAAGACTAGCCCTAAGAGAAAGCCCATGAGAGGAGGAGAAAAGACTTTTTTCAGACTGGTTTTGAGATCAAACTGCGCTTCTCCTTCGCCATCTCGCTGGATCAGGTAGGTCCCCAAGGTCCAGAAAAAGGTCGTATTGCACATGTAATAGATCAAAACATAGGGAATGCTGGCATCCCCGAAAAGGGCCTGGTTGATGGGGAGCCCCACAAAAATCGTATTGGAATTAAAAAACATGGAAATAAAGAGGCCACGGCGGTCCTGCCTCACTGCAAAGATCCTTGCTACTGCTGTCGCGATGCCAAGTAAAATGACCATAGACAGGGCAGGAAACCGCAAGGCTGGCAACATTATAAGTAGATCCGCTGCTGTGAAGCGCTGCGTGATAGTGTAGAGCATATAGCAGGGAAGAGCAACTTGAGTGACCAATTTAGCGAGTAGGCCACGTGACTTGTCATCAAACCAGCCTTTTTCACCAATGACAAAGCCCACTAAAATCATGCCCAGGATGACGAGAATCCCCGATATGCTCCTCAAAAAGATGTCCATGTTCTCTCCTTTTCTTTTTTAAATTTGAACTAAAAAAATCATTTTTTACAAGGCTCAAAAACTACTCTAGTATATCACAAAAAGAGGTGGGGCAACATGCCCAACCTCATGTATTTTATTAATTGTCACTAATACCCCTTCTTAGCAGCTTTCGTCCATTGGTACCAACCAACTAGACTGTTGATAAGGTAAATAAAGAAAAACCAATAAAATGGTGGGGACTATGGCGAAAATAGATGATTCAGTTAAAAAAAAGTTCCAGAATTGCGATTTAAAGGATTCACGGATGAATGGGAACAGCGTAAGTTGGGAGACGAAGTTCGAATAGTGATGGGACAGTCTCCTAATTCAGAAAATTATACTGATGATCCTAATGGGCGCAAAAAATGCGAAGACCTATGAAGACCTATTTTGTATTAGTCAAACAAAAGATCCAAAAAAAATGGTATATGATTATGACCATGAAACAAAGTAAAATCAAACCGAGTGATCTGAGGAAGCACCCGATCATCATGAAACGTTATTAAACACAAAAGTCACCCATGTGAGTTCTTGCCAGAAGCTGAAGTTAATCCTTCAACCTGGAAAACCCGCAGAGGTGACTTTTTCTATACATCTCGATTTTTCTGGCAATAATCATTAACCGATAAATATGTCTGTGAATCACCCAGCGACTCCGCTATGTCCATAATCCGCGGTGGTAGTAATCCCACTCGCTGGACAAGTTCGTGATCGCTGAATAATTCCCGTGGACTGCCGGCGAAGCCAAACTTCCCGTGTTCCATAACATACACCGACTCAAACTCGGTGGCGACCCAATCCATGTCATGGGTGATGGTCACAACTTGGTGGCCCGAATCAGCCAACTGATGGAAAATTGCGGTCAACTTGCGCCGGCTTTCCCAATCAAGCGACATCATCGGCTCATCAAATAAATAAATCGCCGGATCCACTGCCAAAACTGTGGCAACGCTTAACAGCTTGCGTTCCGACAATGACAGGTCATATGGACTTTCAGCTGTTTTATCATCCAAGCCAACTCTTTTTAGAGCCGCTAAAGCCCGCCTCGTAATCGTGTCGTGGTCATCCATGACCTGCGCGACACTCCACTCCACCTCTCGTTGAACGGTCGGGTTGAAAAGCTGATCGTCAGGATTCTGAAAAGTAATCCCAACCTTCAGTAACTTTTCGACTGGTTTAAGATCATTAAAATTTTCTCCATCGATCTTAATCACACCGGTTTGTGGTGTCAGCAAGCCCGTCAACAATTTGAAGAGCGTTGATTTGCCGGCACCATTTTGGCCGACAATCGCCACCATCGGATCGGCGAAGAGTTTGTCTTCAACATCCAAGCTAAAGGACCGTTCCGGATAAGTGAACGTCAGGTGGTTCAGTTCAATTGTGGACATAACAAACCTCCTTCAGTTCAGCGTCATTCACCGGATACCGGCCATCAGCCAAGTGCCAATCCATTTTTTGAGCAAGTTGCTGGATTGTCGGGGCTGGAATCTGCCAGTCAGCTTCCAAATGATTAAACACCTCACCCGGCCTGCCCTGGGCTACCATTTGACCCTCGTGCAGCACCCACACAACGTCGGCGACTTCGCACAAATCGTCAATTTCACTGGTGACAATGAAGACAGTCGTCTCTTTGACTTGGGCCAGCCATTGGAAAAATTGTCGGCGGCCAAGGGGATCCATCTGACTGGTCGGATCATCCATAATCAAAACAGCCGGGTTAGCCGCAATCGCCGTGGCAATTGCCAACCGCTGGCTCTGACCACCGGAAAGGCTTTCGGGACGCAAATTCAGCTGTTCAATCAGCCCCATTTGCGTTGCAACTTCTTCAACCCGTTTTTGAATCAGTCCTTCAGCCATTCCCTGATTAATCAAGTCAAAGGCGATTTCATCGGCAACCGTGTCTGCCAACCCGCTTAGTTGGCCAGCTGGATTTTGCAGTACAACTCCATTCATGGCATTATAAACGGGCCAATTGTCGGACACTCGCTGGCCAAACATGTGCCAGTCGCCCTCAATCTCAGCAGACACCATTTTGGGAATGACCCCTGCCAGCACACGGCACAAAGTCGATTTGCCGGAGTGGCTATTCCCGATAATCCCAACCACCTGGCCGGTATGAACCTCCGCGTTAATCTGACGCAGTTGTGGTTGCTCAGTACCCGGATAACGGGTGGTCAAATTTTCAATTACAATCCGTTTATCTTCGTCCATATCTTCCACCCAATCAATAAAATTGCCAATCCAGTCAGACCAATGTGCAGCGTCCGCGACAGGCGATACACGCGCTGGGAGGTTCTGACAGTCCGGTTGGGATTATCAAAACCTCTCAGTTGGAGAGAAATCGACCGCGCCATCGATTGATCCAAGGTCTTAATCACCAATGGAATTAGAACCGGCAGGACTGACTTTAATTTCTGAATCAACGTTTTTTGCGGATTGGTTCCGCGAACTTTTTGTGCCTGCTGGATTTTCCGCATATTGCGCATCATTTCCGGCAAAATATAACACACCGACATCAGAACGTAGACGGTTTTATAAGACAATCCGGACAGTTCCAAATAGGCCGCGTTTTCTGAAATACTCGTGGTCACCATAAAAAAGCCACTGGTCAAAATAATCACCAATACTCGACAACCCAGAGTGGTGGCGTAAATCAGGCCTTCTTTGTAGAACGACACCCCAAGCACAGAAAACAGCACAGTTTGATTCCGACTGTAAAATAATCCTTGGATGATCAGCATGGTGCAAATCAGAAACAAGCTGAATCCCAGCGCCTTAAAGATGGTAGAACTCAATTTGGAAAATAACAATAGCAGTGTTGCGACAAGAATTAATCCGGCCTGAAGTAATAAATTCATACTGGCAAAGCTCAACAACGTCATGTCCAAGATGAACAAGAGCTTAGTAATCGGATCGATCACCTGGTACCACTTGAGCTTGACCCGTGGCGCTCCAGAAATCAATGTTTGATCAGTCATCATTTATCACCGCTAAAGAAGTGCACCATCCGCTTCGGCAGCTGACGATAGATGAAGAATGCCAGGTAGGCCACGCAGACTTTATCCAAAATATCCAAGACAAACTCATCGGTAAATGAGGCCAGCCACACTGGTGCATGATTGGCGACCATTACCGCAAACAATGAGTCACCCCAAGCGATACCGGTCTGACCACCCCAAAAGATGACGTTGAGTGGCGTTGAAATGACAGCTGAAACGATGGCAATAATAATAGCAGAAACAAATACTCGTCGCGCTGACGAGAACCACCCATTGGCGTGCAAAACTCCGACAGCAATCCCAATTCCGATGCTGGTAATCGCATACACGGTTGAAATTGGCGATAAGGTCAGCCCATAGATCACGTTGTTGATGAAACCACTGATGGCACCGGCAACCGGCCCAGCCAACATGCTGGCAAGAAAGGTTCCCAAAGACCCCAGCCAAACGGGCAACTTTAACCCCTCCGCCAAGGCTTTGGCAACATAGTTAATCCCCACGGCAGCGGGAATCAAAGTCATGGTGGCAGCACTTAACTTAAATTTCCACATACTGGTACGATGAATCGGTTCTGTTTTCATAATCTTCTCCTTTTGTTTTTAAAGAGCCGTGTCTGTTTAGACTTTCGGACGCAACGCTCTATAGATTTTCGATTTGAACCGCTTCTCCTTTCACAGATCCCTTAGTCGACATCAGGGATTTTCTTGAAAATGATTGTTCAACAGTTCACAACTAATCATACTCCGATTTTCATAGAAGTCAAGAATTTCCTGAAATTTTTTTGGAAACGTTCGGGAATTGAAAAATAGAGCAAGCGCCCATGAGAATGATCGCAAGACAATTATAAGAGGCCACTATAAAAAAACAAACACCATCTCTGGTGTTTGTTTCATTTTATAAAGGAAGCACTAGCTTATTTTTTCTTTTTCTTCAAAATATAAGCTGCAATGCTTGCCAAGACAAAGGCTAAAACTAGGCTAATAATGGAGATGGTCGTACCTGTATTTGGTAAGAATCCTAAGATTTTGCCTGGTTTTTTTGGCTCAGGTTGGCTTGGTTTTTTAGGCTCAGGTTGACCCGGCTTTTTAGGTTCAGATGAACTTGGAGGAGTTGGTTGTTTTGGAGTTTCTTTTGGAACATGCTTGTTAGTAATCACAACATTTCCTTTACCATCCTCGTCGTTACGAGCTTCATAGCCCTTTGGAACACTGACTTCTCTTACTGTATAAGTGATGGTGTTTCCATTTGCTTTTTCATCTAAATCTGCAAAGGTATGGGTCCACTTGTTTTCAGCTGACAATTCTACTTCTTGACCGACTTTTTGATCATTGGCATAGAGTTGAACGCGAATACTCTTCGGACGAATTCCATCCTTGTCATTCTCATCATCCCACTTCTTAGTGACCGTGACGCTTGTCTTACCAGGTGCATGGGTATTGGTAATAGTATAAGCAGCCTGATCAATTGTAGTCGTATATTCAGCTACCTTCTCTTCTTGAAGAGTATAGACGATTTCTTTTCCATCCTTGAATTTTGGTAGACCTGTGAAGCTTTCTTTCCAATCTGTCGCATTGGTGAGTTCTTTTTGAGCAACTTTTTCACCATTGGCAAGAAGATTCACCACGATACTTGTTGGACGAAGACCATCCTGATTGGCTTGGTCATTCCAAATCTTAGTCACTGGAATATCGGTCACCGCTGGCGTATGCGTATTGGTCAAGATCGTGTGAGCAGCGTCAGAAGTATCAGCAGTGACTTGGTAGCCTTCAGGAACAGCGACTTCTTCCACACGGTAGCTGATAGCTTGACCAGCTTTCTTTTCAGCTAATTTGCTAAAGGTATGAGTCCACTGATTGTCCGCTGACAACTCAACTGGATCTCCTACTTTTTCATCACCAGCATAGAGTTGAACCTTAATGGATTTTGGACGAAGACCATCTTGGTTGTTGGCATCTTCCCATTTCTTCGTTACTTTCATCTCTGTAAGAGCCGGTTCATGCGTATTGGTCAAGACGATATTAGCCTTGTCCTTATCATTTACCGTCACCTTGTAACCATCTGGAACAGCGACTTCTTTCACCGTGTAAGTGATTGCTTTTCCAGCTTCCTTGGCATCAAGGTTTTCAAATGCACCTTTCCAGTCATTCGCGGCTGAAAGTTCTACCACTTGATCCGTTGCAAGGCCATCTTTGTACAATTGAACTTGAATGCTGGCTGGACGGAGACCATCTTGGTCGTCTCCATCTTCCCACTTCTTGCTCACTTCTACTTTGGTCTTTTCTGGTTCGTGCGTGTTGGTCACGACTACTTGACCTGGGTTGCTTGCTTCGACGGCTTGTGTGTAGCCTTCTGGAACATTGATTTCTTTGACTGTATAGTTGATAACTTGGCCAGCTTTCTTCTCATCTAGGTTTGAGAAGGTATGGGTCCATTTGTTATCTGCTGACAATTCAACAGCCTTACCAACCTTTTGATCACCAGCATACAATTGAACCTTGATTGTTTTTGGACGAAGGCCATCTTGGTTATTGGCATCCTTCCAGTTTTTCGTAACAGTCAGGCTTGTCTTACCTGGTTTGTAAGTATTGGTAATTGTAGTGCCATCAATCTTAGTGGTGTAATTGTCCACTTTGTCTTCTGTCACTGTGTAGACAACTTTTTGTCCATCTTTATAGACTGGTAGATCTGAGAAGGTATGAGTCCATTCATCTCCTTCACCAGTCAGATCAAGAGCTTGAACCTCTGTTCCATTTGCCAAGAGGTGAACTTTGATGGTAGATGGGCGAAGACCATCTTGGTTTTGTGCATCATCCCAGACTTTCTTGACTGTAACCGTCGTGGTCTCAGGAGTGCGCTTGTTAGTGATGGTGGCTTTTCCATCTGTGAAGCTAGCTTCTTCTGTATCGACCGTATAATGAGTCGGAACTTTCACTTCCTTAACAGTGTAAGTATTGAGCTTGCCATCACTGTCTTTATCTGGAAGATTCGTAAAGTGGGCTTTCCAGTCTGTTGCGGCTGAAACCGTGACTGGTTTTCCTTGAGCTTTGCCATTCTTATAGAGTTGGAATTCCACACTTTCTGGGCGAAGCCCTTCTTGGTTGTCTTGGTCATCCCAAACTTTTGAAGCTTCAAGATCAATATACTTGATATCTGCTTCATTAGCGATCTCAACTGGGACTGCTTTTGATCCAACCGCTTTTCCATCCACCGTGACGTGGTAAATTTGTTTGTCCGCATCATAGGTGACAATCACGGCATGTTCTGTTTCATCCAACTTATAGTTTGCAGGTGCTTTGCTTTCTTTGAGCGTATAGGTTCCTTCTGTTAAGGTGTTAAAGGAAAGTTCTCCATTTTTATCAGAAGTTGCCGTCGCAACAACCGCACCATTCGCATCAGTTAAGGTAAATTCAGCGCCTTCAAGGACTTTCTTCGGATCATCCTTGTCTACCTTCTTGACTTGGAAAGCAGCCGAGAAGATTTGTGCAGTTACGGTATTAGACTCACGATTTCCTTCGTGACCTTTCGCCTTGTAACCAAACTGGTTATGAGCTTGAACAAGACCGGAACGACCGCCGTTGTCTTCATTATCTTTGGTGCGTTTTTGCATCAAGGCCTTGACTTCATCGGTCAATTCACTTGGATTCACGACTGGGACACCAAAGCTGGCTTCACCACGCGCAGGAATCGTAGTACCAGCATTTGCAACTAACTTGATTCCTGTTACTTGACTGTAATCAGACACAGCTGTCGTCCAGATATCCTTGTCAGCAGCCTGTGCCATGGTATCTGTCGTAACGCTTGTATCAGTTGTATAGTAGACCGTCCATCCTTCTGGAGCAGTTACTGGTCCACGAAGACTAACCGTATATTCTGTCATTCGACCAGATCCATCTAAAGTGTTGACATCTTTGACTTTTGGCAATATATCATAGATGACTCCATCTTCTACTGCCTTATCCGTATTATTTTTAATGGTGAGTTTGTAGTTAAAGGTTTCACCTGGTTTGAAGGTACGTGTCACAATCGAAGCGTCTGACAGGTCATCATTTTTAGCAATGTATTTCCGTGCATAGATTCCCTCAGCAGCCACAATTGTATAGTTTGATTGGGCATATGGAATCTTATCTGTTGTTGAACCATTCCCATTCAGATCGTAAACGTCTTCCGTTACCCGATCAGGGTTGGCATTTTCAAGATCGTGGATGCCGTTTCCAGCGACATAGACTTTATTTGTGAAGGTACCACCATCATCTTTCCCTTTCAGATCAGCCACGATAAACGGTAGACGCACGCGATTAAGATCTTTAAGAGAAGCTTTAATAAACTCTTTTTGATCCAAATGCATGATGAGAGCTGTCCGTCCAGAATTGTGGTAGTTTTCAATGACATCGTAGCTCTTTAAGAATTTCATACCTTTTTCATTAGAGGCAAGGTTTCTTTCAAAATCTTTATAGTCGACTTTAAGGGTATTTGGATCATACAGATCAATGATTCGCAGGTCTCCATAATCCTTATCAGGATCCAAGACCACTTTGGTTGCCATCAAACCAAAACGAATATTTTGTCCATCAGTATAACGAACATTATTATAATCCGTCGTTTTTGAAATCTCAAAGCTTTCCTTCAAAGGAATCAGCTTAAAGGTCCAATTTGATGTTTGGTCTTTTGCAACATTTGATTGTGTTTGATAAGTGACACGACCCGTATTCTTGAATTCATTCTTGGTCGCATCATTTTCATCGTAACGAGTCTTTTCTGGATCTTTGAAGCTTGTATAGGTATTGAGGCGAATTCCTTGACCAGATTGAAGGACAAAGTCATCCTTCATTTCCATCCGCCAACCGACAACTGTTCCATACTTGGTTAAATCGATCAAGCCATTGCCGTCTTTATCGGTTTCTGGCTGAATTTCTTTTTTACTACCATCGTCCAAAGTAAGGATCAAGCGTTTCACATATTTGCTAACAAACTCGCCATTTCCATAATTCCCTTGCATGAGACGAGCGTAATCAATTTTGGTAAATTTTAACCGAGAGTCCACTGTCTCATCATAGAAAACAAAATTCTTTTGTGGTGAAGGAGTTTTGTTATCAAAAGCGATGATCCACTTATAGTTTGCTGCTTTATATTCAGTTGAATCATAGACATCACCATCTGCTTTTTTGGCAAAACTTCCAGCCCCTTCCAGGTCACGAGAAGTCAAGCGGAAAATGAGAGAATCTTCAGCTGTAATATCTGGTTCTCCCTCTCCACGGTTAGCAGGGATCCCAACAACACTACCTGCATTTGTCAAATCCTTACTGAGAACATCCTTCAGCGTTTGATCCTTCTCTAATACCAAATCCGGGAATTTCAAGTAGAGGTAACTTGAATTCTTGATTTGAGTCATCAGATCTATGTGATACGTTGCTGGATTATCATTTGCTACGGCTGTAAATGTCTTCGAAACCGTTCCATCTCCATTGTCTACCCAACCTTCAGACTTAGCTGTATCTAGAACTGCTGTCCGGGTATTGCCATTTTTATCTGTATAGGTTGGTAACTTATCGGTGATGGTTGCTGACTCCAATTGACGGTATTGACCTTCATACTGTCCTTGCATTCCCTCCAATTGAAATGCAAATGGGACAGATGATGGCGTTTCAATATAATTTTTCCCGTCAGCCCCTTTGACCACTCCAGGCATGGCTTCCGCATAGTCCTTGGACATGGCTTCATTCAAGTTTTGGTTGATATACTTGGTCAAACGGTAGTCATTGTACTTGGGTTTCCAAATGATATCATTGAGCTTCGTTTCTTGCCCATTGATATTCAATGTTCCTGTAATATCCAATGAATAATTTGTTGGTGCATAACCAAGCTTAAATTTTCCAATAAAAGGTAAAGTCAGGACCTCTGACTTTTGGTAATTGTTAAAGTGAAGTGTGACTTGATAATCATCTCCAACTTTTGTAACCGTTGGTTTGTCATGCTCTGAAGCACTATTGAAGTCAGGGAAACTAACTTCTCGTAAGTACTTTCCAGGAACCTTCAAGGTCACCGTTACTTCATTAATATCCGTTGTCAAATTCTTAGGGGTGATCTGGATATAACCAGACATGGTATCCCCTGTGTAATAGGACATCCCATCTGGATGGTTCTGTTTATCCCCATACATAAGGGTAACATCCAAGGCCCCATTATCCCCGACTGCTAGCTCATTGGCAAAGGCTGTGATCGCCCCTTGACCAAGCTGGCCTAGCATCATGAAAATTGTTAAAATGGCAAAACCTTTTTTCAAAAAGTCTTTCCATAATGAACGAAGCTTTTTCATGTCTTATCTCCTTTACTTTTGTTAGCCTTCCAAAAGGCCCTCCCTTTAATTTTATCACTTATTTTTTAAAATATCCTTTGCTTTTCAAATTAAATCATCACTATTCAATAATATAGACATTATTTGCAATGATGTCTATATTATAAATCACTATCTGGTACTGATTTCCCCTTTCTTCTATCCAAGGGCAAGAAAATAAAACATTTATAAACAAGGAAGAGCAGTCTGCCAATTCTTATTCTTCCTTGATTTTCTTCATACAAAAAAACTCAAACACATCTGCTTGAGTTTTGTACACCCTACTATTGGTTGGTTATTTTATCTAACTCTTCACCATTTGAAGGAATCTTTTGTTTTTCCCTTCTCTCTCGTACCCACAGCATGGCCACTCCAAAGAGATGACTGCCAAACAAGGCAGTCACAAAAATCAGCTTGCCCCTGTCTGGATAAGAGAGAGGGAGGCTGCTAAAGCCATAGCGAGCCCACTCGATAAAGATCGGATGCGAAAAGTAAAGAGCTATACTCATTTGCTTTAAATACTGTAAATCATAGCTTTTCAAAAAGGACGATCGCAGGCAGGCATTGACCAAATAAACGGTCACAAAAGGAAGAAGAAAGAAAAAGTTCTTATCAATTCCTTCGTGTTGAAAAATGATGATGCCTTCGAGGCAGAGCAAACCAAAGGCAAGTGCTAGCTTTTGCCAACGGTGAATTCTAAAAGTTTGTGCATGAAAATGGTCATACAGATAATAACCCATATAGATAAAAATGGGCGTGTAAAAGAGACCATTTCGCGCTGTAAAAAATAAATTGCTGTAGAGCTGGTAACCCTTAAGAAGACTTGTGGTGTCCAGATAAGCCGAATAGGTCTCGATCAAGCCCCAGCAGTAAAGAAGAAAAGTGATCACCCCCGTCCAAACCATACCTAGGCGTTTGACCAATTGATTGACCAAAAACAAGCCCAGTAAAAAAGCAGGAATATACCAGAGTTGGTAGCACATTCCCAAGTAGACCAGAGCAATCAAGATTCCTGCTGGAAAGAGATAAACAGGAAGGAGAAAAAGAGCCAGGCATAAGGGAGGTAAACGAAACTCCAAAACAAATAGGTTTTTACGATTTTGACCAGATAGGCCTTCATTTTCTGAGAATTCCCTAGGGATTATTTGAGGAAAAAGCTGGCACAGACGATAAAAAATGGAACCGCTAGCCGGCCGAGCATACTCTTGAGACCAAAATGCAGTGGCTCATAGGAGGTCAAGCGACCACTATGCACCAAAATCACTGCAATCGCAAAGAGGTATTGAAAAAAGCTGATACTAGAGGTGTTATAGAGGGGATTCTTTTGCATGGTCCTACTCCTTGCCCAAAGCAGTTTCTATGGTTATTTTAGCATGAAAGGGAAGGCCAATCAAGGAATCTTGCATCCTTATCTACCTTTTTTCCTCTATTTTTGATATACTCAAAGCATGCATAAACAAACGATTATTGATTTTAAAGAGCTTGGTTTGCGCTACCTTTTCACCAAGCCCATAAAAGAATTAAAAACCAGAGACCTCGACCAAGTAGAGGCACTTCTTAAAGAAGTGGAAACTTACCAGGAGGCTGGTTTTTATGCTGTCGGCTATGTCAGCTATGAGGCAGCACCTGCATTTGAGAAAAAATTAGCTGTCCACCCTGCTCCTCTCATGGGAGAGTATCTCCTCTACTTCACTATCCACCAGGAGGTTGAAACCCTTCCTTTCCCAGAGGACTATGAAGCAGTGGACCTGCCAGCCAATTGGAAGGAAGAGGTCGAGGCTCCCGCTTACCAAGAAGCCATCAAGACTATCCATCACCACATCCGCCAGGGGGATACCTATCAGGTCAACTACACCGTCCAGCTTTCTCAAGAGCTAGAGGCGGATCCTCTCGCCATCTACAACCGACTAGTGGTAGAGCAGAAAGCTCATTACAATGCCTTCATCCAACATGATGATGTAGCCATCCTCTCCATTAGCCCTGAGCTCTTTTTTGAGCAAGACGACCGGCTACTGACCACTCGCCCTATGAAGGGAACGACACGCCGCGGGCTTACCAACCAAGCGGATCTCAAAGAGGCTGCTTGGCTAGAAGCCGATCCAAAAAATCGAGCAGAAAACATGATGATCGTCGACCTCCTCCGCAATGACATGAACCGGATTTCGGAGATTGGAAGTGAGCAGGTGACCCATCTCTGCCAAGTCGAGCAATACTCCACCGTTTGGCAGATGACCTCGACCATTGAAAGTCACTTACGAGCTGAGATCGACCTGGTCCAAACCTTCCGAGCTCTCTTTCCTTGTGGCTCGATTACAGGAGCACCAAAGATCTCCACTATGGAAATCATCCAAAAGACGGAGAAGGCTCCTCGAGGTGTCTACTGTGGAACGATCGGCATCCTTCTTCCAAAAGGGAAACGGATTTTTAATGTGGCCATCCGGACCCTTCAAATGCAGGGGGATCAAGCCATCTATGGCGTGGGAGGAGGCATCACTTGGGATAGCAAATGGGAAGGTGAATACCAGGAAACCAAGCAAAAATCGGCTGTCCTCTACCGACAAGAGTCTCACTTTGAGCTCCTGACGACCGGCCGCATCCACCAAGGAGAGTTGACTTTCTTAGACCAACATTTAACACGCTTGAGGGAAGCTAGTCGCTACTTTGCCTATCCTTATGATGAGTCGAAGCTCCTGAAAGAACTTCAAGAAGAGCTTGCTCATTTGGAGTCCAACCTTGATTATCGTTGTCGGATTGCCTTGCAAAAAAACGGGACCTTCCACCTAGAGATCACGGAGCTGACAGACTTGCCAGCTAGCTATCTACAGGCCCAACTGACCGAGCAGAAGCTTGATTTAGCGACGCCATTTACTTATTTCAAAACGAGTCAGAGAGACCATCTCAACCAGTCAGATCACGAGCAAATTTTCCATCTGCCAGACGGAACCTTGCTAGAGACGACGATTGGCAATCTGGTGCTGGAGATAGAGGGACAACTCTATACCCCACCAGCTCACCTCCCCTTACTCGATGGCATTTATCGGCGCCATCTTCTTGAGACCCAGCAGGTGGAAGAAAAACTCTTGACTCTGAACGATTTAACAGACGCTGATCGTATTTATGCCTGCAATGCTCTTCGTGGTCTCTACGAACTCGATTTTCAAAGAAAGGATTCCTGATGAAACTTATTTTTTTACATGGACTAGGGCAAGATGTCCTCTCTTGGCAAGGAGTCCAATTTGCACTTTCACCCTTGCACTCCAAAACTTTTGATATTTTCTCCCATCCAAAAGAAAGCTATCAGGAAGTCAAAGAAAGGTTGATGGAGCGCCTCCAGCAAGAAAGCGAACCCTTTATTCTGGTAGGACTCTCACTAGGTGGCGTGCTCGCTCTTGATCTCTCCAGACAAGACTTCCCGCAACTCAAGGGCTTGGTCCTTGCAGGAACTCAATACAAACTCAACACCAACCCCCTCTATCGGCTCCAGATTCTCCTTTTTCGTCTGCTTCCCAAGCATGTCTTTGAAAAACAAGATGCCAATAAACAACAGATGCTTCAAATCTTGACCGAATTAAAAGGGCTCAATTTAACCGATACCGTTAAAGTTTGCCCTCTTCCTAGCTTGGTGATTTGTGGTAGCAAAGATTGGGCCAATCAATCTTCTTCTAAAAAATTGGCCAAGCTCCTGCCAAAAGGCCGCTATCAAGAAATCGCAGACGGAGGCCATCTACTCAATACCGAGAAACCCTATGAACTCGCGCAAGCCATCAAGGAGTTTGTCGCTGAATTTTAAAATGAAGAGGCTGGGACAAAAGTCCTAGCCTCTCAATTATTTTTGGATTGTCGAGCAAGACGCAGTGGTTGAGTGGGCTCTACTACGCTGATTTCATCAGCTTTTACAGCCCTACTCAACTGTGCGGAGGT
>NZ_JAQFJL010000003.1:0-121728 GCF_030440045.1 Streptococcus sp. SP8 | reverse complement strand
TTTATTGTTTTTTATTGTTCAGTTACTACAACTTTTGTTGTAGCGCCCTGCACATTGGTTCGTCTTGTTCAGTTTTCAAAGGTCTTTGTCGCTCTCGCGCGACAACTATATTAGTATATCATGACCTACCCTTACTGTCAACACTTTTTTCCAAAAAAAATTATTTTTTTGAAAGTTTTTTAAAAGTAATAAAGAAAAGCCTGTATTACAGGCTTTTCTATTATTCTAGTTCTTTGTTAATGATGAGAAATTTTTCTTCTCCGTAACCTCTTTTCATTAAACCTGCTTCAGCTATGTCTAGAAGATCTTTTGAAAAGGATTGGATCGCTTCTTTTTCTTCTTTACTTAGAATTTTCTTTGAATATTTCTTTCTAAGTTTTCGATAGTCCTGTTCTTCATTTTTAAAAAATGAAGAATCTTCTAAAAAGTTTTCCAGTTTTTCTAATTCTACAAACAAGCCCAACTCAAAGGCAATCGGGGCAAAAGTGGTTTCTAACGGTTGCGTACAAACACTTCTAAATTCCACAGTCCCACGAGCAGTTAAATCTTGAAATTGGTAACTTCGATGTTGTTTTAGATCTTCTTTTACAGGCTTAATTATCTTCTCATTTCCATCAGCCGTATAGGCTGTAATTTCTTTTTGATCTAGATAGTCTTCCACTCGAATTGGTTTAAAATAATAAGATTTCCCCTCTCTAGTTGCCGTAAAAATAGCCGTTCTAGCGAGATTATTAAAAAACTCTTCTTCGCTTTGGTAGTCCTTAGGATAAATCCCTACATTTTCCTTATAATAACCATGTAAGGATTCTTCCCAGAAAATATCTCTGGCAATTTTTGTATCCCAAGCCTCTGCTGAAAATTCTGAGTTAGAAAACAAATATGCTTTTGCTGCTTCAATTTTATTAAAGGCATTAATGATGCGAAGATAGTTATCGCGCCTTACATCCAATTGAGCCTGGTTTCCGCATATAAATGCTCCGTACGAAGGATAGGGGTGTGTTTTCATCCCTGTACCATTCATTGCAAGGAAAGCCATTAACATCTTGTATCGTTCGATTTTCACTGGGCTATTATCATTTTCTTGCCACAGAGGATGGATTCCGTGCCCTTGGATTTCGTGATTATTTTCTTGCAAAATCGGTTGAATAATCTTCAAATAGGCCTCAAAACGTTTGGCCACCTCATTTATAGAACGAGCTCTCTCAAATGCAAATTCAATTGTATTGTAACTCAACTCGAATAGAATACGATCTTTAGAAGAGCAGTGAATCAATTGAATAGGATTTTGTTCGTCATCTATTTTTTCAACTTCAAAATCTGATAAGTTGGCTAAGGTTCGAAAAAGATTTTTCGTCACCTCTATATTTGTTTTGTTTCCATTTGTTTCTACAATCGGAAACTCTAATTCAACTCCGACAAAGAGTTCCGAATCCTCTTTCATATTACTAAGGTACTTCTCTTTTAGTAATTTAATTGCTTGTTGTTTTGTCATTGAATCCTTTTTCTTCTATTGGAGATATGGGTTCCATTATATCATTTTTTGCTATTCTCGACTACTCACGAAAGCAAGACAAAACGCCTGCTTACGAAATTGTTTTAAATTAAAGCAATTTCGTAAACAAGCGTCTACCATTCATTCAATATGATGAGTGTTCCCGCTGGGGAAAATCCCCAGCGGTAGACCAGAGCTAGACTAAGAATAACAGTGTATTCCATCATCATAACACTCAACAAAATTGATGATATTATACCAATTCGATGATAGCCATTGGCGCAGCATCACCACGACGTGGTTCAGTTTTAAGGATACGAGTATATCCACCATTGCGCTCAGCATAACGAGGTGCTAATTCAGAGAACAATTTTTGAAGTGCAGTTGTTTCTGAGTATTTACCTGTTTCTTCATCAAAGTTTTGTGATGCAACTTCGTTACGTACGAATGCAGCAGCTTGACGACGTGCATGCAAATCACCACGTTTACCCAAAGTAATCATTTTTTCAACTGATTTACGGATTTCTTTCGCACGTGCTTCAGTTGTTACAATTGCTTCATTGATGATAAGATCTGTAGTCAAATCGCGAAGCATCGCTTTACGTTGTGAGCTAGTGCGTCCTAGTTTACGGTAAGCCATGTATTCCTCCTCTATTTATCGTTTTTTAACCCAAGGCCTAAGTCGGCAAGTTTGATTTTAACTTCTTCAAGACTCTTACGTCCCAAGTTACGAACTTTCATCATTTCTGCTTCTGATTTTTCAGTCAAATCGTAAACAGTATTAATGCCAGCACGTTTCAAACAGTTATATGAACGAACTGAAAGATCTAATTCTTCGATCGTACGTTCTAAAATGCGATCATCAGAAGTTGTATCCACTTCCTTCATAACATCTGTTGCAATAGCAATTTCAGTTAAGTTTGTGAATAGATTTAGGTGTTCTGTCAAAATACGAGCAGACAAACCTAAGGCATCTTCTGGAATGATTGTCCCATTTGTCAAAATTTCAAGGGTTAGCTTGTCAAAGCCATCGTTGCTACCAACGCGTGCTGGTTCAACTTGGTAATTGACTTTAGTCACTGGCGTATAGATTGAATCTACAGCAAGTGTTCCCACTGGTGCATCATCTTTTTTGTTTTGATCAGCTGGAACATAGCCACGTCCACTGTTTACAGTAAGCGTTGCTTTCAAAGATGCTCCTTCTCCGATTGTAAATAGATAATGATCAGGGTTTACAATTTCGATGTCACTATCAGTAAGAATATCTCCAGCAGTTACTTCTGCAGGTCCTTCTACATCAAGTTCAATAATCTTTTCGTCTTGGACGTAAGATTTAACGGCGATTCCTTTAACGTTAAGAATAATTTGCATAACGTCTTCACGGACTCCTGGAACGGTATCAAATTCGTGGAGTACACCTTCAATGTTGATTGAAGTGACAGCTGCACCTGGAAGTGAAGCCAGAAGTACACGACGAAGTGAGTTTCCAAGTGTTGTACCATAGCCACGTTCAAGTGGTTCTACGACAAACACGCCATAATCTTTGTTTTCATCAATTTTTGTTATATTTGGTTTTTCAAACTCAATCATTTGCTATACTCCCTCTTAAACGAAAAGCTGTGTAATTGTTGATGATTATACACGGCGACGTTTTGGAGGACGAGCACCATTGTGTGGTACAGGAGTTACATCGCGGATTGCAGTTACTTCAAGACCAGCAGCAGCAAGTGCACGAATAGCAGACTCACGACCTGAACCAGGACCTTTAACAGTTACTTCAACAGATTTAAGTCCGTGTTCTTGAGCAGCTTTTGCAGCAGCTTCTGATGCCATTTGAGCAGCAAATGGTGTAGATTTACGAGAACCTTTAAATCCAAGTGCACCTGCAGATGACCAAGCGATTGCGTTACCATGCACATCAGTAATCATAACAATTGTGTTGTTAAATGTAGCGTGAATATGAGCAATACCAGATTCGATATTCTTTTTCACACGACGTTTACGTGTTGGTTTAGCCAAGATTTTTACCTCCTTATTTTATTTTATTTTTTCTTACCTGCAATCGCAACAGCTTTACCTTTACGAGTGCGAGCATTGTTTTTAGTGTTTTGTCCACGAACTGGAAGTCCACGACGGTGACGGATACCACGGTATGAACCGATTTCCATCAAGCGTTTGATGTTCAAGTTTACTTCACGACGAAGGTCACCTTCAACTTTGATTGCGTCAACTTCACGACGGATAGCATCTTCTTGATCTGGTGTAAGATCGCGAACACGAATATCTTCAGAAACGCCTGCAGCAGCAAGGATTTTCTTAGATGTTGGAAGTCCGATACCGTACACATAAGTCAATGAAATTACTACACGTTTGTCATTCGGAATGTCAACTCCAGCAATACGAGCCATGTTTTCTCCTTTCTATCTTATCCTTGACGTTGTTTGTGTTTTGGATTTGCTGGGCAAATTACCATAACACGACCATTACGACGAATTACTTTACAGTATTCGCAAATTGGTTTGACCGATGGTCTTACTTTCATTTTTATCCCTCCAAGTTTTTCGATTATTTAAAGCGGTATGTGATACGTCCACGTGTCAAATCGTACGGACTCATCTCCACTGTAACACGATCTCCCGCTAAAATACGAATATAGTTTTTACGAATTTTACCAGAAACTGTTGCTAAAATCTGATGTCCATTTTCAAGTTCAACCGTAAACATAGCATTCGGCATTGTATCGACTACTTTGCCTTCTACTTCAATCACATCGTCTTTTGCCACGCAAAAGTACCTCCATAAATTTCGATTCATTCCTCTGAGCACAGAGGTAACAATTATAAGTCAGACTAACTAATTGTAACACTAGTTGTCCAATATTGCAAGCATGAAAAACGCTTTTATTTCAAATTTGACAAGACTTTTTCAATGTCTGAAAATACATCATTGATATCTTGGTTTCCTTGGATGTCATGTACGAGTCCTTTTGAACGATAAAATTCAATGATTGGTTCACCTTGGGCAATATTAACATCCAAACGACGTTTTACTGTCTCAGGTTTATCATCTTCACGTTGGTAGTAATCTTCCTCTTTGTAATCAACTGGTGGATTGAATACTTTATGGAAAGTTTCTCCAGTTTGACGATGAATGATACGTCCGCTCAAACGCTCTAAAAGACTGTCTGGATTTACTTCGATGTTGATAACACCTTCAAGCTCAATACCAAGTTCAGCCAATGTTTTATCTAAAGCATGAGCTTGCTCAATGGTACGTGGATATCCGTCTAACAAGAAACCTGTTTCTTTAATATCATCTTGAGCAAGGCGTTCTTTTACAATTCCATTGGTTACTTCATCTGGTACCAACTCACCTTTATCAATGTATGATTTTGCAAGCACACCCATTTCAGTTTGGTTAGCCATCGCTGCGCGGAACATATCTCCAGTGGAGATATGCGCTACGTGAAATTCTTCAACGATTTTAGCTGCTTGAGTTCCTTTACCTGCTCCAGGCAACCCCATAATTAAAAGATTCATGATGAATTCTCCTTATTTTGTTTTTAAATGGAAGCAGGAGCGAATTCCTATTTCCATTTAAAAACAAAATAGAAGGCTGACAAAGTCAACCTTATTCTATTCTGTTGTTGTGTCCATAAATCCGACATACTTACGTTTTAATAAGTAGCCTTCTAATTGTTTCATTCCCTCAATACCTGTTGAAATAATGATTAACAAACTAGTTCCTCCAAGAGCCACTGCATCTGTCAAACCAAATAAATCTCGAGCCAGGATTGGAATGATGGTAATAAAGCCAAGGAATACTGATCCGACGCTTGCTAAACGACGTAGCAAACGAGACATAAACTCTTCTGTCCCCTTACCAGGGCGGACGCCTGGGATATAGGCACCACTCTTTTGAAGGTTTTCTGCCGTTTTTTCAGGATTGATCTGAACAAACGTGTAGAAGAAGGTGAAGAGAATGATCAATAAGGCATACATTGCCACACCAGTTGGTGTGTTTGTAGCCAACATGGCTTGAGTTGTTTTCACCCATCCTGCATTGTAACCCATAGCGCTAATCACTTGGAAAATTGCAGCAGGCGCTGCTGTAATCGAACTAGCGAAGATGACAGGAATAACTCCTGCTGGGTTTACTTTCAAAGGTAGGTAAGAACTTGATGGAGCTCCTTGTGCAATCTTTGTATATTGGATTGGAATCTTGTATTGTGCTTGCTCCACAAAGGTTGTAAAGTAAACAATAACCAAGACAGCAAGGATTAATACCCCAACAAAAATGAGGGAATTGGTCATTTGACCAGAACGAACATTCACAAATGCATTTTCATAGATTTCTTTAATCATCTCAGGAATTGATGACACAATCCCTGCAAAGATAATCATTGAAACACCATTACCGTACCCTTTATCTGTGATTTGTTCTCCAAGCCAAGTCACAATCATGGAACCGGTCGTCAGAATCGCACCGATTAATAGATAGGTCTTGGTATTTGGAGTTGCGACTAATTTCGCCTGAGACAAAGTGTGGAAGGTGGCTGTAATCCCGATGGATTGAACAAAGGCTAGAACCAAAGAAATATAGCGTGTTGCTTGGTTGAGCTTTCTTCGACCAACTTCCCCTTGTTTGCCCCATTCAACAAACTTAGGCAACAGATCCATTTGCAAAAGTTGCACGACGATCGAAGCTGTAATGTATGGGCTAACCCCTAATGCGAAAACTGAGAAGTTCCTCATGGCATTCCCAGAAACCAAACTGAGCATGTTCAAGAAGGACACATCTTGAAGGTTGTTCAGAATTTTCGCATTTACACCAGGCACTGTAATCGTGGTCCCAATGCGGAAAACAAGAATGATGAAGATCGTAAATAAAATCTTCGACCGTACTTGTTTCACCTTAAATGCATCTTTTAATAATTTAAAAAACATAGGTCACCTCACTTAGATGACTTCAACTGAACCACCTTTAGCAGTGATAGCTTCTTCAGCTGATTTAGAGAATTTAGCTGCTTTAACAGTCAACTTCTTAGTCAATTCTCCGTTACCAAGAATTTTGATACCTGATTTTTCAGCTTTTACAATTCCTGATTCTACAAGTACTACTGGAGTTACTTCAGCACCATCTTCAAAGGCGTTCAATTGATCAAGGTTCACAATAGCATATTCTTTAGCGTTGATGTTTGTAAATCCACGTTTTGGAAGACGACGGAACAATGGAGTTTGTCCACCTTCAAAACCAAGACGTACACCGCCACCGCTACGAGCTTTTTGACCTTTTTGACCACGGCCAGAAGTTTTACCATTACCAGATGAAGTACCACGACCAACACGGTTGCGGACTTTACGTGAACCTGTAGCAGGTTGTAATTCATGAAGTTTCATTATTTATTTTCTCCTCTTTTGTAAATTGCTAACGCATGTAATCAGGAAAAGGTGTCCTAACTACAAACTCGCCTATACTTATATTTAGTTTTAGGGGATGAGAATCTCTCATACCCCTGAAAACTTTGTTTCTATTTTAAATAGATTATTTTACTTCTTCAACTGTTACCAAGTGAGATACAGCAGTGATCATACCACGTACTGCTGGGTTATCTTCTTTAATAACAGAGCTGTTCAATTTGCCAAGTCCAAGTGCTACAACAGTTTTACGTTGTGACGGGATGCGTCCGATTGGAGACTTAGTCAAAGTAATTTTAATTTGAGCCATTTGAATCTCCTTTCTTAAGCCAAGTCAGAAACTGAAATACCACGAAGGGCAGCAACTTCATCAGCACGTTTCAATTGTGCCAAACCGTTAACAGTTGCACGAACGATGTTGATTGGAGTGTTTGATCCAAGTGATTTAGATGTAACATCTGCAATACCTGCCAATTCGACAACGGCACGAACTGCTCCACCTGCAGCAACCCCAGCCCCTTCGATAGCTGGTTTCAACAATACACGAGCTCCACCAAATACTGATGTTACTTCGTGTGGAATTGTTGTTCCAACCATAGGAACTTCGATCAAGTTTTTCTTAGCATCTTCAACAGCCTTACGGATTGCTTCTGGAACTTCTTGAGCTTTACCAGTACCAAATCCAACACGGCCATTACGGTCACCAACAACTACAAGAGCTGCAAAACGAAGACGACGTCCACCTTTAACAACTTTTGTTACACGGTTGATGGCAACTACGCGTTCTTCAAGTTCAACTGCATTATCTTTAAATGCCATTTTCTAGTGTCCTCCTATTAGAATTTCAATCCGTTTTCACGAGCTGCATCAGCCAAAGCTTTAACACGTCCGTGATATAGATATCCACCGCGGTCGAACACCACTTCAGAAATACCTTTAGCAACTGCACGTTCAGCAACAAGTTTGCCGACAACAACGGCTTGTTCAGTTTTAGTTCCTTTTGAAACTTCTTTGTCAAGAGTTGAAGCGCTTGCGAGCGTTACACCCGCTACGTCATCAATTACTTGAGCGTAGATGCCTGTATTAGAACGGAATACGTTCAAACGTGGGCGATCAGCAGTTCCAGAGAGTTTTCCGCGAACGCGACGGTGGCGTTTTTGACGGATTTTGTTTTTATCTGGTTTCGAAATCACAATTTTCACCTCTTAATTTTAAAATCATGTGCTAAGCACTGAGTTGGTAAGATGAAGGTTGGTTGAAAAACAACCAAACTACATTATTTACCTGTTTTACCTTCTTTGCGGCGAACGTATTCACCAACATAACGGATCCCTTTACCTTTGTATGGTTCAGGTGAACGAAGGCTACGTACATAAGCAGCTGTTTGACCAACTACTTCTTTTGAAATTCCGCTAACAACGATTGTTGTTGGGTTTGGAAGTTCAAAAGTAATTCCTTCTGGAGCTTCAACTTCGTCTGGGTGTGATTTACCAACAGCCAAAACAAGTTTTGATCCTTGAAGTTGTGCACGGTATCCAACCCCGCGCATTTCAAGTTCTTTCTTGAATCCTTCTGATACACCAGTAACCATGTTGTTCAAAAGGGCACGAGTTGTTCCGTGGATTGTTTTCATTTCTTTTGAATCGTTTGGACGGTGAAGTGTTACTTCAGTACCTTCCACACGGATTTCAATATCTTTTGAGAACTCACGAGTAAGTTCTCCTTTAGGTCCTTTTACAGTTACAACGTTGTCATTGTTAGTGATTTCAACACCAGCAGGCAACACGATAACTTTATTACCAATACGTGACATGTTTTTTATTCTCCTGTTAAATTGTCAGGCCTTTACGGGCCAGTTTTCACGGGGTTTAAATCTTTTTGATTTAAAAGTTAATGTTTAGGTCTCATTTTCTAAGTGAATCAAGGCATTGTCTCGCAGACATAACTTTGGGTTAGGCAAGAGACAATAACGAAGAGTCACAACGAAATTGGGAACTAAATATTACCAAACGTAAGCGATAACTTCCCCACCAACGTTCTTTTGGCGTGCTTCTTTATCAGTAAGCAAACCTTCAGAAGTTGAAAGGATAGCAATTCCAAGTCCGTTAAGAACTTTTGGAAGATCTTCACGTTTTTTGTAAACACGCAAACCTGGTTTAGATACACGTTTCAAGTTTGTGATAACTTTTTCACCGTTTTGTCCGTATTTCAAGAATACACGGATGATGCCTTGTTTGTCATCTTCGATGAATTCAACGTTTTTTACAAAACCTTCGCGTTTAAGGATTTCAGCAATCCCTTTTTTGATGTTTGATGCAGGTACTTCAAGTACTTCGTGTTTTGCTTGGTTAGCGTTACGAATACGTGTAAGGAAGTCTGCGATTGGGTCAGTCATAACCATTATAATTTCTCCTCTTACTAGTAGTTTGCAAGTTGCACTTGCTAGTTAATACATGATACAGAGAGCGTAACAGCGAGAGCAAAAATAGGCAATTTGATGCAGGAGCGATGCTCCAAAGAAAATTGGTCTTTTTTGCCAAAGCTGTAGCTCGTGTTCAAATTGGCAAGCCCAACTGAACCCGGGCTAAACTCTGTGTGAAAAAGATAAACTTTCCTAGAAACTAAAGTTTCTTCGTCAAGTTTCCTATTTTCACTTAGAGTTTTGACGCCCTAACTATCTTAAATTACCAAGATGCTTTTGTGACACCTGGGATTTGACCTTTGTATGCCAATTCACGGAAGCAAACACGGCAAAGTTTAAACTTGCGGTAAACTGAGTGTGGACGTCCACAACGTTCACAGCGAGTGTATGCTTGAGTAGAGAACTTCGCTGGGCGTTTGTTCTTAGCAATCATAGATTTTTTAGCCATTAGTTTTACCTCCTATATTATTTTGCAAACGGCATACCGAGGCCAGTAAGCAATGCACGTGATTCTTCGTCTGTGTTCGCTGTAGTTACGATTACGATATCCAAACCACGAGTTTTATCAACATCATCAAAGTTGATTTCTGGGAAGATCAATTGTTCTTTCACACCAAGTGTGTAGTTTCCGCGTCCATCAAATGATTTTGTTGGAACACCATGGAAGTCACGTACACGTGGAAGTGAAACTGTTACCAATTTATCCAAGAATTCGTACATACGTTCACCACGAAGGGTAACTTTTGCACCGATCGCAACACCTTCACGAAGACGGAAGCCGGCGATTGATTTTTTAGCCTTAGTGATCAATGGTTTTTGACCTGAGATCAAAGCAAGCTCTTCAGCAGCTTTTTCAAGGTTTTTAGCATTTGATACTGCATCACCGACACCCATGTTCAAAACGATTTTATCAACTTTTGGCACAGCCATAACTGATGAATAGTTGAACTGCTCAGTCAATGATGGTACTACTTCATTAAGGTATTTTTCTTTTAAACGATTAGCCATTATACTTCTCCTTTCCTTCGTGATTAGTCAAGCACTTCGCCTGATTTTTTGTTGTAGCGAACTTTTTTGCCGTCTACAAATTTGTAGCCAACACGTCCAGCAACACCGTTTTTGTCCAAAACTTGAACGTTAGAAGCATGGATTGGAGCTTCTTTTTCAACGATCGCACCTTGAGGGTTTTCGTTATTTGGACGTTGGTGTTTCTTAATGATGTTTACACCTTCTACAACAACTTTATTTACTTTTGGAAGAGCAGTAAGAACAACAGCTTCTACGCCTTTGTCTTTACCAGCAATAACGCGAACTTTGTCGCCTTTTTTTACAAACATTTTATTCTCCTTTTATTCTTACGCCCGATGGGCACCCTGGCTAAGCCAGGGGACTGTGTTTGTTTTTTTATTGATTAAAGTACTTCTGGAGCAAGTGATACGATCTTCATGAAACCACCGTCACGCAATTCACGTGCAACTGGGCCAAAGATACGAGTTCCGCGAGGAGTTTTGTCGTCACGGATGATCACTGCTGCATTTTCGTCGAACTTGATGTATGAACCATCTTTACGACGAGCACCTGATTTAGTACGAACGATAACAGCTTTTACAACGTCACCTTTCTTAACCGCACCACCAGGAGTAGCTTGTTTTACAGATGCAACGATTACATCACCGATGCTCGCGAATTTACGTTTTGAACCACCAAGAACTTTGATTGTCAAGATTTCGCGTGCGCCACTGTTGTCAGCGACTTTCAAACGAGTTTCTGTTTGAATCATTTACGTTTTCTCCTTTCAGGTATGATTAGATGATGACCGCTTTTTCAACGACTTCTACAAGACGGAAGCGTTTTGTAGCTGAAAGCGGACGAGTTTCCATGATACGAACGATATCGCCTTCTTTAGCAACATTGTTTTCATCATGAGCTTTGTATTTTTTAGAATAGTTGATACGTTTACCATAGACTGGGTGGTTACGTTTAGTTTCAACTACAACTGTGATTGTTTTGTCCATTTTGTCAGACACAACGCGTCCAACAAGAACTTTACGATTATTGCGTTCCATTGAAATTCTCCTTCCCTAGTCTATTATTTAGCTTCTGATTGAACAGTTTTGATACGAGCGATTTGTTTTTTCACTTCTTTCAAACGTCCAGTTTGTTCCAATTGACCAGCAGCTGCTTGGAAACGAAGTTCAAACAATTCTTTCTTCAATTCATTTTCACGCTTCGCGAGTTCTTCTTGAGAAAGACCACGAAGTTCTTTAACAAATTCTTTTACTTCTGTAAGTTTCATGACCTCTCCTTATTCTGCTTCACGTTTCACAAATTTAGTTTTAACTGGCAATTTGTGGCTAGCAAGACGAAGTGCTTCGCGCGCGATCTCTTCAGATACACCAGCGATTTCGAACATCACTTTACCACGTTTAACTGGTGCTACCCAACCTTCAGGAGCCCCTTTACCAGATCCCATACGTACCCCGATAGCTTTAGCGGTGTATGATTTGTGTGGGAAAATCTTAATCCAAACTTTACCACCACGTTTCATGTAACGAGTCATGGCGATACGAGCAGCTTCGATTTGACGGTTTGTGATCCAGTGGCTAGTTGTAGCTTGAAGACCGTATTCACCGAATGCTACTTCTTTTCCACCTTTTGCTTCACCGCGCATTTTACCACGGAATTCGCGACGGTGTTTTACACGTTTAGGTACTAACATTGGTTATTTACCTCCTTTAGCGTCTTTACGAGCTGGAAGAACTTCACCACGGTAGATCCATACTTTAACACCAAGTTTACCGTAAGTAGTGTCTGCTTCTTCCCAAGCGTAATCGATATCAGCGCGAAGTGTGTGAAGTGGAACAGTTCCTTCAGAGTATCCTTCTGCACGGGCGATATCTGCACCGTTCAAACGACCTGATACTTGAGTTTTGATTCCTTTAGCTCCAGCACGCATAGCACGTTGGATCGCTTGTTTTTGTGCACGACGGAAAGCAACACGTTGTTCCAATTGACGAGCAATTCCTTCACCAACAAGGTGAGCATCCAAGTCAGGACGTTTGATCTCAATGATGTTGATGTGTACTTGTTTACCAGTCAATTTGTTAAGAGCTGCACGAAGTGCATCAACGTTTGCTCCACCTTTACCGATAACCATACCTGGTTTAGCAGTGTGAAGTGAAACGTTAACTTTGTTTACTGCGCGTTCGATTTCAATAGTTGAAACGGCTGCGTCAGCCAATTCTTTTTGAATGAATTTACGGATTGCAAGATCTTCATGAAGGTAATCCGCGTATTCTTTTTCAGCATACCATTTGGCATCCCAATCACGGATGATACCAACACGCATACCAATTGGATGTACTTTTTGACCCACGAGTTTACCTCCTTATTTTTCTGCAACAGCTACTGTGATGTGAGCTGTACGTTTGTTGATTGGTGAAGCTGAACCTTTCGCACGTGGACGGAAACGTTTCATAGTTGGTCCTTCGTTTGCGAATGCTTCAGATACTACCAAGTTAGCTTTTTCCAAACCAAAGTTGTTTTCAGCGTTTGCTACTGCTGAGTTCAACACTTTAAGGATGATCCCTGCAGCTTTGTTTGGTGTGAATGTCAAAATAGCGATGGCATCGGCTACGCTTTTACCACGGATGTTGTCAAGAACAAGACGTGATTTACGAGGTGAAACACGCACTGTACGAGCCATTGCTTTAGCTGAAGTAATTTCTGCCATTTATGTTCTCCTTATTTTCTACGTGTCTTCTTGTCGTCTGCCGCGTGACCTTTGTAAGTACGAGTTGGTGCAAATTCACCAAGCTTGTGACCTACCATGTCTTCTTGGATGTAGACAGGTACATGTTTACGTCCATCATAAACTGCGATAGTGTATCCGATGAAACTTGGGAAGATCGTTGAACGACGTGACCAAGTTTTAATTACTTTTTTCTTTTCGTCGTTTGCTTGAGCTTCAACTTTTTTCATCAAATGCTCATCGACGAAAGGTCCTTTTTTAAGACTACGTCCCATTTTGTAATTTTCTCCTTTAAAATTTAGTACCACAGCGGCTTGCGCTGCTAAGCAGCGCTACCGAGCTGGCGGAAAGTGTAAGCTAGTTGCTTATGATTATTTTTGGTTGCGACGACGAACGATAAGTTTGTCAGATTTCGCTTTCTTGTTACGAGTTTTAAGACCAAGCGCAGGTTTACCCCAAGGAGTAGATGGCGCTTTACGTCCAACTGGTGCTTTACCTTCACCACCACCGTGTGGGTGATCATTCGGGTTCATTACAGAACCACGAACTGTAGGGCGAACACCTTTCCAGCGGTTACGTCCCGCTTTACCAAGGTTTACAAGTCCATGTTGTTCGTTTCCGACAACACCAACTGTAGCACGGCAAGTTCCAAGAATCATACGAACTTCGCCTGATTGAAGACGAACAAGTACATATTTACCTTCAGAACCCAACACTTGAGCAGAAGCTCCAGCAGCACGTACCAATTCTCCACCTTTACCAGGTTTCAATTCGATGTTGTGGATCAAAGTACCAACTGGGATGTTAGCAAGTGGAAGAGCGTTTCCGACTTTGATATCTGCTTCTGGTCCTGATACGATACGTTGACCTACTTCAAGACCTTTAGGGGCAATGATGTAAGCTTTCACACCGTCAGTGTAGTGTACAAGCGCGATGTTAGCTGAGCGGTTTGGATCGTATTCGATCGTTTTAACGACTGCTTCAACTCCATCTTTGTTACGTTTGAAATCGATCAAACGGTAATGACGTTTATGTCCACCACCTTGGTGACGAACAGTGATACGACCGTTGTTGTTACGACCTGCTTTGTTTTTAAGAGAAACAAGCAAAGTTTTCTCAGGTGTGTTTGTTGTGATTTCAGCGAAATCCAAAGAAGTCATATTACGGCGACCGTTTGTTGTTGGTTTATAAACACGAATTCCCACGATATTTCCTCCTTAGATTATTCAGCTTCAGTAGCAAACAACTCGATTGCTTTAGAATCAGCTGCAAGCGTGATGATAGCTTTTTTAGTTTTTGAAGTAAAACCAGTGTAACGTCCAACGCGTTTTGCTTTAGGTTTTACGTTTACAGTGTTCACATTCGCAACTTTTACACCTTCAAACGCAGCTTCAACAGCTTGTTTGATCAAAAGTTTGTGAGCGCGAGTGTCAACTTCGAATACATATTTGCCTGCTTCAAGTTGAGCCATTGACTTTTCAGTGATAACAGGTTTTTTGATAACATCATACAAATTCATTATGCAAGAACCTCCTCGATTTTAGAGATAGCTGCTTGAGTAACAAGAAGTTTGTCACTATTTGCGATGTCAAGAACACTTGCAGTTGTAGCAGTCGCAACTTTCACGTTTGGAAGGTTACGAGCTGAAAGAGCTGCGAATTCGTTTCCTTCTTCAAGAATAACAAGGACTTTAGAATCGATGCTCAAAGCTGCAAGAACTTTTGCAAATTCAGCAGTTTTTGGAGCTGTAAATTCAAGAGAATCAACGGCTACAAATTTGTTTTCAGCAACTTTTTCTGAGTAAACAGATTTAAGTGCAAGGCGACGAACTTTTTGAGGAAGTTTGTACGCATAGCTACGTGGAGTTGGTCCGAAGACGATTCCACCACCACGCCATTGTGGAGAGCGGATAGAACCTTGACGAGCACGTCCAGTTCCTTTTTGACGCCATGGTTTGCGTCCGCCACCTGAAACGGCTGAACGGTTTTTAACTGCGTGAGTTCCTTGACGAAGGCTAGCACGTTGGCTGATGATCACATCAAATACAACTGCTTGGTTTGGTTCGATACCAAAGATCGCATCGTTAAGAACAACTTCGCCCGCTTGTTTACCAGTTTGGTCGAATAATGTTACATTTGCCATTTTGACTGTATTCCCCTTTCCTTATTATTTACCAGCTTTAACTGCTGACTTGATAGTGATAAGAGATTTCTTAGCACCTGGTACGTTACCTTTGATAAGGATAACGTTCTTTTCTGGAACAACTTGTACAACTTCAAGGTTTTGAATCGTTACACGATCGCCACCCATGCGTCCTGCAAGGTTTTTACCTTTGAATACGCGGTTAGGTGCAACAGGTCCCATAGAACCTGGACGACGGTGGTAACGAGAACCGTGAGCCATAGGTCCACGTGATTGTCCGTGGCGTTTGATAACACCTTGGAAACCTTTACCTTTAGAAGTACCAGTTACATCAACAATGTCTCCAGCTTCGAAAGTGTCAACTGTGATTTCAGCACCAACTTCCAAGCCTTCAACGTTTTTGAATTCACGAATGAAGCGCTTAGGAGCCGTGTTAGCTTTTGCTACATGTCCTTTAGCAGGTTTGTTGCTCAATACTTCGCGTTTGTCATCGAAACCAACTTGGATAGCGTTGTAACCATCTGTTTCAACAGTTTTAACTTGAAGAACAACGTTTGGAGTTGCTTCGATAACTGTTACAGGGATCAATTCGCCAGCTTCAGTGAAGATTTGAGTCATTCCCACTTTTTTCCCTAAGATTCCTTTTGTCATGAGAAAATAGTTCCTTTTCTATAGTTTTTTATTCAAAAAGTTTTTAACGAGCGTTTTTTATGCTCTGGATCAAGCTTTAGATTAAAGTTTGATTTCTACGTTTACACCACTTGGAAGATCCAATTTCATCAAAGCGTCAACTGTTTTTTGAGTTGGGTTGATGATGTCGATCAAACGTTTGTGTGTACGCATTTCGAATTGTTCGCGAGAATCTTTGTATTTGTGAGTCGCACGAATGATTGTGTAGAGGCTACGCTCAGTTGGAAGTGGGATTGGACCCGCAACTTGTGCACCTGTACGAGTAGCTGATTCTACGATTTTTGCAGCCGCCGTGTCGAGTGTACGGTGTTCGTACGCTTTCAAACGGATGCGGATTTTTTTGTTTGCCATCTTTTTCTCCTTTTCGTCTATTTAAGATAATAGGCTAGCTCCACAAGAAAACCGACGCGCGTTGCGTGGCAATGCAACCGAGCGTGTCGCAACCTCTTGCATCAAAGCTAATAGCTGTTTTTCACAGCACCATAGTAGTTTAACACAAACAAAGGCCCAATGCAAGGGATTTGAGAAGATTTTTTTCGTTTTTTTGATGAAAGTGTTTTCGAAAGAAAAAGCGTGCTAAAAAAGTTGCTATTATATAGGAAAAAGGGAGCGAGACAGAACAAATTTATATCCAATTTGTTCATCGTCTCGCCCCCGCAAAGTTGATTAGGTTATCTTTGGAGCTTAACAAGCGAACAAAGATACCAATCAACCACTGCGTCTAGCAGTTATTCCTATTATTCTCAGATGGCTGTCGTCTTTTTTCTTCCTATTTATCTATTTCTAGAAATTCCGTCCTGATTTGTTATAGCCATATTTTTCGACGAAATGCTCACGGAATTCTAAGAGATTGTCATCCATAATGGCTTGACGGACCTGCTTCATGAGGTTGATCAAGAAGTACAGGTTGTGGTAGCTTGTCAAGCGAATGCCGAAGGTCTCATCTGCCTTGAGGAGGTGGCGAAGATAAGCTCGGGTGTAATTCTTACAGGTGTAGCAATCACATTCGGGATCCAGCGGTGTAAAGTCTTCTGCAAATTGCGCATTTTTCACCACCAGACGTCCTTGACTAGTCATACAGGTGCCATTTCGCGCAATTCGCGTCGGCAAGACACAGTCAAACATATCTACTCCACGAATAACGCCATCGATCAGACTGTCTGGAGCTCCTACTCCCATGAGATAGCGTGGCTTGTTCTCTGGTAAGAGCGGAGTTGTGAAATCTAGTACCGCATTCATCTCTTCATGGCTTTCCCCAACAGCTAAGCCGCCGATGGAATAGCCTGGGAAGTCCATGCTGACTAAATCTTGAGCAGACTGACGGCGCAAGTCTTCAAATCCAGCCCCTTGGACAATCCCGAAAAGACCTTGATCATGAGGGCGACGGTGAGCCTTCAGACCACGTTCTGCCCAACGACTGGTCCGTTCGATCGATTTTTTCACATAATCATAGGGTTGATAGAACTGAGGACATTCATCAAAGGACATCATGATGTCACTCCCTAGATTGTTTTGGATGGAGATGGCTTTTTCTGGAGAGAGGAACATCTTCGAGCCGTTGAGGTGGTTTTTAAAAGTTACCCCTTCTTCAGTAATATTGCGGGTATCCGCTAATGAATAGACCTGAAAGCCTCCACTATCTGTTAAAATGGGCTGGTCCCAGTTCATGAACTGGTGCAGTCCTCCTGCTTTTGCGACCAAGTCGTCCCCGGGACGAAGCCAGAGATGGTAGGTGTTGGCCAAGATAATGCCGGAACCCATTTCCTTGAGTTCTTCTGGCGATTGGGTCTTAACGGTTGCCTGAGTCCCTACAGGCATAAACATTGGGGTTGGGAAGGTCCCGTGAGGGGTGATAATTTCTCCCAGACGAGCACCTGTATGCTTTTCTTTTTTGATTAATCGATATTGAATCGGTGAATCTGTCATGGTTACCTCCGTACTGGGAAAAACAGTCCCAGCCTTCTTATTCCTGTCACAGTTTTCCTGTGATCACCTGTACGATTGTACCAAATTTTACCGGCTCTGTCACGGACTTATGTTATAATAAAAAGTACTACTATGAAGAGAGTGTCATCCATGAACCTTAAACTGATTCGCCTCCGGGCACGTACCATGCAAGTCCAGCAACCGGGCTTAGCTATCCTTTTTGCCTTGCCGGTCCTGTTGACCATTCTTGCTAACTTTCTATTAAGTGGGCAAGATCTGATCGATCTACTACCGGATATGACCTTGCAGCAAGCAGGTATCTACATGATCCAGCGGCAGCTCTTTCCTTCTGTCGTCTCCTTTGTCATCTCCATTTTAGTGGTCGGTGCAACTTTTAGCTATTTAGATACGATTAATCCCAAGATCGAACACCGAACACGCGTGTTAGATATCTTTAAACAAGATCGCTTTACCTCTGTATTTGCCACCTTGATCTTGAAGCAAGTCGTCCTCTTTTTATGGGGACTCATCCTCTATGTAGGGAGCCTCATCAGCACCTACGCCAGCATTCGATTTTTGGCGATTTACGACAAGGTGAGCAACCCTAGCACTCTGAGTGCTTCCAGTCCTGAATTCCAATCTCTCATGCAACAAATGCCTCTGATGACTACCGGTGTCGTGCTGGGCCTACTCGGCCTACTCTTTTACCTGCCACAATACTACAGTCTCAGCTTGGTCGAATTGATCCTCTATGAGCAATTACGAGACGGCGACTACAAGGGAGCCTTTGGAGTGCTTCGCCAAAGTCGTGAAACCATGAAAGGGTTCCGCAGCAATCGCTTGGTGCTCGATCTAACCTTGATTGGTTGGTACTTCTTGAATTACTTCACGCGCGATGTCATCGGCTTCTATACCATGCCTTACTTTATCAACTGCCAAATTGCATTTTATGATCAAATCAAGCAGATTAAACAAGGGCCGCGCCATTTCACAGGCCATCCAAGCCATGAAACTGAATAAGAGTAAGAAGAAAACCCCAGTTTCCTGCTGGGGTTTTCTTCTATAGCCCTACTGTTAATTTCTTGTCATTTATAAACCGTATAGGGAGTCTCCTCAGATCAGTCGGGTGTGTTCCCGTTTGATACAGCGGTTCATGACAATATCTTCTCGTCCAGCTCCACGAAGGATTTCTTCGGCTTCTTGATTTTCCAGCTCCAACTGTGCCCAGAAAATTTTCGCATCCGTCTCAATAAAATCACGTGCCACATCTGGTAAAAACTCACTGCGACGGTATACATCGACGATATCTACTGGGAAAGGGATCTCCTGCAAGCTAGCGTACACCGTTTCTCCAAGGATCTGGCCACCAGCTGCACGGGGGTTGACAGGAATAATCCGGTAGCCCCGCTCTTGCATCTCCTTGCTGACACGATGACTGGTCGTATCTTCACGGTCAGATAATCCAACTACAGCGATGATCTTGCTGGTTTCTAGGTAATGTTTGATAATGCCATCACTAGGATTGCGAAATGAATAAGCCATAAGAATCTCCTTTTGTATGCGTTTCCTTTCTTTAAATAGTATAACAATACGGAGGGCATTGCAAGTGTTTGTCGTTAAAAGCGGTAGGAAACTGAAAAGTTTCCTACCGCTTTCTGTTTTGAACAAACTTAATCTTATTTGGCTTCATACCATGTTTTGCCTTCGTTCTCATCAGCTTCCAGTGGTACTGCAAGTTCAATAGCGGATTCCATGGTCTCTTTGACGAGTTCTTTGATCGCTGCCAGTTCATCACTTGGTACTTGCAGAACGATTTCATCGTGCACCTGAAGAAGCATCTTGGTCTTGTATGCTCCTGCTTCTAGCGCTTGGTCCAAGTGGATCATGGCAATTTTCAAGATATCTGCTGCAGATCCTTGGATTGGTGAGTTGATAGCCGTCCGCTCCGCAAAGCCTCGAACATTGAAGTTGCGAGAATTGATATCTGGAATCTCCCGACGACGCTTGAAGAGGGTCTCCACATAGCCTTTATCACGCGCTTCCCGTACCACTCTCTCCATATAGTCCTTGATGCCAGGGTAGCGTTCGAAGTAGGTCTCAATATAAGCCTTGGCTTCTTTTCGACTGATCCCTAGGTTGTTAGACAGTCCAAAGTCGGAAATTCCATAAACCACACCGAAGTTTACTGCTTTTGCATTGCGACGGTCGTTCGGCGTCACATCTTCAGGTTTTGCAATATTGAAAACGCGCATAGCAGTCGATGTATGGATATCTGCCCCATGTTTAAAGGCGTCAATCAAATGCTCATCTCCCGAAATATGGGCCAAGACGCGCAGTTCGATTTGTGAATAGTCCGAACTCAGCAAGACACTGTTTTCCTCTTCTGGGACAAAGGCCTTACGAATAAGACGACCTTGTTCCAAACGGACAGGAATGTTTTGCAGGTTGGGATCCACACTGGACAAACGGCCTGTCTGCGTCAAATCCTGTACATAGCGGGTATGGATCTTCCCATCTTCCAAAATCCAATCTTGAAGACCGATGACATAGGTCGACTGGATCTTAGCAATTTGGCGGTATTCAAGAATCTTAGACACAATCGGTGCAATTGGAGCCAGGCGTTCCAAGACATCAACGGCTGTTGAATAGCCGGTTTTTGTCTTCTTAGTATATTCAAGAGGGAGTCCCAATTTTTCAAAGAGAATGACCCCCAATTGTTTTGGAGAATTGATATTAAACTCTTCTCCTGCAAGCTCGTAGATTTCTTGAGTCAAGCGCTCCAAGACCACTTCGTTTTCCACCTGCATATCCTCTAGGGTCTGGCGCTCTACCTTGATCCCCGCGATTTCCATCTTGGCCAAAATAGCTGCTAGTGGTTGCTCCATATCATAGAGCAAATCTAGCTGGTCATGGGCTTGCAACTGTTCCACCATGGGCTCTTCGGTATCCAGTAAAACAGCGACTTTCCGTGCCAAATGCTCTAATAGGACCGCCTTTTCTGGGATAGCTTTTTTGGCTCCCTTGCCATAAACGACTTCGTCCAGCGGTAGCGCAATCTGACTATAGAGACTCGCAATGGTTGAAATTTCATTGTCCTCTACGGTCGACAAGAGATACTTGGCCAATCGACTGTCAAACGCGGGATTTTGAAGGGTAATGCCCAAGTGGCTAAGCAAGACCTTGGCCCGCTTGAAGTCATAGACCTTGAGGGGCGTTTTTTCGAGAAATTCTTTGAAAATCGGTGTTTGTAAAAGACCAGTATCTGTACTCGCGTAGAGCTGACCTTTGGTCCCCCATGCGAAACCGATGATGGGTTCCGTATGGTAATTGTCCCCAAAAATCTCAAAATGGAAGAAACTATCTTCCGTGAGCATATCTGAAGTGACTTGCTCGACTTCTGTATAGTCAATAGCTACAGGAGCTGCTTCTTCTCCACTGAGATCCAAGGCCTGACGGAGTTGCTTGAAGCCCATCTCCTCATAAAACTTGGCGAGATTTTCTAGATGAGGACCCGAATAAGTGATATCGTCCAGGCCAATTTCAATAGGCGCATTGGTATCGATGGTTGCGAGAGTCTTAGACAGATAGGCCTGCTCCTTGTCGTTGATGAGGTTTTCCTTCATCTTAGAAGCCTTCATCTCGTCGATATGCTCATAAATACCATCGAGAGACCCGTACTCTAGGAGTAGTTTGATCCCGGTCTTTTCTCCGATTTTGGTGACACCTGGGATATTATCCGACTTATCTCCCATCAAGGCCTTGAGGTCGATAAATTGCTCTGGTGTCAGTCCCATCTTTTCTTTCAGATAGGCTGGAGTGAATTCTTCAAACTCTGCCACCCCTTTTTTGGAGATTTCAACCACCGTATTGTCATCCGTCAGCTGGATCAAATCCTTGTCCCCAGAGACAATGGTGACTTCAAAGGGTACTGAGGTAGCTTCTGCCATCTTATCAAGCGTTCCAATAATATCATCCGCTTCATACTGGGCTAGCTCATAATGGCGGATTCCCAGATGGTCTAATTGCTCACGAATGAAAGGAAACTGCTCGCGGAACTCATCTGGAGTTTTTGCACGGCCCCCTTTGTAGTCGGCATACATCTCCGTCCGAAAAGTCGTCTTTCCTGCATCAAAAGCAACGAGGACATGGGTCGGTTGGATGCGCTCTAAGAGATGGCTCAACATGAGATTAAAGCCATAGACCGCATTGGTATGCAGACCATTGGCATTTTTGAAGCGATCGATTTGATTATAGAGTGCGAAAAAGGCACGAAAAGCGACGGATGACCCGTCGATGAGTAGTAATTTATTCTTTTTTTCCATAGGCCTATTATACCACGAATCACAAGGTCTCTGGTACATAAAAACTCTACCCTTTCGGGTAGAGCCTTCTTTAGGAGTTTCTTATGAAAAATGAAGAGAAGTGTTTATTCGCCGTAACAAGAACCTTGTTGTGGCAATTTCTTAAAGCGTTTTGGATAATTAACTGAGATTTTCATTTTCTGTACCTCATTTCTTATTGGATGAGTACAGTATACAAGAGAAACCTAAACGATTCCTTATAGAAAGCTTCAAGAAAACTAAAAGCTGAGGCGCAAAACACGCGGTTGTTTTTTGCTACAAGCTGGTAACTGAAGATGAAGCCCTGTCTCATCTTGGCTCCAAGAAAGAAGCTGACTTTCTCCAAGGGGTTCCACCTTTTGAATGCGCGCATGAAGAATTTTCGGTTGCTTGAGGTCATAGGCGAGAGACGGCAAGGTCAACTCTTCCGTCCTTCCACTTGGTTCCAGCTGGATAGCATAAAGAAAGCCATCACGCATGGTATAGCGGAAATCTTGGCTGGTATAGAGTGGCGCTTCCCCATCTGAGAAGGAACCTTCCTGGGCCTCGGTTGGTCCGTCCGATGACACCCGCCAAGGCCGACTCTGATAAATGGCTTCTCCATTTACCGCCAGCCAGTCCCCGATCTCTGTGAGGATGTCTTGGTCTTGCTCAGGGATCGTGCCATCTGCCTTGGGTCCAATATTGAGCAGAAGATTGCCATTTTTGGCCACAACATCAACTAAATTTTGTAGCAATTCCTTACTGGTCTTGTAGGCTAGATCCTGAGTATAACACCAAGAATTACGGGCGATCGCGGTATCCATTTGCCACGGAAAGGCTTGCGTCTCTCCGTAGCCTCCCCGCTCCATCTCAACGATTCCTGAACCGAAAGGGAGGGCATCCTGTTTGTAACAAACAGCCACCTTGCGATCCTCTTGTGCTGCTAGATTGTAATAATAAGCCAAAAAGCGCATCAAGTAGGGACGGAAACTCTCATGCTGGATCCACCAGTCAAAATAAAGGAGCTCTGGCTGGTAGTCCCGCACCAGTTCACAGGTTCGCAACAGCCAGTCTTCCAAGAATTCTTTGCTTGGATAAGGCTGGGAAGTCAGATCAAAATGATCCTTGGGCTCTGGCTCCGCTGGCCAATAAAGGCTGTCTCTTGGGACTTCCTGCGAAATGTCACTGACGAATTCCTTGCCATGTGAAAAGAAAAACTGGTGTTCTGCCCGGTGAGAAGACGTACAGAAGTGCAGGCCACGTTTTTCTGCTTCCTCCCTCAGCTCTCCTAAGACATCTCGTCTCGGCCCCATTTCTAAGCTATTATAAGGCGAGAGAGTAGAGGCATACATCTGAAAACCATCGTGGTGCTCCGCAACTGGAAAAAGATACTGGGCTCCCGCTTTTTGAAAGAGATCCAGCCAAGATGCCGGATCAAATCGATCGGCTGTAAAAAGAGGAATGAGAGCCTTGTAGCCAAAGCTGGCCTGGTCTCCAAAATGCTCTCGATGATAGTCATAGCAAGGATTCCCTTGGATATACATATTTCGCGAATACCATTCTGAACCAAAGGCAGGTACACTGTAGACGCCCCAGTGGATAAACATTCCAAATTTGGCATCTCGATACCAATCTGGACAGACTTGATGGCTAAGAGAGTCCCAGGTTGGTTCAAAAGGACCTGACTGGACAACTTGATCAATTTCTTCAAGGCTTATCATTCTCTTCTCCTCTTTTCTTGTTACTACCTCTATTGTAACGAGAAACCCTCGTTTGTAAAGACAAACGAGGGGAATGTTTAAAATAGTAGACAAAGAGCTTGATCTAGGAGAATCAAGCTGATGATGAATGAAATGAAGCTTCTAGCCCTTCACTGCTTGAGAAATAAAACGAGCGATGGCGTCTGTCTCCCCTTGGTGGAGAGCCTTAACGATTTTGGACCCCACAATCACTCCATCTGAGACCTTGTTGAAACGGTGAACATCCTCCATGCTGGAAACTCCAAAACCTGTTAAAACAGGAATGGACGCTATTTCGTGTAATTGGGCCAAGTGATGGTCCAAGTCATCTCGATAGCTACCAGCTTTCCCCGTCACTCCATTGACAGCAACGGCATAGATAAATCCTTCTGCATCATGGATCAATTTCTTCTGGCGCTCGATTCCTGTGGTTAAGCTCACTAGCGGCACCAAAGCGATGTCTTTATCCACTAAGAGAGGCTCTACCAGATCTGCATGCTCATGAGGAAGATCCGGAATAATCACTCCCTTGACCGCTGTTCCTTCTACATCTCTAAAGAAGTTTTTAAGCCCATATTGGAACAAGGGATTGAAATAGGTCATGATGACCAAAGGAACACTTGTCTCCAGACGCTGGATCGTTTGTACCAGTTCCTCTGTCGTCGTCCCATGGGCTAAACTTCTTAGTCCCGCCTCTTCAATCACAGGGCCATCTGCCACCGGATCTGAAAAAGGAATGCCAACTTCAATGGCTGAGACACCAAGCTCCTCCAAAAATTGGATGGTTTCCTGCAAACCTTCCAAGCCTTTTTCATGATCTCCTGCCATGATATAAGGAACAAAGATCCCTTGCTGCTGGTCTTTCAGCTTTTGTAAATGCTCTGTTAAGGTCTTTCCCATCTTACTCTCCTCTCTCTTGTTCTAGGCGGTCTTTGACTTGTACCACATCTTTATCCCCACGACCTGATAAGCAAACGATCATAGATTTTTCAGGCCCCATTTCCTTGGCCAATTTCACCGCATAGGCGATAGCATGGCTCGATTCCAGGGCTGGAATGATTCCTTCTACTTTCGAAAGCAATTGAAAGGCTTCTAGGGCTTCTTTGTCTGTCACTGGCACATAGGTTGCCCGCTTGATGTCATGGAAATAAGAATGCTCTGGCCCAATTCCTGGATAATCGAGACCTGCTGAAATCGAGAAGGCTTCTAAAATCTGTCCATGGGCATCCTGTAAAACATCCATCAAGGCACCGTGAAGGACTCCCGGACGTCCCTTGGTCAAGGTTGCTGCATGCTGGTCTGTATCTACTCCAAGCCCAGCAGCTTCTGCCCCATACATGGCAACAGATGTATCTTCAACAAAAGGATAAAAGAGGCCAATGGCGTTCGATCCGCCTCCTACACAGGCTAAAACTGCATTTGGTAATGCACCATCATTTTGCTCTGCAAATTGGCGTTTGGCTTCTCGGCCAATGACACTTTGAAAATCACGGACAATTTCTGGGAATGGGTGAGGTCCTAGAGCAGAACCCATGATATAGTGGGTATCCTCCACATTTGCTACCCAGCCTCTAAGGGCAGCATTGACTGCATCCTTGAGGACACGCGACCCATCTGTTACCGATTGAACCTTTGCCCCCAACAACTCCATCCGAAAGACATTAAGGGCTTGGCGTCTGACATCTTCTTCCCCCATGTAGATGGTGCATTCCATATCAAATAAAGCAGCGGCCGTTGCCGTTGCAACACCGTGCTGTCCAGCCCCTGTTTCTGCGATGATCTTCTTTTTACCCATTCGGTGTGCCAGCAAAACCTGTCCTAGGGCATTATTAATTTTATGAGCTCCTGTGTGGTTGAGATCTTCTCTTTTAAGAAAGATCTTGGCTCCACCGACATACTTGGTTAGATTCTTAGCATAATAGAGCGGTGTTTCCCGACCGACATATTGTTTCAGAAGCTGATCCAATTCTGCTTGAAAAGAAGGATCTGCTTGACTTTCTCTGTAGGCTTCTTCTAATTCTAAAACTGCTGTCATCAAGGTTTCAGGGACAAATCGTCCCCCGAACCGCCCGTAAAATCCGTTTTGATCTGGTTGTTTATATGCCATGCTTGACCCTTTCTATAAATCGTTTTATCTTTTCTTGATCTTTTATTCCATTTGTCTCGACCCCACTGGATACATCCACCGCATAAGGATGAAAGAAGCGAATGGCATCTGCTACATTGTCTTCCGTCAAGCCTCCTGCAATAAAGAAGGGCTTTGTAAAGTTTTGACTTTCGAGCTTTTGCCAGTCAAAGGTCTGCCCACTTCCTGCTACAGGAGCATCAAAGAGCAGATAATCGGCACTGGTCTCAGGAAGAGCTGCATCTTTCCCCACTTGAACAGCGCGAATCGTTTGTTGGGGAAGGTCTTGCAAGATGGTTTCATCCATCGGCCCATGCACTTGTATCAGGTCCAAGCCCACAACTTGGCAAGCTTGCTCCACTTCTTCTCTTTGTGGCGATACAAAAACACCGACTTTTTGAACCCCCTCTGGAATCCCTGTAGCCAACTGCCGGGCTTGCTCCAGTGTTACTTGCCGTTTGCTTGGTGCAAAGACAAAACCAATGTAGTCCGCACCAGCTTCAACAGCTGTCTGGACAGCTTCTGGAGTGGACAGTCCGCAAATTTTAACCTTTGTCAATCTGCAACTCCTTTACTTTTTCAGCCACATTGTCTGCCTTCATGAGGGCTGTCCCAACGAGAATGCCATTAAAATAAGGAGCCAGCATGCGAGCGTCTGCTGCTGTGAAAATAGCAGACTCAGAGATGTAAACCGGTTCTTGTTCAAAGCTTGTCGCCAATTCAAGGCTAGTATGGAGGTCTGTCTCAAAGGTCACCAAGTTGCGATTATTGACCCCGATGATCTGAGCCCCAATCCGGTGAGCTACCTCTAGTTCTGTCAGATTATGGGTCTCCACCAAGACCTCCAGGCCAAGATGGGTCGCAAACTCATAGAGCTCTTTCAGACGAGTCTCTGATAAGGCTGCAACAATCAACAAGATCACGGTTGCCCCTGCATTTCGCGCCCGAATTATTTGCTTTTCATCCACAATGAAATCTTTGTTGAGGGTGGGGATACGCACCTGACTAGATATTTCGCGGAGATACTCGATACTGCCCTTGAAAAACACTTCATCAGTCAAGACAGAAATCATCACGGCCCCATTTTCTTCGTAAATCTTAGCCTGCGCGACGATATCCACATCGACATGAATATCTCCCAGACTCGGGCTAGCCTTTTTCACCTCTGCGATGATCTGAAGCTTTTCTGGATGACTCTTTAGGTAATCATACAGGCGGTAGGTCTCGCGCAAAGGTTGGAGTTTCTCTTCTTTCATCGCAGCCACTTCACGCGCCTTTTCCTTTAGAATCTTTGGCAAGAATTCTTGACTCATTTTTGATACTCCTGTAATAATCTCAATTTCTCAAGGGCAGCCCCACTGGCAATCACTTCACGTGCCAAGGCAATTCCCTCCTTGATAGAATCTACCTTGCCGTTGGCATAAAAACCAAGGCCTGCATTTAAGACCGTCACCTCTAAGAAGGGACTCGCTTCATTCTTCAAGACACTGAGCAAAATTTCCGCATTGCGTTTGGCGTCTCCACCTCGTACTTGATCAATTTCGATGCGCTCCATTTCGATATCTTCTGGTTGAAAGCTGGATAAGGTAACCTGTCCATTTTCCAGAATAGCGAGCTGGGTTGCCCCATCAAGGCCTGCCTCGTCTAAACCTTGTGGACCACTCACCACCACTGCGCGTTTCCGACCCAAATTCTTTAGAATCTCCGCCGTACTTTCCAGCATATCTGGACGACTGGTTCCCAATAGCTGGGTTTCTAGAGGAATCGGATTGATAAGAGGACCGGTTAAGTTCATCACCGTTGGAACCCCTAGCGCCAAGCGAGCGGGCATAATATAGCGCATGCCAGGGTGCAGATTTTTGGCGAACAGAAAGACAATGCCCGCCTTTTCAAACACTCGTCCCAAGTCTTCTGGACCCAAATCAAGGTTAATCCCTAGAGCTTCTAATACATCCGCAGAACCAGATTTAGAAGAAATCGAACGATTGCCGTGTTTCGCCATCTTGATGCCACCACCAGCAAGGACGAAGGCAGCTGTTGTTGAAATATTGAAACTATACGAACGATCGCCCCCTGTTCCACAATTGTCCATTGCTCCTTGAACTTCTGTAGGAATAGCGACTGCATAGGCCTGCATCACTTTTGCAATAGCCGTCCGCTCTTCAACCGTTTCTCCCTTCATTTTGAGACCTAGAAGAAGGGCCGTCACCTGTGCTTCTGAAGCACGACCAGCAACGACTTCCTCCATGGTTGCTTCTAACTCTGCACTAGTTAGATCCATTCCTTCCGCTACTTTTGCAAGCACTTGTTTCATCTTCCGCTCCTTGACTAGTTTGACAAAATTTTCGATGGTCTTGAGCCCATCTGGCGTCCCGATACTTTCTGGATGGTATTGAAAACCATAAATCGGTAAGCTACGGTGTTGAATTCCCATAATCGCTTGATCATCCGTCGTTCGAGAGGTAATGACAAAATCCTCTGGCATGTCTTCAATCGTCAGCGAATGGTAACGCATGACTGGGACCTCTTTTGCAACACCCGCGTATAGCGGAGAGGGAGCTTCTAGCTGGATCTGGCTTTGTTTGCCATGCATGACCTGTGGTGCCAATCCCAAGCGCCCTCCAAAAACTTCCGCAATCGCTTGATGCCCCAAGCAAATCCCCAAGATTGGTTTGATCCCTGCGAAATCTCGGATCATCTCCTCCATCTTGCCCGCATCCTTTGGCCAACCTGAACCTGGAGAAAAGACCAAGGCATCTGCTTCTTGGGCAACTTGGTACAAGTCCGGATCATCATTTCGAAGCACCTGGACCTCATCAAATTTTCCGATATACTGTGCTAAATTGTAGGTAAATGAATCGTAATTATCGACTAATAAAATCATCCTTCTTCTCCAATCCTTGTCATCGATTTTGCCTTATTGACGGTTTCTTGGTATTCATTTTCAGCGATCGAATCATAAACGATTCCTGCTCCAGCCTGCACATAAGCCTTCTTATTTTTGAGGATCATGGTTCGAATCGCAATAGCAAAATCGAGATCCCCCGTCACAGAGAGATAGCCAATAGCACCCGCATAGACGCCTCGTTTCTCTTTTTCAGCCTCATAGATTCGCTTCATGGCTCGAATCTTGGGAGCCCCCGAAACGGTCCCCGCTGGAAGAGTTGCCTTCAGAGCCTCAATGGAGGCTAGTCCAGGAAGCAATTGTCCCTTGACCACACTGGTCAGGTGCATGACATAACGGAAGAATTCCACTTCCATATATTTGGTCACTTCAACCGACCCATTTTGGGCGATACGCCCAATATCGTTTCGCCCTAGATCCACCAACATCCGGTGTTCTGCGACTTCTTTTGGATCCCCTGCCAAATCAGCTGCCAATTGCCGATCACTCTCTTCATCGATCCCTCTTGGACGCGTGCCCGCAATGGGATTAGTTGTCACCACTCGGTCCTTGACCGACACCAGACTTTCTGGACTAGCACCGATAATTTGGTACTCCCCAAAATCATAAAAGTAGAGATAATTCGAAGGGTTGGTCACGCGCAAATTGCGGTAATAATCTAGTGGTTTTCCTGAAAAGTCAGCTGAAAAACGTTGACTGAGCACGCATTGGAACATATCTCCTTTTCGAATATAGTCCCGCGCTAGGGCCACCATTTCCTCAAACTCTTTTTGCTCCAAATGATTGTGGAAATGAAGCGCATGCAGGTCCTTGTCCTGAAACTCTTCTTTTGCAGGTCTTGCCAATTGTGCTAATACTTGCTCCAAGCTCGACGCTTGCTCTGCTTCACTCCGTCCACTATAGAGGTTCTCTTCCACCACATAGACCTTTTCCTTTTTGTGATCAAAAATCACATAGCTTTCATATAAGAAAAAGTGAAGATCTGGTGTGCCGATCGTATCTTCAGGAATGGAACCAATGTTCTCATAGAAGCCAATCAAGTCATAGCCGACAAATCCAATCGCCCCACCGTTAAAAGGAAGTTCTTCTGAAGTTTTCGTTTTGACCGTGATGCGATTCAAAAAATCCAAAGGATCCTCTTCAACAATTTGATCATTGTAATAGAGAATGCCATTTTCAAACTTGACTTCACTGACTGGCCGATAGGCTACAATTGAAAAACGTGCATTCTCTTTTTCACGAGGGATCGACTCCAAGATCATTTTATGGGGCGCATCCAAACGCATATAAGCCAAAATTGGACTCAACACATCAGCAGATAAAACTTTTTTCATATCAGAAACCTCTCTTTTATTCTAAGGAATTCAGCCGCACCCTACTTCGCTTGCTAAGGCTATCAAGGATATCCCACGCTCTATTTGCGCTTTGGGATCAATGTGCCTAAGCGCGCTTCGCTTGCTAAGGCAAGCAAGGGTATCCCATCGCTCAATTCTCGCTTTGGGATCAATGTGCCTAAGCTCGCTTCGCTTGCTAAGGCACATAGAAAAGCCCTCACACAAAAACTGTGTGAGGGCGTAGTGTCCGCGGTGCCACCTCTTTTATAGGGAAAAATAGCTGGTCTTTCCCTACATCTCTATCTCCTCTATCAAGGAGTTGCACGGTAAGGGGTGCCAACCGAATTCACATGGGTTAGAATTCATTAATCATAACAGTCCAATTTTCATCAGTCGCTATTGCTTGTTCACAATTCCCACAAGCTCCCTGAAAATAGCTGACTCATTACTTTTCTGTTGCTACCATTATAACCCTTTTTCTTAGAAAGTCAATAAAATTTTTAGTCTTTTTTTATACTTTTTTCTACACTTATTTAATAAAATCAGCTCAAAGAGCCCTAGCGGCCCGTCCTTTTTATCCCAACAATAGGATACTCAATAAAGCTAAAATTGCAGGACCACCTTGGGTCAAGATAATCTTTTTATTGGCTGTCATCGCACCGTAGGCCGCAGCTCCAATAATAAAAAGCACAAAAATTGTAACAACTTCACTATTTTTAGAGACAAACAATCCATACAAGAGGAACACCCCAATCAAGGCATTGTATATCCCTTGATTCTTAAATAAAGAAGTCACAGATGGGCGAGCGAGTTCTTCTTTATCCATGTTGAAAACCCGACTTGTGGTATCAGATGTGGTTCTGATGCTCTCCAAATAAAAAATATACAAATGCTCCAGTGCAGCAAGACTTGCTAAAATAATCGTCAGTAATGACATCGTAGATTCTCCTTTTTATTCAACTGTTATTTGTTCAATGCCAGATACTAATTTGTCCAGCAGGTAAGAAAATTGCTCTTGTTCTTGAGCAGTTAAAATCCGACTCATCTGTTCTTTCACCGCCACATGATGGCGAGGGGGATGTTTGACCAAACGATTATAGGCCGTATCCGTCAAATGAATTAAGATTTCCCGATGATTCTTTGGATTTCGACTCCGATGGACAAATCCTTCCTTTTCCAATATTTTGAAATGCCGGGTTAAAGCCGCTGGATCAATCTGCAAGCGCTCCTGAACCGCGATCTGATTGCAAGGTGCTTGTTCTAATAAATCCTGCAAAATTTGATAACGTGTTAAGCTAATCCCTAGGCACTTTTCAAAAAGTTGCGTAGTTGATTGATCCGCCAAGCGTAGTTGGTAGAGCAAATCATTTATTTCTGCCATATTCCTTCTCCGTATTATTTTTGATAAATCAATAATTGATAGGTCAATTATAAACTTTTTCTTCTATCCTAGCAAGGAAAAGAGCTTGTACTGTTTTTTCGCACAAAAAAAGCCGCCTGATTTGGCGACTCTTAGGGAGATTATTATGAAAAAGAAAAGTTTTAGGATTTTTCTAAACAAAGTTAGGAGGTCTTTGTTTATGCTTCTATTATAGCGGACATTTCTTAAAGAAAGCTTACGACTTTATTTCAAAATGAAAACAAATTCTTTACAGATTCTTTTCAGCGTTTAAAATACCTGGAATATCTAGTAAGGTGTTCATCTGATGATTGCCTTGATAGTCAGACGTCAAAAAATTGATACTCTGAATCTGGCTATTTCTTGCAAAGTCAATATCCAGGCTCCGATCCCCAATATAGTAGGTATTTTCTGGCTCCACCCCGTACTTCTCCATCAGATACCTGGCAGCTTCTGGGTCAGGCTTGCGAGCAAAACCACTTTGACTGGTCAAAATCTCTGTAAAAAAAGATTCCAAACCCAAGTCCCGCAGGATGACAAAGGCGTTCTCTCCCTTATGGGTATAGACAAACTGCTCAATTCCAGCTTCTTGTGCCCAGGATAGGACATCACGCGCCCCATCCATCAGAAGGACCTGGGCATTTTTCTCTGCTAGACTTTCAGCTCGGCGATGATTCAAGTCGGTCACATCCAGATGATACTCCTCCGCCACAGCTACTAAAAGATCTTGAACCGAATGCTTCAAGATGTAGTCTTTAATGCTGGCTCGGTCAAAGGGAAGCTGATAAGTTGCATAGGTCTCCTCAAGACCTGCTAAAATAGCATCATAGGAATCCAGCAAGGTCCCATCCAGATCCCAAATAAAAGCTCGTTTTGTCATTTTCTCTCTCCTACTTTTCGTCTATAAAGCTGACTCAAAAATAGCCAACGGAAACCATTGTCTAGCAAGGTCCCCGTCCAGACCCCTGGAAGGCCAAAACCAAGAGTTACTCCAAGCAGATAACCGGCTCCAATTCGAATGACCCACATGCCAATGGTCGTTGCATAAAATGGAAGCTTCCCATTTCCCAAGCCTTGCCAAACAGCCGTATAGATGACCGTTCCTGCTGTAAACGGCGTTCCCAACAAAGAAAAGAGGACAACCGACAGGCTAGCTTCTACCGCTTTCACATCTTGTGTGTAGAGATAGGTCAGAAGGGTGCCCCCAAAAAAGATTCCTAAGGCAATGGGTAACATTAATACAAAGGACAACCAGTAAGACTGCTTTCGAAGGCGGGCAATCTGCTCAAGATCACCTTCACCAAGGCTCCGTGCTACGAGCATGACCGTCGCTGTGGCCACTCCAAATACAGGCATGTAGTTGAACTGGGTCAAGGTCTCTCCGATGGCATTTCCTGCGACTGCCTCGGTCCCAAAAGCAACCACGATCGCAATGATTACCACATCTCCAGCCCGCATCATCAGCCGCTCTCCGGCTGCTGGAAGTGCTAAGTTCAAGAGCTTACGATCCAATCCCCAACGAAGGGGGGCAAAGGGTAGCTGGACCTTTTGCCACAAGAGGATGACGCCCACCAGACGGGCTAGCACTGTCCCCAAAGCAGCACCAACAATGCCCCAACCAAAAAGGAAAATGGCTACAGAGGAGAACAGAGCGTTTAATAGATTGGTCAACAGGCTCACATACATAGGAATACGTGGATTGTTGGCCACCCGAACCAAGGAGCCCAAGGTCGTCATCAATCCTAAGAGAACTATGGTCCCGCCAACCAAGGAAAGGTAAATCCCCCCACTTTCGGCTACTGCAGCTTCAGTCCCCAACAGCGAAATCATCTGGCGTCCAAATAACAGCGAAGCCCCTCCTAAGAGAGCACTCAACAACAAGGTCACCTTCAGTGACTCTGTCGCATGGTAGGCAATGTTTTCTTGATTTTTTTCGCCCAAGCTTTTGGACATGACACTGGCAACTGCCGCACCCAGTGCCAAAAAGATGGCTTGATAGATGGTGATGATGTTTCCTGCGACGGAAACACCTGAAATGGCAATCAAGCCCAGGTGAGCCACTAAATAAGAGTCCACCATACCCATCAGCATTTGTAAGAAATTTTCACCCATGGCAGGAAGGGCAATGTTTAAGATTTTTTTGTATGAATTCATGAGTATATAAAAGAGCCAAACGGCTCTTTTGATCTTTCTAATAGGGAGAATTACAGTCCCAAGTAGTCTTCTACGGCTGCTTGCATGTCTTTAGCAGCTACGCTTGTACGATGGCGAACCGGCGCAGTTTCAAGACCGTCTACAGCCGGTGGCACAAGAACACCTGAGAGGGTGTGCAATTTGGCCAAGGCTTCGAAATCGCCTAGACCTGTCTCGCCCGTCACTGCTTCTACTGCCACAACTGGGAATTTATAAGGACTTGCTGTAGAGGCAATGACTGTTTTAGCAGCATCCCCTGTTTGGGTCCGGTATTTTTGATAAACGGCTGATGCTACAGCTGTATGAGGGTCTTCGATGTAATCAGATGCTTCATAGACCCGCTTGATCTCTGCAGCAGTTTCTGCTTCATCTGCGTATGCAGCCGCAAACAAATCTAAGATATCTGCATCAAAGTTGGACAATTGGTATTGACCTGTTGCAACGAGGCTTTCCATCAACTTTTTGGTCTTTGTGGCATCATTGCCTACCAAGTGGAAGATCAAACGTTCCAAGTTTGAAGAGACTAAGATATCCATCGATGGACTAGTGGTTACTTTGAAGCTGCGTTTCTTATCATAGACACGTGTTTTGAAGAAGTCTGTCAAAACATTGTTCTCGTTTGAGGCACAGATCAATTTCCCAACTGGAAGACCGATTTGTTTGGCATAGAAAGCTGCCAAGATATTTCCAAAGTTTCCTGTTGGCACGGTAAAGTTGACTTTTTCTCCCGCTGTGATTTGGCCTGTCTTCACCAATTGCGCATAGGCGTATACGTAATAGACAACCTGAGGCACCAAACGGCCAATGTTCATAGAGTTAGCTGATGAGAATTGCATCTTGTTGGCTGCTAATTTTTCACGAAGCGCCACATCATTGAACATGTGTTTGACATTGGTTTGGGCATCGTCAAAGTTTCCATCGATCGCGATGACATGGGTATTGTCCCCCGTTTGAGTCGTCATTTGCAATTCTTGCACCTTGCTGACACCGTCTTTTGGATAAAAGACAATGATCTCTGTCCCTGGAACATTAGCAAAACCTGCCATAGCAGCTTTTCCAGTATCTCCAGAAGTCGCTGTCAAGATGACAATCTTGTTTTCCAGACCGTGCTTTTTAGCTGCTGTTGTCATAAAGTAAGGCAAGATCGACAAAGCCATATCTTTAAAGGCAATGGTGGAACCGTGGAAGAGCTCCAAGTTGTATTGTCCATCGAGTTTGACAAGCGGAGCAATAGCTGGGGTATCAAACTTGCTGTCATAAGCATGAGAAATACAGTAGTCTAACTCTTCTGCTGTAAAGTCGTCCAAAAAGGCTGACAAAACAAGCTTGGCCACTTCTTGGTAAGAAGCATCTTTGAGGGTATCAAAATCCAGCTCTACTTGAGGATAAGAGACTGGAGTAAACAAACCGCCATCTGTCGCCAATCCTTGAAGAATGGCTTGACTAGCTGTTACAGTATTTTTTTCATCTCGTGTTGATTGATAAACTAATGTCATGACTGTTTCATTCCTTTACTAGTAGTCTTCTCATTATATCATAAATGTCAGAAAATTTAACGGCTTTTCGCCAAATCTTGGCAAAGGTCGGCAAACAGAAGCTAGATAAAAGAGAGCAGGCGCAACGACTTTGCTCCTACTCCCATGCGAATCTGTTTTTCAGGTGTCTGCAAGACTTGATCAAGCCAATCCCAACTCTGCTAAAACAGATGGGAAGTCTTTCTTCAAGGTTTCAAGAGCTACCGTTACTTCTTGACGAGTTTGGTTATTTTTCACAGTAACTTGACCGCTCTCAACTTCACTACTTCCTAAGGTAATCAAGGCTTTGGCCGCAAAGACATCTGCTGACTTAAATTGTGCCTTGAGCTTGCGTCCAAGGTAGTCACGTTCTGCCTTGAAGCCTTGGATTCGAAGGGCCTGAACCAAGCTAAGCGCTGCTTCATTGACCTCATCTCCTAGGACAGCGATATAGGCATCTAGGCCTGTTTCGATCGGCAATTCAATGCCTTTCTTTTCAAGGACAAGAAGGATCCGTTCCACACCGATACCAAATCCAAAACCAGCTGTCGCAGGGCCACCGAAGTATTCAACCAAACCATCATAGCGACCACCCGCACAGACTGTCAATTCATTGCCTTCAATTTCTGTAATGAACTCAAAAATCGTGTGGTTGTAGTAATCCAAGCCACGCACCATATTGGTATCGATGACATAGGCTACCCCCAAGTCTTCTAACATCCGACGAACCGCATCAAAATGCGCTTGGCTTTCTTCATCAAGATAGTCTAGGATGGAAGGAGCCTGTTCAACCGCGGCCTTGTCTTCTTTTTCTTTTGAATCCAAGACACGAAGCGGATTTTCTTCTAAGCGACGTTGGCTGTCCTTAGACAATTGATCCTTCATTGGCAAGAGGTAATCAATCAAGGCTTGACGATAAGCCTGACGACTGGCAGGGCTTCCCAAGGTGTTCAAGTGCAAGGTTACATTATCAATTCCTAATTCTTTCAGGAATTGTGCTGCCATGGCAATGGTTTCGACATCCGTTGCAGGATTGCCCGATCCAAAGCATTCTACCCCAATTTGGTGGAATTGACGCAAACGACCTGCTTGAGGACGTTCATAGCGGAACATTGGGCCTATGTAATAGAACTTACTTGGTTTTTGTACCTCAGGCGCAAAGAGTTTATTTTCTACATACGAGCGGACAACAGGAGCTGTTCCTTCTGGACGAAGCGTGATATGACGGTCTCCCTTATCATAGAAGTCATACATTTCTTTGGTAACGATATCCGTCGTATCCCCTACTGAACGGCTGATGACTTCATAATGTTCGAAGATCGGTGTGCGGATTTCATCATAATTGTATCGCGCAAAGACCTTGCGTGCAAAGCCTTCTACATATTGCCATTTCGCTGAATCGCCAGGAAGGATATCCTGGGTCCCTTTTGGTTTTTGTAATTTCATAGCCTTCATCCTTTGTCTTACTTTTGCCTCTATTTTACCACAAATTCGAAGAGAAATGGAGACTGGACCGAATTTCCTTCGTTCGACACGTTCAAAAACTCTTTCTCTTCTTGCCTTATCAGCCGAATTATGAGAAAATGGAAGCCATACTACACTGAAAGGATCTTGCGATGAGAGAGGATATCAAAATCAATGACCGCGCCCTGGCACTAGAGAAGTCGTTAATCGAAAAATTGGAGCTTGTATTTGATACCGATGTTGAGTTAGATGTCTATAACCTAGGACTGATCTACGAGATCCATCTAGATGAAGCCGGCACTTGCAAGGTGGTTATGACCTTTACCGATACGGCTTGTAGCTGTGCTGAGAGCCTTCCGATCGAAATCGTTTCGCGCCTCAAGGAAATCGATGGGATCGAAGATGTCAAGGTTGAAGTGACTTGGTCACCCGCTTGGAAAATTACACGAATCAGCCGATACGGGCGCATCGCCCTTGGTCTTCCACCACGATAACAATCATTACCATTTAATAAACGCAGTCAACTAATAAAGGAAGGCCTCTTTGGAAATCGATCCATAATAAAAAAACGAGGAACAAACTCTGCCATCAGAGTTTGTTCCTCGTTTTTTATAATGTTTGAATCCATTCAAACTTTTTCACTACCAGAATGGACTAAGCCTCATCAGCTTTTGGTTCTGGAAGGATTTGATACAACACAATTCCAAGAATGGTTGACGTTGCCACACCCGTGATTTGAAGACCACCGAGGTCAATCATCAAACCACCGATCCCTGATACTAGGATCACACTTGCAATCAAGAGATTCTTTTTATTATCAAAATCAATCTTATGTTCAACTAAAATTTTCAAACCGCTAGCAGCGATAACCCCAAAGAGGGCAATAGACAAACCTCCCAATACAGGAGTTGGAATAGAGTGCAAGAGTGCTGATAGCTTCCCAATAAAGCTCATGACAACCGCAATCACTGCTGCGCCTGAAATAACGTAAACTGAGTAGACCTTACTAAGGGCCATCACCCCAATGTTTTCCCCATAAGAAGTTACCGGAGGAGCTCCAAAGAATCCAGCAATAATCTGTGCCAAGCCATCACCAGTAAGCGTATGGTCTAGCCCTGGATCCTTGAAGTAATCACGCTCAGTCAAACTATTTAAAACCATGAGGTGGCCAAAATGTTCCGTCATGGTCACAAAGGCAATCGGAGCCATGGTCAAAATCGCACTTGGATAGAGCTTAAAACTATAATCCACAAATGGAATGTCAAAGTTTGGAACTTGAATCCAATGCGCCGCACTTACCTCTGAGAAATTGACAAAACTATGTCCTGTCAGCAAACCAAGAGCCAATGAGAAAATATAGCCCACAATTAATCCAAGTAAAATTGGGACGACACCGACAATCTTCTTGCCATACATGTTAAAGAGGATAACCGCAAAGAGGGTAACCATCGAAATCAATAGAGCATAGCCGCTGTAGCTATTATTTAAGGTTGTCGCATCAGTGACGGCATTCTTCGCAAGACTCAAACCAATGACCATGATAATGGGACCAACCACGATTGGTGGAAGGACCTTATTAATCCAGTCTTTACCCGCATGCTTAACAATCAGAGCTACAAACAAGTAGACCAAACCACCCGCCATAGCACCTTGGGCAACTGCTGCGATTCCATCTGTCTTCATCAACATCTGCATAGCAGCAATATAAGCAAAACTAGACCCCATATAGGCAGGAATCTTATACTTGGTCACTGTCAAGTGAGCCAAGGTCCCCAAACCAGATGAGAACAAAGCAATGGCAGGATCAATCCCAACCAAAATCGGCACCAGCACTGTCGCCCCAAACATGGCAAACAAATGCTGGAAAGATAAACCAACCAATAAACCAGGTTTTGGCATATCATTCACATCATATTTAACGTCATTCACGATCGTAAAAACCTCCTAAAATTAAGATGCGACAAGCTATGGCTGAACAAAAACGTCTACCTTCGATGACCAAATCGTAAAGATGCACTCCCTACTTCCATCATCGACGATTTCTTTTTTATCAAACCACTTTTCAACTATACAAAAAAATCCCCCATAACAAGGAGATACACAAAATATAGGCTGGTCTTCCCAGGCCTTTCATTTCCATAGCTCCTTGCCTGCCTCTCTGGACAGTATTAAAGGATTGATTCGATTAGCCAAAATTATAGCAAATTATAGACGGATTTACAAGAAAAAATGACAGATGATACACTCAAAGCCACCAAAAAGTAATATTCATACGTTTCAGCGACAGGGTCGATAATAGCCACTTTGAGCCAAAAAAGAGGCCGGGACAAAAGTCCTAGCCTCTTCTTGTTTTTGGATTGTCGAGCAAGACGCAGTGGTTGAGTGGGCTCTACTACGCTGATTTCATCAGCTTTTACAGCCCTACTCAACTATGCGGAGGTGGGACGACGAAATCGAATTCTAACGAATTGCCGATTTCTGTCCCACTCTCTCTTTGGACAAAGTCGTCCTTGCAATTATTGTTTACCAGACTGTTCCATATTCCAGAAGTCGGTCACGGCACCACGAGATGCGGAAGAAACGATGTGGGCGTATTTACCCAAAACTCCACGACTATACAGTGGTGGCAAGGTTGTTTCTGCCTTTCGTTTCGCTAACTCTTCGTCTGAAACGTGCATGGTGATTTCTTTGGTATCTTGGTCAACTGTTACCATGTCCCCTGTGTGGAGGTAGGCGATTGGACCACCGACCTGAGCTTCAGGCGCAATGTGACCGACAACGAGACCATAAGTACCACCGGAGAAGCGTCCGTCTGTCAAGAGGGCCACCTTATCTCCTTGGCCTTTACCAACGATCATAGATGACAAGGACAGCATTTCCGGCATACCAGGACCACCCTTCGGACCTACAAAACGAACAACGACAACGTCGCCATCCACGATTTCATCCGAAAGAACCGCTTCAATGGCAGCTTCTTCCGAATCAAAGACCTTAGCAGGACCCGTGATGTTACGCACCTTCACCCCTGATACTTTGGCAACTGCTCCTTCTGGAGCCAAGTTCCCTTTCAAGATGATCAATGGACCATCCGCACGTTTTGGATTTTCAAGTGGCATGATAACTTTTTGACCTGGTGTCAAATCAGCGAAGGCTTCCAAGTTCTCAGCTACCGTTTTACCAGTACAGGTGATGCGATCCCCATGAAGGAACCCATTCTTCAGAAGGTATTTCATGACGGCTGGCACACCACCGACATTGTAAAGGTCTTGGAAGACATATTGACCTGATGGTTTCAAGTCAGCCAAGTGAGGCACACGCTCTTGGAAATCGTTAAAATCTTCCAGCGTCAAGTCAACGTTAGCTGCGTGAGCGATCGCAAGCAAGTGAAGGGTCGCATTGGTAGAACCACCAAGCGCCATTGTGACTGTAATCGCATCTTCAAAGGCTTCACGAGTCAAGATATCAGATGGCTTCAGTCCCATTTCAAGCATTTTGACAACTGCACGACCTGCTTCTTCGATATCGGCTTTTTTATCAGCTGATTCAGCAGGGTGAGAAGAGGAACCAGGAAGACTCATCCCAAGGACCTCGATCGCTGTCGCCATGGTGTTGGCCGTATACATACCCCCACAGCCACCAGGGCCAGGACAGGCATTACATTCCAGTTGCTTCACTTCTTCAGCAGTCATATCACCATGGTTCCATTTCCCGATTCCTTCGAAAACAGAAACCAAGTCGATATCTTTTCCATCGAGATTCCCTGGAGCAATGGTCCCACCATAAGCAAAGATCGCTGGGATATCCATATTGGCAATGGCAATCATCGAACCAGGCATGTTCTTATCACAGCCCCCGATGGCTACAAAAGCATCCACGTTGTGACCACCCATAGCTGCTTCGATAGAGTCTGCAATGATATCACGAGAAGTCAAGGAGAAGCGCATCCCTGGTGTCCCCATAGCGATCCCATCCGCAACCGTAATGGTTCCGAATTGGACTGGCCAAGCTCCTGCATCTTTCACACCTTCTTTGGCCAATTTTCCAAAATCATGGAGGTGCATATTACAAGGTGTGTTTTCAGCCCAAGTAGAGATCACCCCTACGATTGGTTTTTCAAAGTTTTCATCGGTCATCCCAGTTGCTCGAAGCATAGCCCGGTTAGGGGATTTAACCATGCTGTCGTAGACGCTACTGCGATGGCGTGTATCTAATTCTGTCATGTCATTCCTCTCGTTTCATTTTTTACCATTATAGCATAAAAGAGAGCACAAAGATAGGCAAGGTCTTTGAAGAGACAGACGACAGAAAAGTTTCTTTCAAAAATTTCAATTTTTTTGTCAAGTAACTTTACTTTACAAAAAAGTTTTGTTATACTGTTACAGTTGATGAAAATCAAACCTAATTGAATTTATATCTTAAAAGGAGAAAAACGAAATGGCAGTACCTGCACGTCGCACATCAAAAGCGAAGAAAAACAAACGTCGTACGCACTACAAAGTAACAGCTCCATCTGTAAACTTTGACGAAGCAACTGGAGATTACTCACGTTCACACCGTGTATCACTTAAAGGATACTACAAAGGACGTAAGATCGCTAAAGCTGCATCAGCTGAATAATAGAAGGGAGATACCATGCGCGTAAATATTACACTTGAACACAAAGAATCTGGTGAACGCTTGTACCTTACTTCTAAAAACAAACGTAACACTCCAGACCGTCTTCAATTGAAGAAATACTCACCAAAACTTCGCAAACACGTTGTGTTTACAGAAGTGAAATAGGGGTTCACTACACGTCAATAGATGTTAGAAACCTTGATTTTAAGCGATTCTTGAAATTCTAAATTTCACTACATTGCAATATAAATCAACCGAATCACTACCTTTTTCACTACCTTTTTTGAAATAAGAATAATGATTCGGATATATAAAAGAAGAGGAACTTTATTGTGAAGCTCCTCTTTTTGTTATGTGTTCTTTTTCTCACAGATCGTATGACCTGGTTTGACACAGTTGGATTTCAGGTACTTTCAGTTTAGCTTTATATCAACCATCATCAAAATCCAACTATTTTCTTATTTTAAAAAATATGAATAAGTTTGATTGAATGAGGGAATTTCTTTAAATTTTTTCTTAGCACCTATAAGTTAATAATACTATTCTTTAAATTATAGTTTATAATTATCTGATGTTTCAATGACCACAAAACAAAGTACAGCGAATCACTTCCTTTAGTCAAACATATAACTGAACAACATTGTTTATCTTCCTGCACTTTCATATTTTTTCAATCCTTTTCTAAAAATTGTACGACTGATAATAATCAAAAAAACTGTAAAAACTATTTGATAGAAAAATAGGTTCAATGTATCTTTCCCTAAAAATATTAATACTGCAGGATTGGCAATTAATAAATTGGGAACAAATAACATAGTGATCAATCTGTTAATACCTGTAAAAATATTATATGGATACTTAGAAATTCCAATATAATTCAAAAATACATCTACTTTTGAAAATTTAGTTGGGAACCAAAATGAACTAATCGTTATTAGAAACCAAATTGAATAATATATAATACAACCACACATTAAAGAAAGGATATAAAATAATATTTTTAATGAATTTAAATGTACATTTAAATTTCCATAACTTATAAAAATGATCGCAAGACCAAAAAAAGTATTCACGAATTGAACTAAATTAAATGATCTAAAAATATAGAACAACTGAGTATCAAACGGCCTCAATAAAATTTGATCCAAGTTACCACTCAAAATATCTGATTCTAAAATTCCCATACTTCTAATTAACAATCCCATCATAACTCCATCTACAATAGTGTAGGAACCTACCAAAAATAAAATTTGATAATAGTCCCAACCATTAAAAGAGTCTATGTTTAAGAAAATCAATCTAAAAAATACAATAGGTAAACCAATCCACAGTATCGACGAAAATAGACCACAAAAGAAGTCAAAATGAAAATTCATATCAGATTTAAAACCAAAATGAAGTAGCCTAAAAATTACTTTTATTCTAAACATTTTATCCTCCCACATTTGAGAAGTGCTCCACTCCTTTTCTCAATATGAATCTTGATATAATATAAAAAATGATGCACCAAATCAATTGAATACAAATAATTCTCAAATAGTCTATTAATTTATATGTATCATTACTAAACATCTGAAGCGGTTCATATACTAAGTATTTAAAAGGTAATACATCTAAAAACAGACGAAAATTATTTGAAAAAAAACTTAAAGGCAATAATATTCCTGATAAAAACTGAATTACTATTTCTTTAACAGTAAGGACAAAAAATATATTTTCTAACCAAAAAGAAAGCATACCTACACAACATGATATTAAAAACCATAGAAACATAGATAGAATAATTGCAATACTTCCTAAAATAAGAATTTCAATGGTTAATAACTCATTCTTGTAATAAACACTGGAGAATAAAATGACAGGAATGATGATAAATAATAAATGAGCAATCCTATCTCCAAGCATTTTACAAAAATAATACTTATAAAAAGTAACAGGTTTTATTAATATGCTAAAAAAATTTCCTGAATGAACATCGTCATTGATTTCCCAATCAACTGGATAAAAAACAAAATATGAAAAAATTATAGTCCCCAAATAGTATTGAACCATTGAGGTAAAATCATATCCTGCTATATCTATCTGGTTACTCTGATATATATATGTCCATAAAAATACTGATATCATAATTTGTATACTTGCCTGTAACATTAACAATAGTACACTTGATTTATAGTTCAAAATAGATCGAAATGATATCAGAATAATAGACATTTCTTTTTTCAATTGTGCTCCTTTTTTGTAAAATAGTTTTGTAAAATAATTTCTTCTAAAGAAAGATTTGATATTTCAAAATCTTCTATATCTACAAGCTTATTGATTGATTCTAATGTCTCAAAGACAAAATCTCTAGGTATTTTTAGTATACATTCCGATTTTGTTTGAGAAATGACTACTACTCCTTTAACAGAGCATAACTCTGGTACCAAATCTGATGTCATTTTTATCTTTAAATATTTAAAATCAGAAAATTTAGATAAAATAACATCCATTGACTCCTGCAAAATAATTTTTCCTTTGTCAATGACGATTAATTCGTCACAAACAGACGAAATATCATCCATATCATGACTCGTTAAAATAATAGTAGTATGACATTCTTCATTCATTTTCTTTAAAAATGTTCTGATATCTTTTTTAGACTGTATATCTAACCCTATAGTAGGCTCGTCTAAAAATAATATTTCCGGACTTGTTAAAGATGCCGCGATAAACTCCATTTTCATTTTTTGTCCAAGAGAGAGGGTCCGGACCTGCTGGTAAAGCTGATCTTTTACATTCAACAAATTGCTTAATTCCTGAATTCGTTCTTGTAAAATCGCCGGTTCTACCTCATATAAAGTACCAATCAATTGAAAATAATCCATAGCCGAAACATCTTGAAATAACTGTAATTTATTTCCTACTACTATTGAAATTTTTTTTCTAAAATTTATACTTCTTTTAAATGGAATTTCTCCATTCACTTCTAATTTTCCGGAACTAGGATAAAGAGTCCCAGTCAACATTTTAATCGTTGTGGATTTACCAGCTCCATTACTCCCAATAAAGCCAACTATACTCCCTCTCTTAATCGTAAAACTAATATCTTGAACAGCTCGAATCGTTATTTGATTACGTTTCAAAAATCTCTTGATAAATGGGAGTCTTGAATCAAAATTATAAAAATTTTTAGATAAATTCTGAGCATTAATAACTATTTCACTCATATATCTCTCCTTTCGATAAAATATATTTACTTGTACTTTTTCCATACTTTACCAAAATGCTAAAGATTGAGCTAAAATCTTCGGGATGGGTAAAATAATATTTGTCTTTAAAAAGTTTCTCAAAACCTTCAAGGCGATTATTGAAATCATTAAATTTTGTATTGTCTAGCTGGTTGAATGTCTCTTTAATATCCATAAACTTTCTCCGTGATTCTTTATTTCACTTTATAAATAGAAGAGTGTCTATATATTTATAGATCCTCAAGAACTTGCATTTTATCAAGTATAAGTAGAATAGTATGTAAGGGTTTACATATTCATATTATATGATTGTTTAAGGAATCCGTCAATTTTCCACATTATTATATGACAAAATGTATTTTTTAAAAATGCAAAAATCTATGAGCAAGATGTTTGACTTCCTTTTTTAAAGTATATATACTTATATTAACCTTAGAAAAGAAAAAATGTTTGAACAGATATTCAATAATAATTACTTTTTTAAAAATTAAAATTCGAACTTTAAATTTTTATCTTTTTTATATTATTGAGTAACCTAAATTGCCCAATTTGTAAAATTTAGCTAGACAAAAAAAGACATCCAAGAGAAATTTCTTAAATGTCTGTAAACGTTGATATAAGCGTGTTGATTAACGTTTTGATAATTGTGATGCTTTACGAGCTTTCTTAAGACCTGCTTTGACACGGGCTGATTTTAGGTAGTTATAAATAGCTTTACATTAAACTTTAGCAGACTTGTACTGCTTTTTTATTTCAAAAAAATTGAATAAATTTGATTCAATAAGGGGATTTCAACCAGGATTAGTTTCCCAAATTTATCACTTTTACTTTTTAACAAAAATTGCAATCTTTGATTTAATTTTAAACTTTAGCAAAAATAAATAACTAAACATGAGTAGAAATCTAATATCTCCACTTCTATTCTACTAATCTACCACTCGGACAGATGGAATTAAATCGGTAAAAACTCGTGTCACAACGTAGTCACATCGCGGACAGACTATCTCCTCAAAATCCCTGAGACCTTCATGGGTAGATGTAGGATCATATTCAATTAAAGATTTACATTGTTGGCATGTGATTCGTTTATTTCTCATTTATAATCTCCTCTATGTTTCTGATTCTATTATATCAAAAGTGATCTGAATAATTTATAAATATTTTTTTTGGAAAAATATTTAGTGATATAATAGAAGAAAACGGAGGCCAACTATGCAAAAAGAAGCTACTATTTCAGACGATCAGATTTATCGCTATAAACTATCTCGTACCTGGGATTCAACAAAACCTACAATTCTTTTTATTGGTTTAAATCCATCAATTGCCGATGAAACTATTGATGATCCTACAATCACACGATGTATAAATTACGCCAAGGATTGGGGATATGGAACCTTACTTATGGCTAACTTATTTGCTTTTAGAAGCACTTACCCAAAGGATATATATTTAACTGATAATCCTATCGGAAACGAAAATGATAATTATATTTTAGAATGTGTAGCACAATCTGATTTAGTAGTTGCCTGCTGGGGAAATAATGGTATGTATATGGATAGGGAAAATATCATTAAGGAACTTATACCTAATCTATATTGTCTTAAAAAAATAAAAATGGAACCCCACATCATCCTCTAAGACTCCCTAGAAATATTCGACCAATACCATTCAATTTCTAAATATTACTTTCCGAAAAATAAGTATTTTCCTGAAAGTTTTAAATTTGAAACGATGAACAAGCAAAAACAACCTGAAAAGAAACCGTTCCCGACTGGCTTCTTCTCTGGTTGTTTTTCATACTAACGATTTTTCCGACTTAATTGATAAGAGTACATCACAGGGATAAACACAATGGCGAGGATGACCAGCACCAAAACATAAGAAAGCGCGAATTGAAGGCCTGCTTCAAGTAGAAGGATCAAACCTCCGAGAACCCACAACTTCCCTGCCAAGCGATGGGTTTTGTGCCAGTTATCTTCACTCTGTAAGGTCCAAGGCAGACGGATTCCAACCGTGTGATTCACTTTTAGCTTAGGCATGTAATTGCCCATGATTACAAAGATGAGACCCAGCAGAACCGAAACAAAAACTGATGGATTGGTAGTAGATCCTAGCGCCTTGCTATAGATGAGATAGGAGGTACTTAAGGAAACGATTGGGGTCAACCAGTAAATCGCTCTGATCATTTTTTCATTCATAGCGCTATTCTTAGAATCGCGACCGATCATAAAGATCATAAACAGATGCACCATGAGATCGAAAATAGGAAGACCAAACACAACCAGGGGTTTCGATTGGAAGTTATTGGGCTGGCCAGCAAAATTGAAGTGAATCGGGATTTGGTTAGGTAATTGCGACCAAATCATCAGCCCCCAAAGCATGGGGAAAAGGATCACCATAGAAGTTAATAGCAATAGTTTTTTATTCGTTTTCATCAGTAGAGTCTCCTTTCAAATCAACGAGCCAGACCATTAAATCCTCCAAGACAGAAGTATTGAGTTCATAGTAGATAAAATTCTTCTCTTTTTCCTCTCGAATTAAATCTGCCTGCTTGAGGAGGTTTAAATGATGGGAAATGGTCGCTCCTGCTACATCAAAGTGGCCAGCGATATCACCAGCAGATAACTTCCCCGCCTTTAGCAGTTCTAAGATACTTCTTCTTATCGGATTCGATAAAGCTTTAAATGTTTGCGCAAAATTCATTCTCTATCTCCTCTAATCTATTTAGATATCTTTCTAAATAGATTCTAGTACTTTCGGATGGGTTTGTCAACTCTATTTAGAAAAAAATCTAAATAGAGTCTGTTGTAAAAAAATTATCAGACCTAAGACCGATTCTTATAGACCGTGTCTTTTCTTAAGTTTTCTTTAAGAAATGAGCCTTATAATAAAACCATCAAATGAAGACCTCCTAACTTTGTTTGATAGAAAATCCTAAACTTTTTCATAATAATCTCCCTATAAGAGCCACCAAAACCGGTGGCTTTTTTCTACGTACCTTAGTGAGTCAAGTCCAGTAGGGGCGTAGACGAACTTAGGTACGTTGACGCAGTTCGAACGACAGTGAGAACTACGATCCTTAATACGTTAGTGAACTTGAGTACATGGATGCCGTGCGGAACTACTTTTTACAGGACAACAAAATAATCTCCACGAGAGCTCTGATTTTCGATCATGACTCTTGGGAGGTTTTTTCATCTTTTATCTTTTTGACATCACATATCTTTGTGGATGCGATAAGTATTGTAAGCAGTGACTACATTAGCAACGGCACTGACCCTTGAGCTACGTGCGATATCGGCTTGTAGGGCATTGGCCTCCTCTTGCAGATTCACTTGCGTTTCTTGGAATTGTTGCATTTCAAGCAGATTGTAGGCTTCAGGCAAGGTAGAGGCACGGCCTTCTGCGATTAAGTTATATAGTCGGAAGAGGTCGTGGTAATTATAAAATTTTTGTGGGAAACCTTGCATCCCTTGTTGGTAGGCTGGTTGGCTGATTTCCTGGTTATAAAGGGCCTGGGCATTGGCAAGAGCCTGCTTGGCTGGGGCTACAAATACAAAATATTTGATCGCAATCAACCCACCCATCAATCCGAGCATCAGTAGAAAACCGTGCATCAGGTGACTTTGTTCTAAGAGAAAAATCGTAAAGGCAAAAAGAAGATTGAGGGCCAGTGTGACCGTGATTGGCCCATTGAGTCTCTTCGCTGCTTTATTTAATCGGTTTTGTTGGCGCTGAACTTCATCCCAAGCAACTGCTGCAGGGGCTGTTAGCACGCGCTTTTCATCTAATAGCTGTAAAATTTCTTGTGTCGTCATTGTAAATCTCCTTTTGTTATAAGCGTATCTTCTAGAATTGACCTTATTTTATCAAAAATCTCTCCCTAAAAAAGGGCCATGTAAACTATAGTTTCATTTTTCTTAAAAATCGAATAATTTCTAGTTTTTTTGTTAAAAATTAAACTCTGAGTTTAATTCCATCCCTTTTTGAGGTATACTAATGGTATGCTAATTGAAAGGAAGCCCCCCTATGTCCTCATCTTCTCCATTTGGTCCAACATTTCGTAAGATTCGTGAAGCACGCGGTCTTTCTCTAAAAGAAGTCGCTGCAGACATTGTCTCTCCTCAGTTCCTCAGCCAATTTGAGCGTTCTCAAAAAGGAGTAACCATCGAGACATTCTCTCGCCTCTTGCTGTCTATGGGGGTGGATTGGGACACCTTTTTGTCCCATTATCCTGGCTTAACCATTCAAAATTTCAGTCCTATTTTGATGAAACACATCAATCAAGAAAACATGGATTTTCTGTCCATTATTGAGCGCTTAAAGCACGAAAAATCGCCTGTTGCAGAGGAGAACAAAGAGCTCTGGCAACTCTATTTGCGCTCGCTTGAAATCAATGTCAATAACGCGATGGGAAAAGAAATCCACCTGGAAGACGCACCTGTCTCGATTCAACGAATCGCTCAAGAAGTGCCGTTTGCCTATCAAAATGAAATTGAGCAAGACTTCACCATTGCCCTTTTATCTGTCTTGCCCTATGAAGTCGTCGCTAAGATTCGAAAGGAATCCTTGGAACTTTTTGAAAGCAGTTATTCTGCCTACTCTGCCAATGCATTGGCCTCTTTGCTGTTAAATCTAGCCAACTATCTTATTAAAAAAGAACTCTACTTAGAAGCTCTGAATTTTCTTCAATCGATTAACCAGCTTCGCAAGCGCAAACCGATTTTAAACACCAGTATTTCCATGCAGTTAGAATTTATACAGGTCTATGCCCTCCTTGGCTTAAATGACAAGGAAGGGGTTTATCGTGCCAAGCAGGTCCTAAAAGCCCTGGAAGGTTTGATTGCACTCGAAAATTTCGGAAGCCCACTTGTTCAAATCAAAACAAAATTCATGTTGCGAGTCAACGAACTCAACAAAACCGGCATTGATTTCTTCAGCGAATAAAGACGTCTCAGACTTTAGACCGATTCTTTCGGTCAGCGCCTTTTCTTAAGTTTTCTTTAAGCAAACCGCCTTATAATAAAACCATCAAATAAAGACCTCCTAACTTTGTTTGATAGAAAATCCTAAACTTTTTCATAATAATCTCCCTATAAGAGCCACCAAAACCGGTGGCTTTTTCTACGTACCTTAGTGAGTCAAGTCCAATAGGGGCGTAGACGAACTTAGGTACGTTGACGCAGTTCGAACGACAGTGAGAACTACGGTCCTTCTCCTTCATTTGTATCAATACTCCAATTTATGCTCAATCTATGTTATAATGAAGAGAATTTTTGTCTGAGGAGGATTTATGAAAAAAACACATTCTATGCTATTCATCCCGGGCATCATTATGCTTGGGATTATTTTACGAACACCATTTACTACGCTTCCGACAGTCTTGTCTGACATCGCTGCTGGTTTGGGGGTAGATGTGAGCTCTCTGGGACTATTGACTAGCTTACCACTTCTCACCTTTGCCATTTTCTCACCTTTTGCGATTCAATTTGCTAAAAAGTTGGGGATTGAGCGCCTCTTTTTCCTAGTTTTGATCGCGATTACGATCGGATCTGCTATTCGGATTATCAACCTCCCCTTCCTCTATCTGGGAACCATCTTGATTGGAGCTGGCATCGCCTTTCTCAATGTGCTCCTTCCAAGCCTCATTCAGGCGAACAGACCCCGCCAACTAGGCATTCTGACCACTTTGTACATCACTTCTATGGGGATGTCCACAGCGATCGCCTCTTCTGTCGCTGTTCCGATCACCAAAGCCACTTCTTGGCAAGGTTTGGTCAACATCTTGACAGCCTTGTGTGCTCTTGCTTTGGTTATCTGGATTCCTAACCTTCGCTACAACCACCGACTCAAAAAGGCTGCTACTACGGAATCTAGTAGCAAGTGGTATACCAATAAATATGTCTGGGCTATCATGATTTTCGGAGGCTTGCAGTCACTACTTTTCTATACAAGTATGACTTGGCTTCCGACCATGGCTGTTCAAGCTGGCCTTTCAAAGGTTGAATCTGGACTACTGGCCTCCGTGTTTACCCTGATCAGTCTCCCATTCTCCTTGACGATCCCAAGTTTAACGACACGGTTATCCGATCGCAATCGACGCTTGATGCTTGCCATTGTTGTCGGAGCAGGGATTCTGGGGGTAGCCATGCTCTTAATCCCGACCAGCAACTTCTTCTACTGGTTGGTATTAAATGCCCTAATTGGAAGTTCCGTTAGTTCGCTCTTCCCTTACCTCATGGTCGCTTTCTCTATGAAATCCAGCACACCTGAAAAAACAGCTCAACTTTCTGGACTTGCCCAAACCGGAGGCTACGTCTTTGCAGCCTTTGGTCCCATTCTCTTCGGCTACAGCAAATCTCTCTTCCACTCTTGGACACCAGCTATCCTCATGCTACTGGTCTTAACCATTATCATGGCGATTGCCCTTTATCAGGTGGAAAAAGTCGATCATATTTTATAACCATTGTCCGGCTGGAAGATTCGTCTTCCGGCTTTTTTTTGTGCACACAAAAAAGAACTAGGCTCTAGGCCTAGTTCAATGTTTTATTATCCGTTAAATGAGATATGCACGTGGTCATAGTGGTTTGCTGTATCTCCACCACGGTCAGGCATTTGGTTCCAAGTGTTAGCTGGTCCGTAAATGTTGTCTACTGGCATGTAGAATTGTTGTTTCCAGATAACATATGAGATACCTGCACGGTCCATGTTGTCAATAGCATATTGGGCAACTTGATCCCCGAGTTGTGAACTGGTTGGTACCATTACGTCCACTGCAAGTCCTTTACCATGATCGTCTGGATCCCCTTCACGGTAACCACCAATGTTTGTGATACCAAATTTTGCAGCGATTTCTTGACGGAAAGCTTCCGCTTGAGGTTGAAGGTGTGGATCATTTGGAATCGTATTTCCGCTCGTTGAGGTTTCTGCTACTGGTTGCACTTCTGGTGCTGCGACAGTTTCTGCTGCTGCAGGTTGTGCTGCCGGAGCTTCGTCTGCAGGAGCTGGTGTTTCAGCAGGAGCTTCTGGTTGAGTTGCTGGAGCTTCAGGAGCAGAAGCTGGGGCTGTTTCTGGGTTTTGAGTTGCAACATTGGTAGCTGGAGCACCGTAGCTTGGTGTTTCTGGAACAGCTGGTTGTGCTGGTGTTTCTGCTACTGGTACTTCAACTACAGGAGCTTCTTGAGTTTCCGCTGCTGGAGCAACTGGAACAGCTTTGTTATCTTCGTTAACTGGTTTTGACAAATCGTTGACAGCGACTGTTTGGTCATCAACTGTCACTTGGTTTGTTGTCAAGTCAGCACTTGCAACGGTTGCATCTGTCGCACCTGCTTGAGGAGTTTGGATTTCAACTGAAGTTACTTCTTTTTGATCATTTACTGTTGTTTTCAAAACAGTACCTGGGTAGATCAAATCCATGTTGCTGATGTTGTTCAAGTTTGCCAACACATGAACATCGATTCCAAGCGCTTCTGCGATCGAACTCAATGTATCACCATATTTGATAGTATAAGTTTGTTGGTTTTCACCGCTTTGTTGGATATCATGTTTGATTTCATCTACTGAGCGAGCTACCCAATCTTCAAGTGTTTCTGCAGTGGCTTTTGTAAATGGAATCACTGCAAGAGCTACTGTTGAAGCGATCAAGGCTTTCGTATTAACTTTTAATTTCATCTTTTATCCTCTTTTTTCTTTGTTTTTTTGCTCAAGATTTTCTTGAACAAATGAACTACTATACTATCTTATCACAATTTATAAATAATAAAAGGCCTTTTTGGCTATTTAACAAAACTGTATTTTTCTTGTAACATTTCGTCTTTCTTGTCACATTGTTACAAACTAGTAACATAAAAAAAGGGTGGCGGAAGAAGAGTTCCAGGGTGAAAAAAACCTCATCAAGGAGCCGTTCCTCAATGAGGTTCTTATCTTTTTTAAGTCATTAAGGCTGGGTGAAAAACGCAAACTGTAATAGTACTAACTTCAAAGGCACAGTAGCTGATTGGATTTTTCTCTTGCTTTAAGAGCTCGGAAAAATCCTAATCAGCCTTGTGGGGGCAGGACAACGAAGCATTCTATACAACAGTGCTTCTGTCCTGCTCCCTATTTTCACTTTGCATTTTACGGGCTTTGTATCTTATTTGACCTTCATGATTCTGACGAGGTTGGCGCGTTCGGCTTCTTCGAGTTTCATTTCGATATAATAGATAGTCTCTTTGAGGTCTGGGATGGTCGCATACTCGAGTCCATTCACCCGACGGCGGGTTTTCTCGATTTCATCTGCCATGAGTTGGCAGCTTTTTTCAATTTCCGCTAACTTAAGCAAATCTGGGAGTAGATCCCCCATTTCTTGAATGGTGCTGTCCATTTGACTGTTGGAGGCGAGGTAGCTATAAACCACGTCCCCTTCATCATCTCCGTATGGATTATCGATTCGGGCATGGAGCTTGGGCACGCGCACACTCATGACATTTTCTTCCTCGATATGGAGCATCACTTCTCGAGTGGGAACGGCAAAGATTTCTTCTACCATAAGGTCACTCTCTAAGGACTTGGCCATCACGAAATCTTGCATATTGCCCACCAGCGCTGCCTCCACCTTTTGGCGCAGGCGATTATTCTCACGCACAGCTTCAATAAAGCGACGCATGAGTTCATCCCGCTTATCCTTGAGCAACTTGTGCCCCCGGGTTGCTGTCTTGAGGCGCTCTTTGAGAATATTAAGCTCCATCCGAGTTGGTTTTACATTTAATCGTGCCATAGGCTAATCCTCTTTGTTTGGCAGATACTTGTCAATCATCTCATCCTTGATCCGTTTAAGCTCTGTTCTTGGAAGGATGGATAAGAGTTCCCAACCGAGATCCAAACTTTCCTCAATCGTCCGATTGGTAGTGAAACCTTGATTGATGTATTCTTGCTCAAAGCGGTCCGTAAATTTAACATAGAGCTTGTCCGTATCTGACAAGGCAGATTCCCCAAGCACTACGGCCAGTTCTTTGGCTTGTTTTCCTTGAGCGTAAGCCGCAAAGAGCTGGTTCATAGTCGCCGCATGGTCTTCCCGAGTCTTGCCTTCACCAGAACCCTTGTCCTTCAAACGAGAAAGGGATGGAAGAACATTGATCGGTGGGCGGTAACCACTATTGTAGAGATCGCGGGACAGAATAATCTGTCCTTCGGTGATGTAGCCTGTCAAGTCAGGGATGGGGTGGGTGATGTCATCTTCTGGCATAGAGAGGATCGGAATTTGGGTCACAGATCCTTTCTTTCCAACCAAGCGTCCTGCACGTTCGTAGAGGGTTGAGAGGTTAGTATAAAGGTAACCTGGATAGCCCCGACGACCTGGAACTTCCCGGCGGGCAGCAGATACTTCCCGAAGGGCTTCACAGTAGTTGGTCATATCGGTCATAATAACCAAGACGTGCATGTCTTTTTCATAGGCCAAATATTCGGCAGCTGTCAAGGCGATCCGAGGAGTGGCAATCCGCTCGATAGCGGGGTCATTAGCTAAGTTGATAAAGAGGACCGAGCGGTCAATGGCACCTGTCTCCCGAAGGTCGTTCATAAAGAACTCGGCTTCTTCAAAGGTAATCCCCATGGCCGCAAAGACCACGGCGAAGTTTTCTTCAGAATTAAGAACCGTCGCTTGACGAGCAATCTGAGCCGCCAACTCCTTGTGAGGAAGACCAGAACCTGAGAATACTGGGAGTTTTTGGCCCCGAACCAAGGTATTCAAATGGTCAATGGCTGAGATTCCTGTCTGGATAAATTCATCCGGATAGTCCCGCGAAACAGGGTTAATGGCTTGTCCATCAATGTCCAAGTACTTCTCTGGGATAATCTCTGGACCGCCATCAATGGGTTTCCCCATCCCGCTAAAGATGCGTCCGACCATGTCTTCAGACACAGGAAGTTCTAGGGGACGTCCGGTAAAGCGGACTTTGGCTTTCTCCAAGTTGATCCCGCTAGATCCTTCAAAGAGCTGGACCATGGCCTTGTCTTCTTGGACTTCGAGGACTTGTCCTTGGCGGGTCGTTCCGTCATGAAGCTTGATTTCTACCAGTTCATTGTAGTGAACCCCTTCGACCTGATCGACAATCATCAAGGGGCCAACAACTTCGCTGACAGTACGGTATTCTTTAATCACGCTCATTGTCTACTCCTCCTTTTGCGACGATTTGGTGTAGGGTTTCTACGATTTCTTCTTTCAGGGCTTGGATGGTTGCCAACTGATCCTCATGGATGAACTTGCTACGGGCAATGCGGTCCCGAAGAGCCACGGTTCCTTCCATGATTTCTGTGAAGTAAGCCCCTAATTCCAACGCTTTTTGACTTTCTTGGTCAAAGGTTAAAATGTTGGTCAACAAGGCCACCTGCTTGCTGAAAGAGGTATAGGTATCGACCTCATCAAAGGCGTTTTGTTGCAGGTAGTCTTCACGGATCATCTTAGCCGCATTCATGGTCAAGCGGTCTTTTTCAGACAAGGAATCTAGACCAACCAAGCGGACGATTTCTTGCAATTCACTTTCCTTTTGAAGCAAATTCATAGCGCGGGTCACTTTTTCAGACCAGCTGATTTGTTCATGTAGATCGATATAGCGACCGACTTCATCTTGGTAAAGTGAATAAGAACTCAACCAGTTGATGGCTGGGAAGTGGCGGCGTTGCGCCAACTGAGCATCTAGTCCCCAGAAGACCTTGACGATCCGCAGGGTATTTTGGGTCACCGGCTCTGAAATGTCTCCACCTGGAGGGGAAACGGCACCGATGGCGGTAATCGAACCTTCACGCGCAGCGGTTCCAAGTGTCTTAACCCGACCTGCACGCTCGTAATATTCAGCAATCCGGCTACCAAGATAGGCTGGGTATCCTTCATCCCCTGGCATTTCTTCTAGACGACCAGACATTTCACGGAGAGCTTCTGCCCAACGCGAAGTAGAGTCCGCCATGATGGCAACGGAATAGCCCATATCACGGAAGTATTCGGCAATAGTAATCCCTGTGTAAATGGAAGCTTCCCGCGCCGCCACCGGCATGTTCGAAGTATTAGCGATCAAAACGGTCCGTTGCATGATGGATTGACCGGTCGTCGGATCGATCAATTCTGGAAATTCATTCAGAACGTCCGTCATTTCGTTTCCACGTTCCCCACAACCAACGTAAATTACGATGTCTACATTGGCAAACTTGGCCACCTGGTGTTGCACAACTGTTTTCCCAGCTCCGAAAGGACCCGGAACAGCTGCAGCTCCACCCTTAGTCACAGGGAAGAAGGTATCGATAACCCGTTGACCGGTGACCAAAGGCTCTACTGGAATCAGTTTTTGTGCAAAGGGACGGCCTCGACGAACGGGCCATTTTTGCATCAGGGTCCCAGTAAAGAGGCTACCATCTGCCTGCTCGATCTCATAGACCGGCTCTTCCACTGTGTAAGAACCTGCTGCGATCTTGGTCACACGTCCACTGACACCAAAGGGTACCATGATGCGGTGTTCCACCATATTGGTCTCTTGAACGGTACCGACGATGTCTCCAGCGACCACTTCTGTCCCTTCTGTCACACTTGGTTCGAAGGCCCATTTGGTGTCCCGATCTAGATTTGGAACTTGCACCCCACGAACCAAAAAGTCACTGGCAGTCACTTCTTGGAAGCGTTCCAAGGGGCGTTGGATCCCGTCAAACATCTGAGAGATCAAACCTGGTCCCAATTCAACAGAAAGGGGAGCTCCGGTTGTTACCACTGGTTCTCCTGGACCGACTCCAGACGTTTCTTCATATACTTGGATAGAGGCTTCGTCACGCCGCATCTCAATAATTTCGCCAATCAAACCAAGATCGCCGACCCGGCAAATATCTTGAATATTGGCCTCCTGCATCCCTGATGCAACCACCAAGGGACCGGAAACTTTGATAATTTTTCCTTGAGTCATGTATTCCTCCTGGGAATCCTTTGTTTCTTTGTTTTACTTTTGTGCTATCTCTCTTAGAGCTTGCTTTTGTTGGCCATTAGCATCGAAATTGCTTGGATCCAACCAAGCTTCTAGCCGCTGTTTGATAGCTGGCCATTCTTGGTCAATGATGGACAACCAGTCTGTATCGCGGGTACGACCTTTATAAACAACAGCCTGACGGAAACAGCCTTCATAGGTGAATCCTAAGCGCTCAGCTGCTTTGCGAGAAGCTTGGTTTAAGGCATCGCATTTCCACTCATAACGGCGGTAGCCTAAATCTTCAAACACGTAGCGCGCTAACAGATACTGGGCTTCCGTAGCCATGCGTGTCTTTTGGAGTGCTGGTGAGTAGGTCACTGCTCCGACTTCGATCACCCGGTTGGCTTGATCGATCCGCATGAGAGAGAATGTCCCCAAAGCCTTGCCTGAATCTTTGTCTACAATCGCATAGTAAAAGCGACCTTGGGCTGTCATGAGGTCATCTAATAAGCGGTCCCACTCCTCTTCATTGCGGGCAGGACCTTTAAACAGAAAGGTCCACATAGCTGCTGGAGAGTCCGGCCCGTAAACCTGATAAAGATCCGCCCCATGTTTTTCTTTTGAGAGGCGCTCGATCACGGTATAGCGACCTTCGATCCTCTCAATAGCTGGCAAGCGCCCCGGTGTAAACTCCGGCAGTGCATCCCCAATCGCTTGACCAAATTCATTTGTTCTCATAAAATATCCTGTCCTACTGCTTTTTCGACATTATCACGAATCCGCTGTTGGCCCAGTCCTGTAGTCCCTCTATGGGTCGGGATAAGGATCAAAGCCGGTGTCAGCTGCTGGTCGTAAAAAGCCACTGTTTCTGGAATGGCCTGAGCAATATCCTCTGTCAGGTAGATAATCCCGAAGTTTTCCCGACTGAGTTTTCGCAAGGTATTGATCGCTTCTTGCGGCTCTGTGACCGGATAGGTTTGAAAGCCAATCAGGCGAAAAGGAAGGATGGCGTCCCGATTGCCCACAACGGCGATCTTATAGGTCTGTTTGTCCATAAATCGGTCTCATCCTTTCTTTAATTTCTGCTAGCGGAAAACCATTGTCCAAACCAGAGAGGACCAAACGAAGGTTGGTCACCTCTAACTCTTTTCCGTAAAGATAACGAACAAGAGGGAGTGGTCCATCGACTTCAAAACGGCCAGCGTCTAGAAGACTGAATTTCACCAAACTCTCTAAATACTCCAACTCTACGGTCTTTAGTTGACCGGTGCGCATCTTTTCTTCATAAGTCTCTAAGGCGAGATCGTACTCCAGCGGATTAACTTGATAAAACCAGGTCAACCACTGGCCGGATTCTAGCAGGTCGATCACCTGATGGGCACTGAGGCTCCCTTCATCTGAGAGTAATTGGTGCATAAAGCTATGCGGTTTTTGCTGATCCAAGGCCCGCTTAACTGTAATCGCATTGTAAAAGTCAATGGTCACGTCCACCAACTGCTTCAAAATCGGATGATCTAGGCTGTCTCCTAAGTATCTCAGGTGTTTAAAATAAGCTAAGTCCATCCCGATTTCGAGGACCCGCAAGTCCTGATAGTCTTGGAATTCTTGCCAAGTTGCAGCCACTTCTTCCGCCATAAAGGCTGGACAATGCTCCGCAGAAAAGGTCGCCACCAAATGTTCGAGCACATCAAGAGAATAAGGTCCGATAGGGATCAATAAATGTCCCAACTTGCGCTCTGTAGCCTTGTTTTTCAGATATACCTTGAGATTGTGATAGGTGTACTTCAAGGTGAAGAGGCTAACCAGGTCTGACTGGGGGGTTACCTCAAAAGCCCATTGGTATTCCGCCAACAAGGCTGCCATCAGGCGCTCTTCAAGGGCTGCTAAATCCTTGATCTCGTGGCTGTCTAAAGCATAAGGTGTCCCTTGTAGCAAGCCTTCTCGGCTCTCACTAGAGGGACTTGCAAGCAACTGCTCGAACTGACTGGGACTGACAAAACTAGCCTCACGTACGCTGATTCCTGTATTAACTTGAGAATAGGTCCGTTCGCTCATTGCAACCTCCTAGTTCTCTTCGTCGGTGAAAATGCTGGCTGCCATCTGGTAGCTTTCTTGCTCCCAAATGGAATCCACCAAATCACGGTAGAGATAGTTGTCATCAATCTTCCCAACCGACAAGACAAAGCCTGCCTGAGCTGGGATCGTCGCATCCGCAACTGTCACATTCTGATGAGTCTGCTTCCATCTATCGAGAGCTGCTGGATCAAATTTGCTAGCGCTCACCGCCCCAAAGGTCAGGGTCACAACTTGTCCCTGATAGCGATCTAAGACTGCATCTACAAACTGCATTTCCTTGTCAAGGGGCCAAGCCACCATCGCTTCGTAAGCATCTGCAAAGAGATCCTTTAAGACTCGTTGTTTGGTGACAAGGGTTGATTGGCGTTTTTTATTTTCGATTTGTTGGGTTTCACGTTGCAATTGACGTTGAATCCGCTTGAGCTGCTCGGAGCGTTGATTGAGTTTCTCTTGGATCAACCGCTCTTCTTGCGCAGTCTCTTCTTTTAGGATGGTTTCCTTGGTCTCTTCTAAGAGTTTACGCCCTTTTTCGTGGGCTTGGGCCAAGATCGAATCCTTTAATTGGGTTTGTTCATCCATATCGTTTTTCTCCTATTGCATGCGTCTTGTGTTTTTCACCTCGCGAGGCGAATTCATCAAAGCTAGCTCTTAGCCGACGCGTAGGGTCAATAGGAAGGACACAACGAAGGCCAAGATGGCATAGGTTTCAACCATGGCCGCAAGGATAACCCCTTTCATCATGTCTTCAGGACGTTTTGCCAAGATTTGCATCCCTGCTGTCGCAACATTTCCTTGGTGTTTGGCTGAGAAATAACCAACGATCGCAACTGGAAGAGCTGTAAAGAAGTAAGCAACCCCTGTTTCAAGTGGCATATCTGGCTTAATTTGCAACCAGATCAAGATCCCGATAACGAAACCGTACAAACCTTGTGTACCTGGCAACAATTGCAAAATCAAGGCTTGGGCAAATTTTTCAGGTTGTTCTTTCAAGAGCGCTGCTGCTGCTTGACCCGTTTTACCAACCCCAAGGGCAGATCCCATTCCACTAAGTGCAACGGCGATCGCCACACCAAATGCTGCAAAGAAGGCGCCCCCATGGGCTGAAAAATATGATGCTAAAGATTCCATGAATATACTCCTATTTATTAAAGATAATACTTATTTTTTTGTTTTAATATAGCGTTCAGAAGGTTTGAGAGGACGAAATGGCTTGCCTCCTCCTTCGTAGAACTTACCGAAGAACTCCACAAAGATCAAACGGGCTCCATGCACATATCCTGACAAGAAGGACAGGAACATATTAATGGCATGTAGGACGATAAAGAGCACAAGCCCTACCGTAAACCGTCCAAGCGGTGGGAAGAGATTGACAATGAGGTTGAAGGCCGAACCGATACTCGCTCCAGACAAGCCCAAGGCCATCAAACGGGTGAAGCTGACCAAGTCTCCGACATAGCCACTAACATTGTAGAGGTTAAAGAGACCAGACGCTAAACCGGATAGCTTCTTGGCACTGACAATGGAAACAATCAAGATCCCAATGGCATTCAAAATAGCCAGCCACTTGCCGATCGGAACTAGCAGGCTCATCCCTGGCAAGATATTGCCTACTGCTAGAAGCATTAAACCAAGTAGGATCAAGACCCAAGCAAAGCCCGCATTATAGGCTTCCGTGTAGTCTTTGAGGCGAACATTTTTCATTCCTCCTAGGAAGAGGCCCACTAAGACGGTGATAAAACCAAAGACCACTGAGAGGATCAGGATGGTCATGGCGTTGCTGGTCGTACTGATCAGGGCAAAAGGCATCTCAAATCCAAAGAAAGAGCCATAGACCACACCCCAAAGGGCCACTGAAATTCCAAGGAGGCTGAAGAAACGAAGGTTCTTGGCTGTACTAGGCTTGAGCTTAAAGGCTTTAAGGGCAAACCCTGTCGCTACCGTTAGCAACAGTCCATAACCGATATCTGCGACCATCATGCCAAAGAAAACAAAGTAGAAGAGAGAAACGATCGGTGTCGGATCTTTCTCGTAATACTTAGGCAGGGCGTACATCTCTGTGACTAATTCAAAAGGTTCTACCAAGGCATTATTTCGCAACTGGATCGGAACGTCATCCCAATCTTTTTCCGTCACATCGCGTGTCTCTAGTAAGACTCGAGAACCAAAACCTTCTTGCAAGAAGTCTCGCAATGAGGCTACTTGGGATGTTTCAATCCAACCCTCTAGGGCTACCAAGCTTTGCGTGCTGGCAAGAAGCGACTTAGCTTCCTCACGAGCTCCCGAACTCAGCAAGTAATCCATCTGGTACTTAAGCTGGTCCAACTCCTTCTGGGAGTTTTGCAACTCGGCTAGGGTTGCTGCAGCTACAGCTTCTTGCTCTTTGATTTCCCCTTCTAGGCGATCCAAGTAGGCGGCCGGGACCTGCTCTTCTTCATAGTCCAATTCTTTGAACCCATGGTCTTCCAGAAGCTCCTGAACAGCTACACGATCTCCCGATCGATACAAGATGACATAACCGTGTTCGGTTTCAGACGTAAAGACTTCTTCTAACTCCAGCTCTGGATGAGCTTTTAAGGAAGAACGAACAGCGTCTGTATCGCTATTTGGAATCGTCCCGATCAAGCCATGCACATAGTGAAAAGTAGCGAGGGCAGCTGGTGTCACCTCTAACGGTCGCCATTTTTCTAAGCGCTCTATCTCTGCCTTTGCATCCGCAATCTTCTGACGAGCCTTGTCTAACACGCGCAATTGGCGTTTCAACTTGGTCAATAGAAGATCCTCATCTCGAATCATCCCGTGGGCCTGCAAGTCATCAAAAGACAAGCTTAAGGGTTCTTCCTTCAGAGCTTGCAGGGCCTTTTTCTCAGGCATATAAGGCTCCAGAGTCTGAATCATTTTTTCAACTTGTTCTTGACGTTTTTGCAGCTCTACCAAAGCTTGACGATTGTCCTCTGTCAAGGGTTGAGACAAGGTATTTGCCTCAAAGGCAGCCTGCCATTCTTCATGCTCACTGAGGTCATAAATCTGGATTTTTGCCTCAGACTGTAGCGCTAGTAGGAGACTGTCCAAGTCATCTTTGGGTAAGATGAGGGACAGTTTTTGCATCTGACTAACGGCCATAGCTTGCTACCACCTTTTCTACAATGGCTTCAACTAGCCCAGCTCGTTTATCGGTCATCGCCTCTTGTACCCTGGCATCATTGCGCGCAACCGTTTCTTCCAGATCTTTCGTTAAACGGACGAGTCTTTCCTGGGCGTTTTTTTCTGCCTCTGTGACCAATTGCTTGGTTTCCTCATCGTAATGCTGTGCCACTGTTGCAAGGCGATCGCGCGAATCCGTTCGGATTTGTTCAACTTGAGCTTCATAGCCTACGATCACGCCCTGAGCAGCTTGCTCGATCTCTTGCATCATCTCGAGTGTTGCATTCGACATCGTCACACCTCCTTATTCAACTATTGTTCTTCCAACAACAGTACAATTATCTTAAATTATACCACAATTCATATCGTTTGTTCAGGCCCAACCGGGAATTTTCAGAAAATTGTGGACAACAAATAAGACCTTAGTTTCAAGTTTGGTAGCGTTCTCTTCTTTTCTCCTATCCTGTTCCTAGTTTCAGTATTTCTTGATTTCTTTTACTTGAATAAAGCGGTTACCCATGTTATAATGTGTAATATATTATAGGAGCATCCTGTTATTTCATCTCGTGAGAAAGGAGGATTGCTGTGAAACAAGATCAAGATTTACGCGCCATTATCGCCAGCCATGAAGCTGAGTTAACAGATATGGAACGCGATATTGCCCAATATTTTTTATCATCCGAAGCACGACAGCACTCCCTGTCCTCTTCTCGTGTAACGGAGTTACTCCATGTTTCAAAGGCAGCTTTAACGCGTTTCTCTCAAAAATGTGGTTTTTCCGGCTATCGGGAGTTTGTCTATCATTTTAACGAAGAAACCAAAAATCAAAAACAGGTGCAAGTGCATGACGAACTCACTCTCAGTGTCTTGCAACGCTACCACCATATCAGTAACGTCACTGAAAGTCTGGTAAAAGATTCTCAATTAGATCGGGTAGCTGAACTAATCGATCAAGTAGACCGAGTCTATTTCTTCGGGATCGGTAGTTCCGGATTAGTCGCTCGAGAAATGAAATTGCGCTTTATGCGATTGGGCGTCGTTTGTGAAGCCCTGACTGATCAAGACGGCTTTGCTTGGACGACCAGTATTCTCGATTCCTCTTGTTTAGTCATCGGTTTCTCATTGTCAGGAGGCACCAACTCCATTACAGATAGTCTCCTGGACGCCAAAGAAAAAGGGGCTAAAACGGTTCTTGTGACCGCTAACCCGGCTGCCATCCACCAAGGATTCACAGAAGTGTTACCGGCCGCACCTCTTCCTAGTAGTACCTATATCGATCGAATCTCTGCTATTTTACCACTCCTCATTGTGGTCGATTTGATCTATGCTCATTTCCTTAATAAAAGCCGAGAACAAAAGGAAATTGTCTTTAATAGCTACTGGGAAAACAAAAAACTTTCTAATCAACGTTCTCGAAAATCTTAATATGGTCTCCCTATTTAAAAAGCAAGTCGCCAGCGCGACTTGTTTTATGTTTCATGTTTTTGTCTAAAGTGGTAGTAGGCCCCCAACATACCCGCAGCGTTTTGATGGTGGGCAAATTCCAAACGGATCTTATCTGCTAGGCTAGGAACCAGTTCGGCACACAGGGCTTGATAGATTTTTGGCTTGAGGATAGCTTCCTGAGCCATAATCCCCCCTCCAAGAACGATGACCTCTGGATTGACCACATAAACGATATTGGCCAGTCCTTTGCCAAGGTAGGTCACCATTCGATCAATTCCAGCCATACAGATCTTATCTCCTTCTGTTGCCTGCTTAAAGATCCGGCGGCCATTCCACTGTTCCACAGGATCACCGTGATGTTCCGCCACATACTCGACCAAAGCCGTCGTTGAAGCTAGATCCTGAAAGGCACCATCTGGCAAATGAAGATAGCCAACCTCACAGGCTGAATTGCTAAAGCCATGAAAGACCTGACCATCGAGCAAGAGGCAACCGCCGATCCCTGTCCCAATCGTCAGGCAAACAGCATTGTTCGATCCTTTTGCATGGCCTGTGGTGACCTCTGCGAGACCGGCACAGTTAACATCATTTTCAATCTCGCAAGGGATCTGAAAGGTCTCTTCGATTTCCTTTTTGAATTGGGTGCCTGCATAGTTGGGAATTTGTGGGCCTGCATAAAAGATTTCTCCTTTATCAGGATCTACCATTCCGGCCGAAGAAATCGCAACCCCTGCCAAGGGATGCTTCTTCAAATAACGGGCTACGATTTCCTTTGTTGTGTTAAGAATGTGAGGTCCTCCTTTTTGGGCCTCCGTTGGCATTTCATGGGTCTCTAGGAGTTGCCCTTTTGCATCGGCTAGACCATACTTGATACTGGTCCCTCCGATATCAATTACAACATATGGATTCATCTAGACCTCCTTTGATTAAAGGAATCTGGCTTTTGTGTCCTGAATGAGTTGAGCAGCACGTTGAATCACTTCTTGATCCGCTTCTACTACTGGCGTCAAAGGGGAGCGAACAGATCCCAAGTCCAAACCTTCATTGATGCGCAAAACCGCTTTGATGACTGCATACATATTGCCATGAGCAGACGTCAAGACTCCGATAATGTCATTGATGGCAAACTGCAGGGCACGCGCAGTCTCCAAGTCTTTCTCAGCAATCAGCTGATTGAGCTTCAAGAAAAGTTCTGGCATCGCACCATAGGTGCCACCGATCCCAGCATGCGCTCCCATGAGACGGCCACCTAAGAATTGTTCATCCGGACCATTAAAGACAATGTGGTCGTCGCCTCCTAAAGAAGCAAAGGTTTGAATGTCCTGAACAGGCATCGAAGAATTTTTCACCCCAATCACCCGTGGATTTTTCAACATTTCCTTGTAAAGGCTCGGTGTCAAAGCGACCCCTGCCAATTGCGGGATATTGTAGATGACAAAGTCTGTATTGGGTGCGGCTGCACTGATTTCATTCCAGTAGTGGGCCACACTGTATTCTGGCAAGCGGAAATAGATCGGTGGAATGGCCGCAATGGCATCCACTCCTAATTCTTCCGCATGTCGTGCCAATTCCACGCTATCCTTGGTGTTGTTGCAGGCTACGTGAGCAATGATGGTCAATTTCCCTTTAGCTACTGCCATCACTTCTTCCAAGATCAGCTTGCGATCGGCCACGCTCTGGTAGATACATTCGCCAGAGGATCCGTTGACATACAAGCCCTGCACACCTTTCGCGATAAAATATTCTACCAGCGCACGTACCCGCTCCGGGCTAATTTCTCCTTGGTCATCATAGCAGGCGTAAAAAGCGGGGATGACTCCTTCATATTTTTTTAAATCTGACATTTTTTCTCCTTTTGTCACTAATAAATTCATTTTATTCTTGGTACTGGGCGAAAATCTTTTCCATTAATCCAACTTGTGCAAAAGCCAAGCTTGAAAAGCCGAACAAGAAAAAGATCATAAGTCCCAATAGGAAAACTAAAACCGAGCTTGCAAGAGCCATACATAGAAGTAAGAGAGCACTTCCCATGACGAAGAACCAAGGAAAATGCAAGCCTGTCACAATCATGGCTTTTTGCAAACACTCTTTCCAATCCAACTGGTAGCGAGCCGCAATCGGATAAGCAGCCAATAAGATCAACATAAGAAAGAGAAAGAGGCCTAAACAAACGGTTTTCAAAGCTTGGAAAGCTAGGGAAGTTTGCCCCCAAAATAAGAATAAATCAAAGAGACAAATACCTGCAACAATCAGTTCTAAACTTCCTAGTTGCAAGCCTATCTTCCAATTGTCCCGAAAAGCCTTCGCATAACTACGAATCACCGGAACTCGACGCTGGTGCTTAATGGCAAATAAGGTCTGATACAAACTAATTTTCGCAATTCCAATCGTGAGAACTGGTAAACAACTTAGCACAAATAAAAGATTAACGGTTACCAAGTCGAGAACCTTCTCACTGATACGCATCACTACATTGTCCGTGTTAAAAACGGTTTTGATCAATCCTGCCCCCTTAGATGACATAGGCACTCCTTTCTAACATGATCAATCGATCGCAATTTTAAATAGATACTTTTTCACAATATCTTCTTGCCCTGCATAGCCATTGGGCTGGTGAGGTTCCCCCGGAAAGAAAATCGCAAAATTATGATAGCCTAGATGAAGCGGATAAGACTCCTGGCAATGGACAAAACCGATGTCCGATACTTCATCAAATGCGAGCGCCTCACCTGTCACACGAGATCCATAACTCGAAAACTCATGCCCTTCTACCAATAAATGCAAATCGGCATATCTTTTGTGGTGTTCAAAGCGATCATTTTCTGCTTTGTTGAGGGTATTTTCTTGAACGACGAGAAAGACCTTATCCCCATCAATATCGTATCTCCCCAATTCAAAAGAATCCTTCCGATGCTCATAGAGAAAGTCAATGGCCTGATCTAGATTGGGGTGGATTCCTTTGTAAAAGGTGATGTTTTTTAAATCATCAAATATCATATTCTCATCCTTTCGATACTTCTCAGCCTAGAAAACCGATCTGTACACAACTATCGTTTGTCCAAGCAGAGGACTTATCCTTTGACCGCTCCCATGGTAATCCCTTGTGTAAAGGATTTTTGGAACACGAGGAAGACCGTAACGATTGGCACTGCAGCTAGGGCTGCCCCAGCCATGATCAAGCCATAGTTGGTGGCCATTTCAGCCTGCATGGTTGCTACCCCTAGTGAAATAGTCAAGTTTTGACGAGAGGTCAGCATTACCAATTGCATAAAGTAGTCGTTCCAGGTGTTGATAAAGGTAAAGATGGCAAGGGCTGCAAATCCCGGCTTGACAATTGGGAAGGCAACGCTCCAGAAAGTCCGCAACTCTCCACAACCATCGATCTTAGCAGATTCTAAGAGTTCTGTTGGGATGTTTTCACTAAATTGCTTCATCAAGAAGACCCCGAATGGCCATCCAACCAATGGTAGAATAACCGCTGCAAGGGTATCATGAATCCCCATAAAGTTGATAATCCGTACCAATGGAACTAAGACAACTTGTTTCGGAAGGGCCATGGCTGCAATGAAGATAGCAAAGAGAATTCGTTGCCCATAGAAGCGTTTCTTAGCCAAGACATAACCTGCCAAGGAAGAGGTCATACACACCAAAAGCATGGTTGCAAGGGAGATGAAGACACTATTCCACAACCATTGTAGGGCTGGGTTTTGTACCATCAACTGTTGGAAGTTTTCCATGGTTGGTGTCTTTGGCCACCACTGAGGTGGGATCATAATGGTATCTGGCTGAGACTTAAAGGCCCCTGTCAAAATCCAATAAAATGGGAAAATGAACAAGACTGTCAAAAGGAGCAAAATGATCGTTGAAATCACTGTAAAGGCAGTGATGGGTTTCTTTTGTGTTGGTTTCATCTGAGGCTCCTTTCTTTAGTATTCTACGTCGTTTCCGAGGATCTTGAATTGCGCAAAACTGATAATGGCAATCATCACCGCAAGGAAGACACCCATGGTGTTGGCATAACCGTATTCAGAGAGTTTAAAGGCTTTTTCATAGAGGTAGTACATAAGGGTACTCGTTGAGTAGTTCGGACCACCGGATGTCAACAATTGGATCAAGGCGAAACATTGGAAAGAGTTAATGGTCGTAATGATCGCAATGTACAAGGTTGTTGGCAATAGACTTGGCCATTTGATTTTCCAGAAAACTTGAAATTCTGTCGCACCATCCACACGCGCGGCTTCTACAAGTGAATTGTCAATATTTCCCATGGCCGCAATGTAGAGGATGATCGGTTGACCAACTGAAGTGGTCAACAAAATAATGATGATGGCCATCAAAGCCCAGTGTTTGTCCCCCAACCAAGAAATGTTTTGGTTGATGACATGTCCAGATTTCAATACAAAGTTCAAAATCCCTGATAGCGGATCATAGATCCATTTCCACACAACCGTTACCGCTACACTCCCTGTAACAACAGGAAGGAAGAAGACGAAACGGTAGAAAGAACGCGCAATGGCATTTTGATGGTAGGTCTGAGAAGCCACAAACAAGGAGAACAATACCACGATCGGAACGGATCCGATAACGATAATAACGGTATTGATCAAGGACTTGACAAAGACCTTATCCGCAAACATGCGGGAATAATTTTCTAAGCCGACAAACTTAAAGGATGTCATAGAATAGTTGAAGAAACTTGTCACAAAGCCCATGATCATGGGGGCTAGGACAAAGACCGTAAAGAAGATTAAAATGGGTGCTAGGAATGCGTAGGAAACGAGCGTCTCCCTCATTCGGATTTTGTTTACCTTCACAGTAAGGCACCTCCTAGTGTTCTTTTTCTATTTTCTTTTCTAAACATATCTTACGACTTAAGAAAAGAAGATCCAGAAAGAATGAAGACCCCTTCGTTCCATTCCAAAAAGAGAGATACGGATTCGAAGGGGCCTGCAAATTCTCGTTTCTATGAAAGACTTAGGTCCGCTTCATAGACTGATTATTTTTTCGTAATGGTTTCGTTTGCTTTTTCAGTAAAGGTCTTCAAAGCTGGTTCTGCTTTTTCATCCCCGTTTGAAACAGATTGCAACATTGGGAACCATAGGGTCCGCATTTCTGCAAAACCGTTGATCGTGTTGTAGTATGGTGAGTAGTATTTTGTCCAAGTGCTGATGGTTTCCATCCGTTTGTCATCGTACAACTTACCAAATGAACTACGAACTGGGAAGGCTCCTGTACGCACAACATCTTTTGGACCCCATTCTTTGTCGTCTGCGATGAACTGTACAAATTTCTTAGCAGCAGCAATTTTCTTTTCATCTTTATTATTGAAGACTGCAAATCCATTGACAAGGTATTCCAATTTTGGCTTGCCTGAGTCAGATGGGAATGGCACTTCTACTACTTCAACCTTACTTGCATCCAACAATTTAGCTTGGATACCGTTTTGTGAAGGTGCCCACAAGATAGTGTAAGAAGTTTGACCATTCGCAAAGTTTTGGATGTCTGCTCCACCATCGAATTGAGAACCATTCATCATCAAGCCGTCATCGATCCATTTAGAAGCTTTTTCCAAACCTTTGACAAATTTTGGATCATCTGTTGTATACTTGGTTACTTTTTCATCAGTAACAGAACCGCCATAAAGGTTGGCAATGAAGGCACGAGTTCCTTGGTCTCCACCTTGACCATTACTGAAGAGTGATCCTGGTGTGTAGCCTTTGTCTTTCAAGGCTTTCAAGACTTTTTCAAAGTCGTCTGTTGTCCAGCCTTCTTTGACAAGATCCAACACGCCTGCATCTTTGAGCATCTTCTTATTCATCGCCATGTAGAATGGTGCTGAACTAATTGGATACATGTAAGCTGTGTCACCTGCCTTGCTGGCTTGAATGATATTTTCATTATTGACATCTTTGACAAAATCTTCGGTAAAGAGATCGTTCAAATCAGCCAATTTTCCATTTTTACCATACTGAATGATCCGTCCAGGTGCATCAAAGAGTACATCCGGAGCAGTTCCTGCTTCAATAGCCGTTGTGATCTTTTCAGGACCTGACTTGAAGTCAATCGTTTCCAAATTCACGTGGATATCTGGATTCGCTTTTTCAAAAGCTGCAATAATTGATTTTTCGTAGGTTCCGACACCATCATCTGCTTTTTCTTGAGTAAAGACTGGGAATGCCCACCAGGTAATTTCTGTTTTACCAGAATTTCCTCCAGAAGATTTTGATTTTGATCCTCCGCCAGAGCCACAGGCTGCGAGTGCTAGAAGAGCTGCACCAGCTACCAACGAGCACAATACTTTTTTCATTTTCATGTGATTTCTCCTCACGATTGCGGTAAGATTACTCTTACAGGGGGTTATCCTCAATGAGGACGCCTATTCTTGTTCATGTTTCAGATTCGACTACTCTCTATTCGGTCTCCTCCTCCTTCAATCTACTGTTTTGTTTTCTCATTTTAAGGCTGCGACGAAGCGCTCTGTAATCTCTTTTGGTCGGGTAATGGCACCACCTACGACGATACCGCGAACCCCGAGATCATGGATTTTCTTGGCCTGATCAGGGTAGTGGATCTTGCCTTCTGCGATGACATCTACTCCTGCTTGGCAGAGACGATGGATCAGTTCAAAATCTGGACCATCAACCTTTGGACTGTAGTCCGTATAGCCCGAAAGGGTCGTTCCGACAAAGTCCACTCCCGCTTCGACAGCTGTCAATCCTTCTTCCAGAGTCGAGATATCAGCCATCAAGAGTTGGTCTGGATATTTCTCTTTGACTTGATGGATAAAGTCACTAATCGAAAGCCCATCATGACGCGGCCGTTTTGTACAATCAAGCGCAATGACCGCGATATCCAAAGCTGCCAACTCATCGACTTCTTTCATAGTAGCCGTGATAAAGGGTTCTTCCGGTGGATAGTCACGCTTGATAATCCCAATGATCGGTAACTTGGTCACTTCCTTTATTTCCTTGATATCCCGGACACTATTGGCTCGGATCCCGACAGCTCCACCCTGCTCAGCCGCTTTGACCAAGAGAGGAATGACTCCTCCTGCTTCTGTATAGAGCGGTTCATGAGGGAGGGCTTGACAAGAAACAATGATGCCGTCTTTGATTTGTTCAATCAGTTCATCTTTTGTAATCTTTGACATAACTCCTTCTCCTTTGATAATAAGGCAACTCGAGTACTTGTAAATTGATTATAATCTATTTTTAAAGCGCTTACAATATTAATCGTGCAATTGGATTATAGTTTCACATTTTAGGGGAAAATAAAAAGATCTCTGAAACTAGTTTCAGAGATCTAGGACATGGTGATTCCTTAGGCCATCTTTTGAGTCGCTTTTTCCTTTACGACAAATACAAAGCCGATAGAGCCGACGACGGCTCCAAGCAAAATCCAATAGACCATATCCGATGAAGCCATTGGGCCTGCCAAGAGACCTGCTAATAAAAAGAGATTGATATACAGTCGGGTATCACGATAAAAGGTCCAATTGAAATGGTAGCTACCTTCTGGATACTGACGTGTCGATACAGCCGGTTGAAAGACCTGAAGAAGGATCAAAATCCCGACAAAAGCAAGATAAGCCAGGCTAGCTACCGAAAGCGGAGCCCGCATCGTCAAAGCTACAGCCGCTAAAAGCAAGACCAAGATCCAGAAATGGAAGTCCATCCAGAATTCACGATGATAACAAAACCGTTTCATAAGATCACACCTTTCTCTTTATGTAATCGTTTTCTGTACTTCTATTATAAGACAACAAATTTATTTTGCAAGGAATCATTGGCTTTTTGGGGTTGAAAATAGGACCAGAATATCTCTGGTCCGTCTAAAAAAACTATGAACAAATATTAGTTGCCACTTCATTCACTGATATCATTTTCGATAATCACCTTGAGAGCATGGTTTTCACCCGCATGTTTAAAGACATCATAGGCCTTTTCGACTTCTGAGAGTTTGAAGTGGTGGGTGATGAGCTTAGTCGCATCGATCTTGCCTGATTTCAAGACATTGAGCAACATTTCAGTGGTATTGGCATTGACAAGACCGGTGTTGAGGGTAATGTTCTTGATCCACAATTCGTCCAAATTGAAGCTAACCGGTTTTCCGTGGACACCGACATTGGCGATGTGTCCACCGACAGAGATGACGTTTTGGCAGACATCAAAAGTAGCAGGATAGCCCACACATTCCATGGAGATATCGACACCGCGGCCTTCGGTCACTTCATTGATAAAGGCCTTGATTTCAGCGATATCGCTGGAGCAGATGGTGTGAGTTGCTCCAAATTTCTTAGCTGCTTCAAGACGAGATTCAGACAAGTCCACCATGATAATCGTAGCTGGTGAGAAGAACTGCACAGTCAAGAGAGCTGCAAGACCGATCGGACCAGCTCCAACGATACAGACATTATCACCTGGTTTTACATGAGATGGAAGCACCCCAATTTCATAAGAGGTTGGGAGAATATCTGAGAGCATAACCAAGGCTTCGTCATCCACCGTTTCAGGCGCATGATAAAGGCTACCATCCGCATGTGGAATGTGGACATACTCTGCTTGGGTTCCGTTGATCAAGTGACCCAAAATCCAACCACCATCTTCACAGTGAGAAGGCAAACTACGTTTACAGTAGTAGCAGGTATTACAAGCTGTGACACAAGAGATGATAACCTTGTCGCCCACCTTGAAGTTATTCACTGCATCGCCGACTTCTTCGACGATCCCGATTCCTTCGTGGCCTAAAATCGTGCCTTCTTTACAAGCCGGAACATCTCCTCCTAGGATGTGAAGGTCTGTCCCACAGATGGTTGTCTTCAAGACACGCACAATGGCATCCGTTGGATTTTTGATCACTGGTTTTGGTTGGTCAATCAGTTGCAGATTGCCTGCAGATACATAAGTTGCAGCTTTCATAAGCGACTCCTTTTTTGTTGGTTTGATAAAACCATTTTATTTTCGTTTCTTTGTGAATATTATAACATACTAAGTAAGCGCTTGCAAGAATTTATGAGCACATTTTTAAAAGTTTTTGAGCAAACAAAAACATTCCTCTTATCTCTACCAGAGGAATGTTTCAATCACCTTGTTCTAATTGTTGACGCTGCTTATAGTACTCTTGCTGCTCGCGCTCACGCTCTTCTTCTAAACGCTCTTCATAGCGCTTGAGTTCTGCCTCAAACTCTTCTTGCAAGGCAAATAAACGCTCCAAGCCACTTTGGGCCTCCGCACTTGGCGCTTGAAAATGAAGGGCACTCAGCCAGTCCACTAAATTTTCTGTATGTTGGCGGACATCCATACGCATATCCGCATAATCCCACTCCAACTCGCTAAGCTTTTGATTGAAGCGGTAATGTCGATCTTCTAGTTGTTCTAATTCACTATTTCCTGAATGGTACATCACATACCTCCTTTAATCGGACTCAATAAAATCGGTTTCTTCACTGATTTCAGTGCTGTTTCTACCGCGTCCGCTGCTCCTCCTGTAAATCCATCTTTCAAATCACTAACTAGGGTCGTTGTAGCAAAAGAGCGCATCTTTTCAGATTGACCGCCCAAGGTTACCTGCAAACTCATCCCTTCCAACATCATCAAGGCTTTTTGCGTTGCAATCAAACTTCTGATCGCAATCCGCTCTTGCTCCTTTTTAATCTCTCGATGGAGCTCCTCAATTCGTTCTCTGTCCTCTCCCAGGATCTCTAACATCTTTTTCTCCTACTTATGAAAAATCAAAGGCCGTCGCTTGTCCCTTGTCCAAGTCCACCAATTGAGCTGAAGCAGCCTCCAGCTGACCTGCCAAATCTGACAAGCGAGTAGAGTAGGCCTTTGCTTGGGCGAGGTTCTCCGCCTCTACCGCTTGGTCCCAACAAGTATCCATGGAGAACTCTCCTAATAGTTGCTCCACTTCTGCGTCTGTTAAAAATTGGGCCATGCTGTGGGCCATTTGAGACACCTCAGCGACCTTATGAGAAACTGTCTCCTTAGCCTCTTCAAGCTTATCCTTGATTTCTGCCTCAAAGACAGTTGCTTGCGCTGAAGCATTCTGCGCTACCGCCAGCACCAATTCCTCCCGCAATTGAATGGTCTGGGTTCCAGATGCGCCTGCCAGTTGCTGATGGAGGCTAGAAATGCTTGGCTTTTCCTGCCCATACATGGAGACCACTGAAGCAGATGATGGCTGATTTTCTGAAGTGGAAGTTTCCCGATCTCGTTGGGGCATTTCAATAATTTTCTGTGCCTGATCTTGTCTTCCTTGCACGTCACCTTCTAACTCCATTTGAGATGGCCTCCTTTCTTGGATTTATTTTTTCGTTTCCTATAACTGAAAAAGGACCATAACCCTTCAGCTACAGGCAGATTCACACACTATAGGGTAACATAAAATAGCTCGGAATGCTATAAAAATAACACAATTTCTGAAAAAAAGTCTAATTTTTTATGAAAAAACGAGTTTTGGACCCAAATAGCAAAAATCCCCCGCTCTTTCGAGTGGGGGTAGCTGATAAACATCAGTTGTTCCTTGGCGTCTTATTTACGACGTCCTGGACGTTCCTTGTAACCATAGTAAGCATCTTCGATGATTTCTTGCATATGGTCTACCATTGGAAGACGTGGGTTAGCTGGTGAACATTGATCTTCATAAGCAAGGAAGGCCAATTCACGAGAATGTTTCTTCCATTCTTTTTCATCGATGCCTTGTGCTTTGAAGTTCATTTCGATACCACAGCGTTCACCGAGTTCGTATACAGCTTTTGCGTAAGCTTCAACGGCTTCTTCTGGAGTAGAGCATGGAAGTCCTAGCATACGAGCGATATCTTGGTATTTTTCATCTGCACGGTAGTAGTTGTACTTAGGCCATGTAGCTGTCTTAGCTGGCCGTGTACCGTTGTAGCGGATAACGTATGGAAGCAAGATGGCATTGGTCCGTCCGTGGATGGTGTGGAATTGCGCACCGATCTTGTGGGCCATTGAGTGAGAAATACCGAGGAAGGCATTGGCGAAGGCCATACCTGCGATGGTTGACGCATTGTGCATCTTTTCGCGTGAATGGAAGTCCGCATTCTTGACTGAGCTTTCCAAGTTTTCAAAGACAAGTTTAATAGCTTGAAGAGCAAGACCATCTGTGAAGTCGCTAGCCATTTGTGATACGTAAGCTTCTGTCGCGTGCGTCAAGACGTCCATACCAGTGTCTGCTGCAACAGATCCTGGAACTGTCAATACCAAGGCAGGGTCTACGATGGCAACTGTTGGAGTCAATGAGTAGTCTGCGATTGGGTATTTACGGTTGTTTGCTTTATCAGAGATAACGGCAAATGGAGTTACTTCAGATCCTGTACCAGATGTTGTTGGGATCGCAATAAATTTAGTCTTCTTACCAAGCAATGGGAACTTGAAGGCACGTTTACGGATATCCATGAATTTTTGTACCAAGTCACGGAAGTCCACTTCTGGTTGTTCGTAGAAGAGCCACATAACTTTGGCCGCATCCATTGGTGATCCACCACCGAGAGCAATGATCGTATCTGGTTTGAAGGCACGCATGATCTCTGTACCACGTTCAACAGTTGTGATATCTGGATCTGGTTCTACGTCTGCAAAGATTTGGTAAACCACCTTGTTGCGACGAAGGTCAAGCTGTTCGATGATACGATCAAGGAAACCAAGCTCTACCATAGCGTGGTCTGTAACGATCATGACACGTTCAACGTCACGACATTTTTGTAGGTATTCAATTGAATCACGTTCAAAGTATGTTTTTGAAGGAAGTTTCATCCATTGCATGTTATTTCTCCGGCGTCCGACTTTTTTGATATTCAAGAGGTTGATGGCACTAACGTTGTCCCCAACAGAGTTGCGTCCGTAAGAACCACATCCAAGTGTTAATGATGGCAAGAAGGCATTGTAAACATCCCCGATACCACCGAAAGTCGAAGGAGAGTTGCAGATCACACGAATAGCTTTAACTGCTTTACCAAATTCTTTGGTCAATTCTTCATCAGCAGTATGGATGGCTGCTGAGTGACCAAGACCGTTGAATTCAACCATTTGGCGAGCTTTGTTAATTCCGTCTTCACGGCTTTCAGATTTCAAAACAGCGATGACTGGTGACAATTTTTCACGAGTCAACGGTTCTTTTTCACCAACTTCTTTACATTCTGCCGCAAGGATATTGGTTCCTTCTGGTACAGTGAAGCCAGCTTGTTCAGCGATCCATGCTGCTGGTTTCCCAACGATGTCCGCATTCAATTTCGCACCTGCACAGTTCTTGCTGTTGGCTTTTACGCCGAAGCAGAACTCTTCAAGAAGGGCTTTTTCTTTTTTGTTGACAAAGTAAGTGTGGTAAGATTTGAATTCTTCAACAAACTCATCGTAGATTTCTTTATCGATGATGACCGCTTGTTCAGACGCACAGACCATACCGTTGTCAAATGATTTAGACATGACGATATCGTGTGCTGCTTGGCGGATATTGGCTGATTTTTCAACGTAAGCAGGAACGTTTCCGGCACCTACCCCAAGAGCTGGTTTTCCACAAGAATAAGCAGCTTTTACCATGGCGTTACCACCGGTCGCAAGGATGGTCGCAACCCCTTCATGGTTCATCAGGGCACTAGTTGCTTCCATAGAAGGTTGGGTAATCCATTGCACACAGTTCTCAGGTGCTCCAGCTGCAATTGCTGCATCGCGTACGATTCGTGCCGCATGAGCAGATGATTCTTGAGCGGATGGGTGGAAGGCAAAGACGATAGGGTTCCGTGTCTTCAAGGAAATCAATGCTTTAAAGATTGCTGTTGAAGTTGGGTTGGTTGTAGGTGTGATCCCGCAGACAACTCCGACAGGCTCAGCAATAAGGGTCAAACCAGTGACGTCATCTTCTGAAATGACACCAACTGTCTTGGTGTGACGCATGTTATTTACTACGTGTTCACAAGCGAACAAGTTCTTCGTCGCCTTGTCTTCAAAGACTCCACGACCAGTTTCTTCATAAGCATGAAGAGCAAGCTCACCGTGTGCGTCAAGAGCAGCTACAGATGCTTTCGCTACAATGTAGTCCACTTGCTCCTGGTTCAATTTGCGCATTTCTTCAAGCGCAACAAGCGCTTTTTGCACCAACTCGTCTACGTGTTTTTCAGCAGCGAGTTTCTTTTCTTCAGGTGAGAGAGTTTTTTTATCAGCCATTTGATACTTTCCTCCAATGTTTGAAACCCTTATCCTTTTCTAGAACTTTTTCATGTTTTCGGAAATTTTCAAGAATAGTGTAAGAAATTTCGATTTGTTAATTATTTCACAATATAATTGTACTCTATTTTGAGATTTTTGTAAACACTTCCAAGCAACTTTCACAAAGATTTTTTTGAAGTTTGTGAAAGTTTTATCAATTTGATTGCTGCAAAAGCAATTCTTTCGCAAAATTGTGAAAAAATAATTTAAAAAACTTTTTCTTCACAAAGTGATGTTTTCAATTGATTTTTGTAAGCGTTTTCTTAATCTTACTAAAAAAAGCAACTTTTTACAAGTATAAAGTTGCTTTTTGTTTTATTTTGTTAGGATATGTTTTGTTTCAGTTTCAGAGAAGTATTTTTACTTCTTGACTGGTCCTTTTTCAGCCTTATCTAGGGCTTCTTTAACTGTTTGAGCATAGAGTTCCCCGCCATTGGTTTCCATATTGAAGTGAACAGAGTCTGTTCCCACCCAAATGTTTGGATTTTCAATTGCTACTTGATACCAGTCCGCAATGGTGATAAAGTCGTATTTCTTGGCTAGTTCCAATTCATAAAGACGCGTTTGAACCGATTCACTGGACTGATCGTTGGCATATCGACCATCATATGGTGTCACAAGGATCAGGCGACGGCCTTTTGGAAGTTTTTCAACATACTGGTCCAGCAATTCTTTGTAGTTGCTTACAGTATTGGTTCCTAGGGCAATGACCACATTTTTTAGGAGAACTTTATTGGAAATATCGGTCTCAAAGACCTTCATTCCATTTTCCAACTGACGGCTTACCACCGCATCGATCTGGATGCCAGGGATCGCTTTAGTCAGGTAGTCTTGTGCTCTCAAGTTAACCGAATCACCGATCATGGTCACACCATTTGAGACGTTATAGTCTGTTGCCGTCGCATTGTCCACCTGCGTCCGTGTGACCTGCATTTTGCTGTCTGCTTGATTGAGCCCACTCACTACCAAACTCTCATCAAAAGCTCCGACTGTTGGTGCAAAGGCAGAGATCCCGATCATCAAGAGAGCTAATGGAATCATGAGGTAAAAGATTGGCTTGGTCAAAAAGCTGAGATCCATCTTCATACCAAAGACACGAGGCTCCTTGCCTGCAATGGTTGGCTCCAAAATATAGAAGGACAGAGCCGTTAGAATCAAGGAAACGATCGTCGTCACAAGGGCTGCCATCATATTTCCCAAATGTTGAGAGAAGATGATAAAGAAAGGCCAGTGGAAAAGGTAAACGCCATAACTGGTATCTGCCAAGAAATTGAGGATGGCTGGTTCTTTTTTATCTGGCGTCTTTTCATGGAGAATGCGGGCCGACAGAATCATGGCACAAGCTGCGATTGTCGCTGCTAAAAAGCCAAATAGATAGGTCCACAAGCTATCAAATGGTAAGAAAAGACTGAGCACAAACAAGAAGGCAAAGCTTCCACCCAAGACCGATAAGGTCTTTTTCATGCTCCAAGACTGCACCAATTTTGTAAAGTTCGGGCTGACATTGGCAATCCCTGTCACCGTTGCTAGGCATGATCCCGCAAAGAAGGGGAAGATGTGAGTGAAGCTAGAAAAATAGATAGTAGAGAAATTAGCTGTCAGAAAGGCGCGGATGAACATGGACAAGAAGGTGAAGAGAAAGAGCCCGCTGGATGCTAAGAAGAGCATACCTCGGTACTTTCCAACCGTCTTAGCCCGCTTAGCCAAGAACCATGCCAAAAGTGCCCAGAGCACATAGTAATGCACTTCTAGAGCCAAACTCCAGGTATGAAGGAAGAGATGCGGAATGAAGTTACTTTCGTAACTACCACCCGTTGCCATCTCAAAGAAATTGGTCACAAAACCAAAGACCGCCGCAATCTGAGTCCCAATACCAGCCACGTAGTCCCGTTGGACCATAAAGGTAAAGGGCATCACGACCAAGACCATAAAGACAAGGGGTGGTACGATCCGGTAAAAGCGCCGTTTCAAGAATGCCAAATAGTCGATTCCTTGCTTGCGCGCAAATTCATCGATCAAGAGCGCTGTAATCAAAAATCCTGAGAAGGTGAAGAAAATATCTACCCCAATGAAGCCTCCAGGAAAGGCTTTTTGGAAGAAATGGTAAAGCAATACCAATAAGAGTCCTGTAACACGGACGAGTGAAAACCATTTAATGCGCATTTTGATAAATCCCCTGCTTGAATGTTCCTTTGTATACGACGTTGGCTTCTGTGGTTAAGGTGCCTTTGCCCTCCGGCTGGCCGTTAACAAACTGCCCTTCATAGGTCCAACCATCCTTGGACTTAAACTTACCATAGCCGCTAAAAGAGCCGTTGACGAGGTTACCTGTATAGGTATCCCCATTTTTAAAGGTGACGGTTCCCTTGCCATTCATCTTGCCACGGACCAAACTTCCGTCGTAACGGATCGCCCCCTTATCCAAGGTCAAGACACCCTGACCTGGAATGGCTGAAAAGAAAACCAACAAAGCAGATAGAATAATCACGACTAATGCTGCTATTTCTAAATTTTTTCGCGTCAGATAGACCTTATAAGTCTCATAAAATTCTTTCATATTCTGTATTCTCTCACATATCAAACTCTTAGGAAGTTGCTAACTGATCTAACCAAGCCTTACAGCCAGTCAGGACTCTGGAATAGGTCTCCTCAAAATCACCGGTATACCACGGATCTGGCACACTTTCAGCAGCAAAAAGATGAATCTTGTGCTCTGTCCCTGCAGGAGCTATTCGCTTCAGATCTGCTACATTGTTTTCGTCCATCCCTAGGATCAAATCAAAGTTGTAAAAATCCTCTTCCTTGATCTGTAAGGAAGTCTTAGCTGGATCATACGGGACCTGGTGTTGTTGAAAGATTTTCTGGGTTCCCCGATGGATGGGATTGCCATGTTCCCAGCTAGAGGTTGCCCGACTTTCAATCTCATACTGATCCGTCAAGTCCTTCATGACAAACTCCGCCATGGGGCTCCGACAAATATTTCCTAAGCAGACAAAGACGATTTTTTTCATGATTCCACCTAACTCCTTGTTCGGACTGCCCAACCTAGCTGAGCTCTTGGCTTTCCACTATGGAAAACCAGCATACTATTACTATTATAACAAAAATGTGACAGAAAGATGACAAAGGGACTCCATCATTTTAAAAAAAAATCAGATTCCTTTTTCAAATCTGATCTGTTTCTCTATTTTGGAAAACGAACCTCTAATGGAGGCCATTTACTCTGCCAATTTTTCTTTTTCATCCGCTCTGTATAAACCGCTAAACGCTCGGGGCTGGCTAAAAAATGCGGAGTCGGCTGAACGATGAAGTCTTCGATATCCCTTGTCCCATAAGGGAGAAAGAGCTCTAGCTGACCGTCTTTCCTTAAGCGAACCGCAAGAGCCGTACACTGCTCGGGGTATTTGGAAACCGCATCACAGGCACTGCGATAAGGAGCCGTCCCCGGACTATGCTGGTGCATATAGACTTGATTTTTCACTTCCCAAGCGAACTGGGGATAGGTCTTCTTTAAGTCCTGCTCGATCTGCAGAGTCTCCTCATAGCTGATCTCAGGGTCATAAAAGACCAGATCCATATCGGTTGTCGCGTCAAACCCTGGTTTTCCAGAGAGCTGGTTCCAGATGAAATTGCGCACCGCGCCCGCCGCTAACCAGGCATCTGCCAAGTTGAGATCTCGAATAATAGCCAAGACAGTCATCATCTCCGGATCCGCTTGGATTTGTTCTACTATCGCTTTTTCCGTCAGCATCTTCTTCTAGTCTCCATTGTAGGGGTAACCCAAGTGTTCATAAGCCTTGCGGGTCGCCACGCGCCCTGTCCGGGTCCGCATGATAAAGCCTTTTTGAATCAAGTAAGGCTCATACATATCTTCTACAGTCTCGCGTTCTTCAGCAATATTGACTGATAGAGTCCCAAGCCCGACCGGGCCACCGCCGTACATTTCAATCATGGTACGCAGGATCTTTTGATCGACATAGTCCAGCCCTTCATGGTCCACATCCAGCATAGAGAGGGCCTTGTCGGTAATGGTATCGTCAATCAAGCCATCGCCCATGATCTGGGCAAAATCGCGCACCCGTTTGAGCAACCGATTGGCAATCCGAGGAGTCCCCCGACTACGAAGAGAAAGCTCTTCGGCAGCTTCGTGGGTAATCTCCATCTCAAAGATTTCGGCGGTCCGCTCGACAATCTCTGTCAGATCATCTTGCTCATAGTATTCCATGTGCCCCGTAATTCCAAAACGAGCGCGCAAGGGATTGGACAGCATACCAGCTCGAGTCGTGGCCCCAATCAAAGTGAAAGGAGGAAGGTCCAGATGGACACTCCGGCTGCTCTCCCCAGCGCCAATCATAATGTCGATGTAAAAATCTTCCATGGCGCTGTAAAGCACTTCTTCGACTGACATAGGAAGACGGTGGATCTCATCGATAAAGAGGACATCCCCCGGTTCTAGATCATTGAGGATAGCTACCAAGTCACCGGCCTTTTCAATGACAGGACCAGAAGTCTGCTTGAGATTGACGCCCAGTTCATTAGCGATGACAAAGGCCATGGTGGTTTTCCCAAGCCCCGGAGGGCCAAAAAGAAGGACATGATCCAGCGCCTCATCCCGAAGCTTAGCCGCCTCAATAAAGATTTTCAGCTGGTCCTTGACCTTATCTTGACCGATATATTCATGTAAATATTGCGGGCGCAACGTCCGTTCAACGGCCTCTTCATCGCCCATGATTTCATTGTCTAAAATTCTACTCATACAGTCTATTATAGCAAAAAATGATACCTTCGGTACCATAAATAGAATATGTTTTTTAAAGATCCTGGTTCTCACTAGCGTTCGTTAGAATAAGTTGAATGGTTGCCCTCATCGCCAACCTTTCTTTTTATTATACAGTCCCTTCTTCTTCATCTATCGCTCACCATTTCACTTTATAATTATTTCCTTTAATGATAAAATTAAAGCAACAACGTTTAGGAGGTAAATTTATGTTTACTAAAACAAAGAAGATCCTTTTCGGTTTCTTGGCATTCTTTGCAGTGCTCCTTATTGCAGGATGTCAGTCTTCTCCATCGCAGTCTTCTAAAACAAATAAGTCTTCTCAAACAGATAAATCTCCTCAAACAATCAAAGCACCACAAGATCTTACAAAGGATCAACAAGGAACTTGGAAATGGACTGACCAACAAATGACCATTCAAAAAGTATTCCTAGCTTCTAATATCAAAAAACTTGCCGCTGTACTAATGCTTGATGACTTCGATAAGGTTAAGATGACGATGACCATTAAAGATAAAACCGTTGAATTGAAGTACCATTTTGATTACAGAAAACTGTATGAGGATCAAGCATTTGCAACAGGAGAGAACAAAGCGAATTATGAATCGTATTTAAAAAATAAAACTGCTGAATTTAAGAATTATATTCCAAATTTGAAACATACAAAGATTACTCTTGACGAACCTAATTATGCCTATGATTACTCTCTAACTGGAGAAATCGATACACAGAAACATACTATTACGTTCCCTGAAACACCTACATTTTTAAGTAGAATTGTTATGGGAACCACGTATAACTCACTTGTACCAATTACTTATACTTACACCGTTGAAGGTAACCAACTAACACTTTATGCTGAAGGTAAAGATGAACAAAGTCATTTTAGAGTAATACGTCTTCGTTTCAATTACGTAGGAGACAATCATTAGAAGGAGTGATCAATCATGAACAATATGAAAAAAAGTTCCCTATGGATGTTTTCCCTTCTTGCTCTTCTATTTGTATCAGGATGTGGGCAACAACAGAAACAACAGCAACAGAAACAACAAACAACCGCTGAGACTACAACAGTTGCAGAAACTACCACAGTAGCACCTACCCCAGTCTCACTCGAAGGAGACTGGAAAGCTGTAGATTTTAGAGATACAGTGGAACGTACTTTCTTACTTTATTATAATGATGCTAATAGTCGATTAAAGGTTACTGAAGCCTTCCAAGATATCGTTCCGACTCTAAAAATCACAGGAACAGATGTAACTTATTCTTATAGTGCTGATATGAATAAGTATATTGATTTTTATGCTGAACAGAATAAAGATGAATATCCTACAAAAGAAGAAGCTACTGCCATCCTTCTAGGCGTAAGAGAAAAAAAATTTGGAAGTTTTAAACATCAAACTGGAACGTTTGATAACGATACAAAAGTGTTAACTGCAACGTTAAAAGATGGAGTTTTAAACGAGAATGCAAAAACGATCGTATTCCCTGAAGTTCCAAACATCTTTGGAGTTCTACCTCTTTATATTAATTCTACAGACGTACCAATTACTTATCACTACGAATTGAATGGTGACATCCTTACAATTTACGCTGAAAAAACATTCGAAGAAACAGGAGCACATCTCGTTTATCCGATGAAATTCAAGAAAGTTTCAGATCCTAAAACTAATTAAATAACTCACTGAGAGTGAGACAGAAATCGGTAATTCGTTAGAATTCGATTTCGTCGTCCCACCTCCGCACAGTTGAGTAGGGCTGTAAAAGCTGATGAAATCAGCGTAGTAGAGCCCACTCAACCACTGCGTCTTGCTCGACAATCCAAAAATAATTGAGAGGCTAGGACTTTTGTCCCAGCCTCTTTTCTGTGCAAAAAAATAATTTAGGAAGCCTTGAGAATCTCATCTATTGGGGACTCTGCTACATACAATTTTCCCGTTTCTTATGTTGAATAATCGGTCAAGTTACAAAACAAAATTGCGATTTGTTTGAAAGCCCTTGCAAAACAATTGTGTTGAACGTATAATATAAGCGTAATACAATCATCTATTTTAAGGAGGTCTAACGATGATTAGACGTTATAAAAAATTATTTTTAGCATTCGTTGCTCTGTTCTCAGTCTTCCTACTAGCTTCTTGTTCTCAAAAACAAAGTGGCTCTAAAAATGCTGCTAAAACAGAAACAGCAAAAGTCGAAACGATTGATGGCGAATGGGAATTAGTCGATACTCTCGATGCTTTAACGGAATCCATCGGAGCCTATACCCTCCATGGAATCCACTTTGCACACTTGCTTGAATCTGTTAAAGACTTCAAAATGGACATGAAGATTGAAAACAACACGGCAACCATTAAATACGACTATAACATTGATAACTTTATTAAAGCTTTCTCCACTGTCACAACAGAAGCTAGAGGCAAGACTGAAGAAGAATTCAAAAAAATCATGTATGACTCTCATGAAGGATTTGCAAGCGACTTTAAGAAATACAAAGTCAGCATGAATAAAGATACTGGCGTGTTTAGCTACGAAGCAACGGGTTCTATTGATCAAGGTGCCAAAACAATGACCTTTGATGAAGGACTTTCCGTAGCAAACTCATTCTTCTTCTCATTCGGTGAAAATCGCGTTTCGCCAAACACATATCACTACAAATTAAAAGACGACATGCTTTATGTCACGATTGACGGAAAAGCGAAGAAAAATAATCTTCCAGTTCACTATGAACTACACTTCAAACGTAAAGGAAGCACTACTCAAAAAGACCCCGTTCCAATTGAAGGAAAATGGCAAGCCATCGACTTCCGACCAGCTCTTGAACGTAGCTTAGCCTTTAAAGATTTTGACAATGATGATTCGGCTATCAAGCTGATCTATCCTGAGGCATGGAAAGATTTAAAACCAACGTTGAACATTACAGATACATCTGTTGAATTCGACTATACTGTATCTCTAGCAGATGGTTTTGGAAGGTTCTACGATTACTTAAAACAAAAAGATGCATCTAAAGTGACTCAAACGAAAGACGAATATATTAAAGATCAATTTACCAAATTATCAGTCAATCTACAGGATGGCGCTAAGGACTTGCCCAATACAACTTATGAATTTGATAAAGGTAATGCTAAAATTCATTCTGTCTTGAAGAACGGTAAATTAGATACAGCAAACCAAACGATTATCTTCCCAGAAGCTATCAATATTGTGCAACTTGCAACCATGTCCATTGGACCTGTCGCTAAAGAAACTACGTATAAATACTCTATTGATGGAGATATTTTAACGTTGACGATTGAGCAACGCGATGGACGGAATAATCTAAATACGATTATTTCAGCAAAATTCAAAAAAGTGTCTGATGCAACGGGCAAGTAGTCATTCCACTGCTCCTTGAGATTTTCTCAAGGAGCTTTTTTCTGTGCAAAAAAATAAAGAGCTTACGCTCTATTAAAATACTTCGGTACCTTTGGTTCGGTTGAACTCTCTGAGTTCACCTCATTAATTTTTTAAAGATCGTAGTTCTCACTTGCGTTCGAACTGCGTCAATGTACCTAAGCTCGTCTACGTCCCTATTGGACTTGACTCACTAAGGTACATAGAAAAAAGCCACCGGTTTTGGTGGCTCTTATAGGGAGATTATTATGAAAAAGTTTTAGGAGTTTTATCATTCAAAGTTAGGAGGTCTTTGATGATGGTATTAGTATACGATAGGAAGCTTAAACTTTCCTTATAGTTTTTCTAAAAAATTTTTTTCGAGAAAAAGAGGAGGTCCCAAGCAAGAATTTCACATCCTTGTTTGGGTCACCCTTTTCCTCCTTATTTCTTAGCGATGGCATGGTAGCTAGTCTTGCTGGTGAAGACTTGACCTGCTCTCAAGATGACCTTTTCAGCTTGGTCACTGTGAATGGCATCTGGCACTGTTTGGAATTCTAGAGCCAAGCCATTGTGCTGAACCATTGGTTGGCCTTGCAGATGAACAGTTTCGTCTACGAAATTGGCTGAATATACCACCAAGGCTGGGGCTTCTGACTTAAAGGTCAAAAAACGTCCAGATGGCTGATGGTAAAGAAAGCCGGCATTTTCATGCCCTTCTGGAAGAGCAAATGGATGGTCTAATCCTTCTACCAGACGAATTTGCGGATCAGAGTCCTTAAAAAGATCCTCCAAGAGCATAGCTTGGTAGAGATGCTGAACAACCGGACTTTCTCTATCCACGGTCTGAAGAGGGACACCGTCGGGATGGATAGGGTAAAGCCCTTGATGGTTGATCTGAAAGACATGGTCATTGATCGGTTGGGTGAAGTCCCCAGATAGGTTGAAATAGCTGTGGTTGGTCGGGTTAACTAGAGTATCTTGATCCGTTTCTACCCGATAAGCAATCTCGAGTTCACCATCTTCCGTCAAACCATAGGTTACCCAGATCTTGAGACTTCCAGGGAAACCACCGGTTCCATCCGCCCGTTCTGTATAGAGAGTGATTTCCTGATCCGTTACCGACTCCACGCTAAACAAAGCGCTATCCCAACCCGTCGGTCCACTGTGGTTGCAGTTGGTACCATTATTAGCTTCCAAGTGATAGGTTTGACCATTGAGTTCAAAGCTAGCTCCTGCAATCCGGCCAGCTACCGGGCCAATACTAGCCCCATATTTAGGGCTATTGCCCACATAGTCCTCAAAGCGATCAAAGCCTAGAATAATATTCGTAAACTGGTCTTCTTTATCAGGCGTCACATATTCTAAGATCGTCGCCCCATAGGTCATGACAGATAATTGGTAACCCTTGTCATTTTCGAGGCGATAAGCCCGAACCTCTTGATTCTGCCATTCCCCAAACACGCTTTCTTGATACTGTTTCACAAACCTTCTCCTCTCACTGTTTTTCTCCATTGTATCAGTTTCACAAGAAGAAACACTCCACTTTTTATAGAAAATTAGTGGCTATTCTTTATGAAATGGATGAATGATCACCCCTTGAACAACCCGATTGACAGTACCAGTTGGTGATGGCGTGTCTGGGCGATTTTGCACCTTGAGCGAAGTCAAGAGAGAAATCAACTGACCGTAGATAATGTATGGGAAGGCACGGTAGATATCTAGGGAGTCTGCTGATGCTTTCACCAACACTTCTCGTACATGCTCGATCCCTGCAGCTTGATCGGTCAAGAGGACAACTTGACGGGCAATCCGATCCCCTGCAACTTCTCGAACCAAGTCCAGATCATACTGACGGGTATAAGGATCAATGGCTCCAAAGACCAAGACGAGGGTCTGATCATTGATGAGGGATTTTGGACCGTGACGGAATCCGACAGGACTCTCATACATGGTTGCGATTTTGCCTGCCGTTAATTCCAAAATCTTGAGCTGGGCTTCATGGGCTAGGCCAAAGAAAGGTCCTGCTCCCAGATAGATCACGCGCTCAAAGTCTAGATCGACCACTTCCTTGACCGCACGGTCCTTCTCCAAGATTTGCTCAGATAGATCAACCAGCTCTGCTACTCGTTTTTCCTTGATCTCTTCCTCACTTGGATCAAAAACCAAGAGAGCTGTCAAAAGCATAGAGGTAAAGCTAGAGGTCATCGCAAAGCCGGCATCATTGGTTTCTTTAGGTTGGAGAAGCAAGAGATTGCGCTCATCTCCGTGGGCTTGCTGGGCCAGTTTTCCTTCTTCGGCACAGGTAATGGTGATCTGATAGAGCTCATCAACCAAGTCTTGAGCCAACTGCACGGTGGCGACACTTTCTGGCGAATTGCCACTCCGGGCAAAAGATACTAAAACAGTCGGAACCTCTTTTTTCAAATAGGTTTGAGGATGAGCTACGATATCCGTCGTCGCAATGGATTGAAAATTCCAGTGGCGTTCATCGTGTACTTCCTGCAAATATGGAACCAAGGTATCTCCCACATAGGCTGAGGTCCCAGCCCCTGTCAAGATGACCTTGATATAGTCATGCTCTTGCCCAATTTTTTCTAAGAAAGCTTTTATTTCCGCTTTTCTTTCTTGATACAAGCGAGCTGTTTCTTTCCAAACCGTCGGTTGTTGGTAGATTTCACGTGTTGTGATCTCTGCTCCTAGCTCCTGCAAGTCTTCTTTTGTATAGTCTAACATAGAACCTGTTGTTCCTTTCTACAATCTAACGTTGATAAATGGGAAAGGAGCCTGAGATGATGCTCCCAGACTCCCATACCAACCTACTCATCTTCATCATCATCAAGGTTTGACAAGAGGTCATTGACCTTGACAATACTTTCTTTTGCACGTTCAGGGTAGTCCCCTTCATTACCAGTCAGGCTACTATTGATGAACTCGATGACCATCGGAAGATTCATCCCTGCGTATAAGTCAATCGCACGTCCTTCAAGGATCAAGCGGCTCACGGTGTTGCAAGGAGTTCCTCCCAAGAGATCGGCAAATACAATATAGTCTTCTAGACCTTGGACTGTTGCTTCAAATTTAGCAGTAAAGTCTTCTGGTCCTTCTTCTGGTAAGAGTGCAACCGTATGGATGGATTCTTGTGGTCCCATAATCATCTCTGTGCTAGCTTTAAGCTCTTCACAGAAGCGACCATGACTGACCAATACTAACTCTTTTGCCATACCTTACTCCATTATGCCATTCCAAAGAAGAAGTGGCCAAATGCTGAGAATGCGATTGCTGCAAGGATGATGAGCAAGATAGCTTTTGTAGAGTTCATACCCTTACGTCCAAGCAACCAGTAGATTACACCTGTGATGATTGCTGGTACCAAACGTGGGAAGATAAGGTTGAGCATATCTTGAATTTCAATCGCTTTGTCCCCAATGTGTGGAGTCCAAGAAACTTCAACACCAATCATGCTGGCAATCAAGGCACCAACCATGAAGATACCCAGAACGGCAGCTGCGTCGATCAAAGCTGTCAAGGTACTTTGCATGTTGTTGATGAGGTTAACCCCTTCTTTATAGGCAAATTCCAACTGTTTCCAACGGAAAATGTCATAAGCAACTGCCACAGCGATCCACAAGAAGATACCGGCTGGGTTTCCTGCAATAGCCAAAGTTGCTGCGATTGAACCCATAATAGCTGGTACCAATGATCCAAAGATTGAGTCCCCAAGAGGGGCAAATGGTCCCATAAGACCTGTCTTGATCCCGTTCACCGCATCTTTTGATTTTACACCATCTTTTTCTTCCAAAGCAAGGTCAAAACCAGTGATAATAGTGTGGAAGAATGGAGAAGTATTGAAGAATTGCGTATGCAATTTCATCATTTCTTTCAATTCAGGTGTGCCGTCTCCATACATTTTCCGCAATTGTGGAAGAAGCATGTAAAGGTAACCAGAAGCCTGCATCCGTTCGTAGTTCCAACCCAATTGGAAGGTGAAGAGGCTACGTTTGTTAATTTGTTTAAAATCTTCTTTTGTTAGTTTGTAATTAGAATTCGTCATCTTCAATTTCCCCGCTTTCTACATTGCTTGCTGGAGCAGCTACAACTGTACGTTGGCTGTTTTTGAAGTGTTGTACTGCAAGGAAGATACCGATGATGGCAATACCAATCATAGATACACTCTTGAAGTTGTTAACAAAAGTAATAGCTTGTTCTTTTGGAAGTTTAGCGAACACATCAGAACCAACAATGCTAGACACTGCAGCACCAAGGCTTTGAACATTGCTATAAAGCACTGTCAACATTGCTGTTAAGCCAAAGCCAAGTGCTAAATAGTGAAGGTTACGACGAACAGGAAGGTAACGAAGCAAGATCGCAAATCCAAGACCTGGAAGCATTTGACCTGCAAGTTTCAGACCGTTTGCCAACCATTGTACATTAGCAAGACCTGTAACAACAGTTTCTACGAAAGAACCACCAAAGGCAAGAGCCAAGAAGACTGGAAGGGCACGAGAAAGAGCCCAAGGAACAGCACCAAGAAGGTAGTTGCGTTCAATTCCTTTATAGTCGTAACGTTCGATCGCAGCATCTACACGGTGAGCGAAGTAAGTTGTAGTCATACGACCAAGAATATCAAAGTAGGTCAACAAAGTTGCTACCGGCACAGCGATTGTAGCAATAGCAATCTCTGGATCAATCCCTTTTGCTACTGAAAAGGCAGTTGCAAGAACGGCACCAGATGTTGCGTCAATACGAGAAGCTCCACCGAAAGTACCAACACCGAGCACTGTCAATTGGAGAGAAGCTCCGATAAATAGACCTGTCTTTAAATCTCCCATAACAAGTCCTGTAATGAAACCAGCAAAGACTGGTGAGCCTGCTGATGAAACAATCGTCAACTCATCACAGATTTGATAAGCTGAGTACAAAGTAAGTAGTAAAATTTGCCACCATTGTATCATGACAATTTCCTCCTAAAAATTTTCTTTTACTTTAATAACTTCATAAAGTCTTCTGCAGTGTCGTTTGGCACCATCTGAGACGTAATCTTTACACCTTTTTCGTGGATTTTGTTGAAGTCTTCCACATCCGCGTCCACCACATTGATCGAGCGGGTAATCGCACGTGTCTCATCAGATTGAGACATATTGCCGACATTCAGCGTTTCAAGCTGAACGCCTGCTTCGATCAAACGAAGGAAACGATCAGGTTTGCGAGCTACGATAAAGAGTCGTTGGCTATCATATTTTCCAGCCAAGATATTTTCCGCAGCCTTTGCGACTGGCAAGATACTGAGCTTAACACCAGGTGGTGTCGCTAGTTTCAAGCCACTTTTTTCAATATCATTTTGAGCGACTTCATCATCGATCACCATGATACGTGAAACATTTAGTTTGGTAGTCCAAAGATTGGCTACCTGCCCGTGGATCAAACGTCCATCGATACGGCATCCTACAATAGTCATAAGTTTTCCCCCTTTACTTCTTTGAATGTAGGTTGTTGAACAAGTTGAAGTGTCTCTTGGTAACGCCCTTCTGTCTCAAAGACGATCAGGCTATTGGCTCCTTCTTTGAGGAAGCCATGAGGCACATAAAGTGAAGTGGTCGGTCCGACTTCCCAGAAGCGACCAAGGTTATGGCCGTTGACAAAGACGACCCCTTTCCCAAATCCTGTCATATCCAGATAAGCGTCAAGGGTGTGGTCCAGCTGAAAATCATATCGGTAAAATGCTGGAGCACCTGCCTGCCATTCCTTTGAAAAATCGAGCTGACTGAGATCTTGTAAATCCAGTGGGTACTGCTTCCAATGAAGATGGAAATGCAAATCCACACAGACACCTGTGCGAATGCCCTTGTGCTGGCTATCAGCCAAGAGCTTGTGCCCGTAGTTGACACGACCCATATTTTCAAGCAAGATTTTTAAATTCGTAACCGCTTTCTTTTTTCCTTTGATAAAAAGATCTTCACCGATCTCTGTTTGGTATTGTGTTGCTACATGTTGATCATCCAGGTAAATTTGTACCCGATCCCGACCATCAATGATGCGCAATTTTTCTTCTTCCGCATCCAACTCAAGGTCTGTCTCATATAGGAGATAACCTGTGGTTTGCCCCAACTCCTCCATCTTTTCGGGATAAAGGCTGGTCTCAACCTGAGCCAAATTGTCCAGATTTCCAAAAAGACTAGTCTTGGCTACCAATTGCAAGGTTTGTTCTGGCAAACACTTTTTGATGAGTGGTTCTTGCTGTGGGTATTCCGGATAATAGGTCGCCATCATTTTTTGAATGGCATAATACTTCTCCGTCGGATTGCCCTGCTCATTGAGCAAAGCCCCATAGTCATAGGACGTCACCTGTGGCAAGTCTAGCGTTCCCCGAGCTGAGCAACCATTCATAAAGCCGAAATTGGTCCCGCCATGAAACATATAGAGATTGATGGAGCCGAGCTCCAAGACCTCATGGACAGCTTCTGCCAACTCCTCTGGGTCCCTTTGAATCACGGGTTCCTTCCAGCGGGTAAACCAGCCATCCCAGAATTCCATACACATCAAGGGCCATTTCTTGCCGTATTCGTCAAAGAATTCTTTCATCTGACCGAAGTTATAGGCTGCTTTGGAACCGAAGTTTCCCGTCACAAAGAGGTCTTCTTCTATCAAGGTTCCTGTTCTTAGCGTTGCTCGCCATGGTCCATCTGATGTAAAGAGAGGACAGGTCACGCCTTTTTCCTTCATCAAATCCCGAATGGCACGAAGATAATCCTTATCCTCTCCATAAGAGCCGTACTCATTTTCCACCTGCATCATGAGGATTGGACCACCCTGATCCACTTGGTAGGGTGTCAACAAGCCAAGCAAGCGATCATAATAACGATCCACCGCTTCGATAAAGGCTGGGTCTGATGAGCGGATTCGCAGGTCTTCTTCCAAGAGCCAGGCTGGTAATCCACCAAATTCCCACTCTGCACAGATAAAGGGCGACGGCCTTACAATCATGTAAAGTCCTAGGGACTGGGCTGTTTGAATGAAACGCTCTAGATCCAATCGACCACTAAAGTCAAACTGCCCTTTGCGGGGTTCATGCGCATTCCAAGGGACATAGGTCTCAACCGTGTTAAAACCTAAAGCCTTTAGATTATACAAGGAATGATACCAGTCTGCTGGGTCAATTCGGAAATAATGGATCGCTCCGGATAAAATCTTGAAGGGTTGATCTTTTAAATAGAAAGCATCGCGAATCTCAAAAACTCCCATAAACGCCCCCCTTTCTTATATGTAACCCTTTTCATTTATTAATATAATAAATTATTTAAAAAATGTCAACACTTTTATAAAAAATATGTTAAAATAGGGTTAAATAAGAGAAATCTAAAGAGAGGTAGCACTATGGCAATTCCAAAGTACCAACACATCAAAGATGAATTGAAGCAACAAATTATCTCAGGAAAATTTGAAAATGGAGATAAATTTTATACTGAAGCTGAACTCATTAAAATTTATGATGTTAGCTCTATCACCGTTGTCCGTGCTTTGAACGACCTCGCTGCTGATGGCTACATTGTCCGTCAGCAAGGAAAAGGAACCTTTGTTTCTCGTGCTCGAAAACACAAACTGGTTGAATTTTCAGATGTTGAAACCTTCCCAATCCAAAAGGCCAAAGTCAAAGTTCTCTCTATTAAACGTGGAAATACCTTAAGCATCCTAGACAAACTAGGCCTCAACCCAACGCAATTCTACTATAAGATCGAACGGACTCGCCAGACAGGGGATGATACCTATATCTTCCACCAAACCTATGTCCCTGAACAATACATCAATCCAAACTATCCAAATTTGGAATACTACAGCTCTATCTATGATCGCTTCAAAGAAGACTATCACATTCATATGAATGATGAGCACTTCGAAGAAGTCAACGAAATCGTCTTTCCTACACCAAGCAAGGTTGCCAAAGTATTAAAGATCGACGAAAATTTCCCAACGGTCAAACAAGTGAAGACGACCAAGCTAGAAGCGACTGGCCAAATCCTTGAATACACGGAAACCTATAAACGCGGTGACTACTACAAGATCAAGTTCATCTCCTGTGACCGCGATCACTAAGAACCAAAAAGACTGAGACATCTCGGTCTTTTTTATAGCTCCAGTATAGCATGTTGAAAACGATTTCTAAAGACCTCTTTAAAAATATATATAATTAGTGATAGTTTAGCTATAAAAAGTTTAAAAAAAAGAGTGGGACAGAAATCGGTAATTCGTTAGAATTCGATTTCGTCGTCCCACCTCCGCACAGTTGAGTAGGGCTGTAAAAGCTGATGAAATCAGCGTAGTAGAGCCCACTCAACCACTGCGTCTTGCTCGACAATCCAAAAATAATTGAGAGGCTAGGACTTTTGTCCCAGCCTCTTTCGTCTATTTTTCAAATTCCCTTTTTCGTTGCGATTAGTCACCCAAACCGATGCGTTCGAAGATTTCATCCACCCGTTTGGTGTAGTATGTTGGGTTGAAGATTTCGTCGATTTCTTCTTGAGTGAGACGTGAAGTTACTTCTGGATCTGCTTCAAGAAGTGGTTTGAAGTCTACTTGGTTATCCCATGATTGGGCTGTTTTTGGTTGCACCAAGTCATAAGCTTGCTCACGCGTCATACCTTTTTCAATCAAAGTCAACATGGCACGTTGGCTAAAGATCAAACCAAATGTAGAATTCATGTTGCGGATCATGTTTTCTGGGAAGACTGTCAAGTTCTTAACGATGTTTCCGAAACGGTTGAGCATGTAGTCAATCAAGATGGTTGTGTCTGGTGCGATGATCCGCTCAGCTGATGAGTGAGAGATATCACGCTCATGCCAGAGTGACACATTTTCGTAAGCTGTGACCATGTGACCACGGATGACACGCGCAAGACCTGTCATGTTTTCAGAACCGATTGGGTTACGTTTGTGCGGCATTGCTGAAGAACCTTTTTGACCTTTAGCAAAGAACTCTTCCACTTCCCGTTGTTCTGATTTTTGCAGACCACGGATTTCAGTCGCCATCCGCTCGATCGAAGTTGCGATGCTCGCAAGAACTGCAAAGTACTCAGCGTGAAGGTCACGAGGAAGGACCTGTGTAGAGATTTCTTGAGCACGGATACCCAATTTATCGCAGACGTATTTTTCAACGAATGGTGGGATGTTGGCAAAGTTACCAACCGCACCAGAAATCTTACCAGCTTCCACACCAGCAGCCGCATGCTCGAAACGCTCAATGTTGCGTTTCATTTCGCTGTACCAAGTGGCCAATTTAAGACCAAAAGTTGTCGGCTCAGCATGCACACCGTGGGTACGACCCATCATGATAGTGAACTTGTGCTCTTTCGCTTTGTCAGCGATGATGTTGAGGAAGTTTTCAAGGTCCTTGCGGATGATGTCGTTGGCTTGTTTGTAGAGGTAACCATAGGCCGTATCGACCACGTCAGTAGATGTCAAACCATAGTGAACCCACTTGCGCTCTTCACCAAGCGTTTCAGAAACCGCACGTGTGAAGGCCACCACATCGTGACGAGTCTCCTGCTCGATTTCCAAAATACGGTCGATGTCAAAGTCCGCTTTTTCACGAATCAAAGCCACATCTTCCTTAGGGATTTCTCCCAATTCAGCCCATGCTTCGTCAGCCAAGATTTCCACCTCAAGCCAAGCACGGTATTTATTTTCTTCAGTCCAAATGTTCGCCATTTCAGGGCGAGAGTAACGTTCGATCATTGTTTTATTTTCCTTTCTTTTGATGTATCACATCTGTTAGCAACCAACAGTCGCTTTATTCAAATTCTTCTTTCCCAATCCACACAGATGGATAGTGATCGAGTGTATTCAAATCCGTATCTAACGGTAGATCATAGATGGCTAAATAGTTTTCAGGGTATCGTACAACTAACTCTTCATACTTAGCTTTCACTTTTTCGTGATCGCTACTAGCATACAAGACTTCGACGACTGCTCCAGTCTTCTCTTTTTCGACAAATGCGTTGACAATGAGTTGAATCATAAAACCTCCTAAATCGAAATGCCCTTCATATTTGCTTCCAGAATAGGCATCTTGACACCTAACTCCTGACCAGTCTGATAAACACTTTGACAACAATAGAAGATGTCCTGTTTATCATTGTGTAAGGTCATGATTTTTCGAGTTAGCTCATTTTTCGCAAACATGACTTTCATGGCTTTGCCAGCTATCCAAGCTGGAATTTTGTAGGGTAAGAGTTCTGCCTTGTAAAGCTTCAAATTCACACCACGCGCTTCTACAACTTTCAAAGCTTCTCGAATAGCCTTGATGGCCAATGATAATTCCGATGAACTATTCATCAAGTTCAAAGCCAATTCTTCTGGATTTTCCAGATTTCCAGAACGCGCAGCTGTCGAAGTAACACCTGCGTTAATCGCCATGTGAATCCAAATCCACTCGACCATATCATGAGGCACTTCCCACTTCAAATCTGCAGAAGTCAGTAAAGCCGTCAGATCAGCATAGTTAGAAATGTGTGCTTTTTGCTCACCTTCTAGCATTAAATGGTCAAACAAGACACCATCCAAATGGTCCTCTTGCATGTGACCGCCCGCTGTCGGAAAGGCTAGAATATAGTCATAGTCTCCTGCCCACTCTTGGACCTCTTTTCGAGTATCCCAGAAATTACAAAAGAAAACGAGGGTACCTTTAATATTATTTTTTCGCAAGGTCTCCACAGCTTCTTTGACAAGCCCATGACGCACACTCAGAAAAATAAAATCGTATTCCGAATCAGCTTCCGCCACATGAACCTCATAGGTGTCGTGTTTATTTTCACCTTTGGAATGATAGCGACCATCTAGCAGATCAACCGACAACTCCTTCGGAGCAGTGCTTTTCTTACTATCTCTCAGTACGTGCTCTACTTGATGGCCTGCTTTTTGAAAGGCGTAGGCATAAGTGGTCCCGATGACTCCAAGTCCTAGAATCGCTATTTTCACTTAAAAATCAATCCCTTTCCCAAACTCCTCAACCTCATCTGGCACATCACTAAACAAAGTCACATGTCCCATTTTGCGGTTATGCTTTGCTTCTAGTTTACCATATAAGTGGAGGTGAGCGCTTGGATTTTCTGTCACATATGTTTCAGCAGCCTCGACGTGTTGGCCGAGAACATTGAGCATTACAGCTGGTGCATGAAGGTGAATTGCTGGGAGTGGTGTTCCGAGAACACCCAAGATGTGCGTGTCAAACTGGGAGAAGTCGCAAGCTTCAATTGAGTAGTGACCTGAATTGTGTGGGCGAGGCGCAATTTCGTTGACAATGATGTCATCAGCTGTCGCAAACATTTCTACACAAAGTGTACCAGAAAGGTTCAGTTGTTCTGCGATTCGCACTGCCATCGCTTTGGCTTTTTCAGCTAGACTTTCTGAAATGCGAGCAGGCACAATGGTTTTTGAAAGAATATTGTTGCGGTGGATATTTTCTTGAACTGGGAAGACTGTCACATCCTTGCCATTTCCAGACACGATGACTGAAATCTCAAGGTCAAAGTTGACAAACTCTTCTAAAACACAGTCTGCTGAATCGGCTAAAGCATAGGCTTCTTCCAAGTCCGCTTCTGAACGAATGACCTTCTGACCATGGCCATCATAACCACCGGTCGCTGTCTTGAGGACATAGTTTTTCGAGAAGTCGATATCTGCCAAGTCTTTGCTAGAAGTTACGACCTTGTAAGGGGCCACAGTGACTTGTGCTTTGTTGGAAAGAAAGTCCTTCTCAAAAATGCGATTTTGGGAGATGCGAAGCAGGTCGGTCCCTTGAGGAAGCTGACCATCTTTGATAACAGCATCCAAACCATCAGCATCCACATTTTCAAATTCATAAGTGAGAACATCACAGCGGTCTGCCAACTGACGAAGAGCATCTACGTCGTCGTAAGGGGCCACGATGATTTCCGCTACACGGGAGGCTGGGCAATCAGCTGCTGGATCCAAGGCGATAACCTTGTGTCCCATGTAGATAGCTGAGATCGCCATCATCTGACCGAGCTGGCCACCACCGATGATCCCAATGGTTTTAGTTGAGCTCATTTGTAGACTCCTCTGCGATTTTTCCCTGTTCTTCTGCGAAATCCGCCAAAGCTGTCGCAATAGCCTGGTCCTCTACTGAAAGAAGACGGAGGGCAAAGAGGGCAGCGTTGGTCGCACCTGCTTCACCAATGGCCATTGTTGCCACAGGCACGCCACCCGGCATCTGAACGATAGAATAGAGCGAATCCACACCGCTAAGGGCACGTGACTTGACGGGTACGCCAATAACTGGAAGGGTTGTTTTAGCTGCGACCATCCCTGGCAAGTGAGCAGCGCCACCCGCACCTGCGATGATGACCTTGATGCCACGGCTACGTGCTTCTTCGGCATGTTTGAACATGAGGTCCGGTGTACGGTGTGCGGAAACAACTTTCTTTTCGTAAGCAACGCCGAAGTTGTCTAGGACTTCAGCGGCTTTTTGCATGGTTGCCCAGTCGGATTTTGAGCCCATGATAATGGAAATTACTGGTTTCATTTATTCTCCTTTTTTGATAATCGTCTATTGTAGTGCGGACGTAAGCGACCGCCTGTGGCGTTCCATTACTAAAACTGGAGCCTGAGTCTCCAGTTTTCCGCTCCTAGTAGCTCTGCTACTAGGAGTTCCACTACTGCGACGATTATCCTATACTAGCTCGCTAACGCTCGCAAATTAAGCGACCATTATCTTACTTTGGCTCACTTTCGCTCGCCATTGACAAATATAGTATCTGTTAATCTTTTATCGCTTTGCTTCCAATGTCATTTCGGTAGAAGAGGCCTTCTGTGTTTTGTTTATCGAGTTCCTTGTAGATAATGTTTTGGCCGTCTTTGACGGTGTCTGCGGTTGTGACCAGCATGTAGACACGTCCGCCGTTTGAGAGGAGGTCTTGGCCATTTTCAGCGAATTTCGCTCCAGCATAGTAAGTGATGATGTCGCCCTCTGTCTTGGCTGGAAGTTTGACACCCTTCTCATAAGCGAGTGGGTAGCCGTTTGAAGCTACAACCACGCCCAGTGTCACCCCCTTGTCCGTCCAAGTGATGGCCGGCTCTTTGCCATCCAAAATGTCAGTGATGTTTTGTGCAAAGTCAGATGTCAAACGAGGCAAGATAATTTGCGTTTCAGGGTCTCCAAAACGAGCGTTGAACTCGATGACTTTCGGTCCATCAGCTGTCAAAATTAGCCCCGCGTAAAGGACACCAAGGTAGGGACGTCCTTCTTTAATCATGCCTTTAAGAACTGGCTTGACAATAGTGTCAACCGCTGTGTCAACCACGCTCTGTGGCAAGTGAGGAACTGGCGCATAGGCACCCATCCCACCAGTGTTAGGACCCTTGTCACCATCGTAGGCACGTTTGTGGTCCTGAGCTGTTGGCATGATGAAGAACTTGTCCCCATTGACAAAGGCAAAGAGTGAAAACTCTTCTCCGTCAAGGAATTCCTCGATAACCACACGCGCACCTGAATCACCGAATTTATTGTCCAAAAGCATCTCGTGAGCGGCTTCGATGGCTTGCTCAACTGTTTCCGCAACGACGACACCTTTCCCTAGGGCCAAGCCGTCTGCCTTGACGACGATTGGAGCGCCTTTTTCTTCGATGTAGGCCTTGGCTTCCTCGAAATCTGAAAAAGTCCCATAGGCTGCTGTCGGAACGTCGTATTTGACCATGATTTCCTTAGCAAAATCCTTAGACCACTCAAGCTCAGCCGCAGCCTTGGTCGGACCAAAGGCTTTGAGTCCAGCCGCATTGAAATCATCCACGATACCAGCTGCAAGGGCATCATCTGGACCGATAAAGGTCCAAGCAATATCGTTGACTTTTGCGAAGTCAATCAGCTTAGAATGTTCGGAAATTCCGATATTGATCAAATCAAGACCGTCCAATGTCATCCCGTCATTACCAGGAGCCACGAAAACTTGCTCAACGTCCTTAGACTCCAATAATTTCTTGGCAATCGCATGTTCACGACCACCAGAACCAACAACCAAAAGTTTCATCTCGAACCTCTTTTGCGAATTATTTTATTAAATTATATCATAATCGTTCGTTTTATTCTAATGATTTCAGCAAAAGTCTCCTATTTTCAGTAGAATCCAAACATTTTTTGCTATTTTCTCCTATTTCTCATTTTTTTCCGAATAGTATAGGTGAGACCTACTAATTGACGAAAAGGAGTATTATGCAAACGATTAAAAAATTTGTCGTACTGACTTGTGCGACATGGGGGATGCAAGCCTCTATTGCTCATGCAGATCAAGCGACCAATGCTATCTATGCCGAAAAAGGGCAGCTGATGATTCATCTCGAAAACGTCCCGGATAAGTATCAAAAGATCCAAGTTCCCGTCTGGTCTGACCAAAATGGCCAAGATGACCTGATTTGGTATCCTGTGGAACGCAGTGACAAGGGATTTGACCTACAAGTGCCATTGACCAACCATTCTGATCAAGCCGGACGTTATCATGTCCATGTCTATGGAGTGGAGGCAAATGAACAGCTAACCGGCCTTTACCCTCTCACGACCAGCGTCCAGCAAAAGGACCTGGCTTCTTCCCAGCCAAAAATCACGATCACACCTATCTCCTCACAAGAATTTGAGGTAGATCTAAAGTTGTTCGAAGACGTTGACGAGATTGTCTTCCCCATCTGGTCAGAAGAAAACGGGCAGGATGATCTGGTCTGGTATCCCGCAAAGAAGATTGCACCTGGACATTTCCAACTGCGCTTTCAGGCTCAAAAACACAAGGGAAATGGGCTATTTCACCTACATGTCTATCAGAAAAGCCAAGGACAACTAAAAGGGCTATTCCCCACTACTTTTCAAGTGGAAAAGGCAAAGCCAAAGCTCACTCCACTCGCGACACACCCGGGAAATACCTACCCCATTGGTGAGTGCACCTGGGGAGCCAAAGAATTAGCCCCTTGGGCCCACAACTGGTGGGGAAACGGTGGCATGTGGGCAGCTAGTGCACGCGCTGCTGGATTCCGGACAGGAGACACTCCAGAGGTCGGCGCTATCGCCTGTTGGGACAATGGGGGATATGGCCATGTCGCCTTGGTTACGGACGTCGAACATGACCAAAAAATTCAGATCCAAGAGGCTAACTACAACGGCCATCGCTATATCGACAACTTCCGCGGTTGGTTCGATCCGACCAACCCTATCTGGGGAACCGTCACCTACATCTACCCAGATTAAGGTCTTCTTAACCAACAAAAAAGGCACCATCCATTGATGCGTGCCTTTTTTGATTAATGTCTAAAATGTCTCACTCCTGTGAAGATCATGGTCAAGCCGTATTTATCAGCCGCTTCGATAGATTCTTGGTTGCTCATTAACCAGTTATATCAGAAAGGTTAAAAAGTAGCTCTCATTTAATCGTTTTTCATTTCGCGTATTTTTCTAGATGTGTTTGAATTTTTGGCATGATGAGATGCATGATTTTAAGATTCGTAAAAGCTATTACCATGGCCAATAAAAGATAGACAACGACTGATAACAAAGAAATGTCAGAAGGCCAATAGTGGGAAATAATCATTAGAACCATTGGCAATTCTAGGGTTACCGTGACGACTCCAGGAACATAGCCCCCAAATTGCAGGCACATGATATAATGGATTATGAAATGAGCTGTATAAGCTATTACAAAAGATAAATAGAGTAAACTGTTGTGAGTTATTTGGCAGAATCCAGAAATAAACACCAGGATGATAAATTCTTCGAACACACCTACTGCAAAAGCGGAACCTTGCGTAACGGAACCAAAGAACGGTTTCTTAAAAGTTTCTAACTTTTGATGATGCCGTGTTTTCCACAAGGGCATAAAAATTATTTCTTCAAAATCATGTAAAATAAATAAAATAGGCAGCATCCAAACATTAAAAAGAATGCTCATACCTTTACCTCCTTAATAACAACTAACAATTGTACAATGTTAAGAATAAATGATAATCATATATCACGCGCAACACTTTTAGTATAAAGATAAACTGTTACAAAAACAAGAGGTTAAGAGATATTGGCACAGTTTGACCAAAAGTGTGACAGGAAAGGAAAAATACCATGGAATATCAAACGCGACAATGGCTGGAGGAAGCCTTGTTCGATTTATTAGCAACTAAGAAGTCTCTCCAAAATATCAGCATTGCTGAACTCAGCGAGCATGCTCAGATTGCCAGACGAACATTTTATCGTTATTACCATTCAAAAGAGGAAGTTCTTACGAACTATTTAGACCGCTTAATCCAATACTATATTATCGAACTTCAAACAGCAAAACTGACTAATTTTGAAGATTTAGTGAACCTTTTCTTTCAGTATTGGAGCCAGTACACTGAGCCATTAAAAATTTTGCAAGACGCAAACTTACTCGTGCTTATCTTGCAAAGGTCTTACGATAAGCTTCCTGCTACTTATACCACTGTCATGGCACCTTGGCACATCACAAATAGTGATCAAAGACAAATCAACTATGATATTAGATTCATTACCGGCGGTCTCTACAATATTTTTGATGAATGGTTAAAAGGAGATTATAAAGCCATGCCTATTAACGAGCTAGTCACAACAACCTTAAACACCATAAAACGTATAAAAAATAGTTAAGTGAGAAACTGAGTTTTTCGAGATTCGTCATGAACAGCTCTAACAAATCATTTTAATAATTTCTAACACTAAAATGCTTATTGTTTTAAACATACAAAAAGAGAAGACAACTTACGTCTTCTCTTTTTGTTAGCGATAAATCCTTTATCACAGTTGATAATGAGCTAATTTTAAAATACCCATCAATGTCTAAAATGTCTCACTCCTGTGAAGACCATAGCCAATCCGTATTTATCAGCCGCTTCAATTGACTCTTGGTCACGGACTGATCCACCCGGCTGGATGATCGCTTTAATCCCTGCTTTCGCAATTTCTTCCACGTTATCCGCAAATGGGAAGAAGGCATCGGAAGCAAGAACAGCGCCGTCAAGACGGTCTTTAGCTTGGTCAATAGCGATGCGGACTGAAGCCACACGGTTGGTTTGACCAGGGCCAACACCAAGTGTCATGTGGTCGTTGGTCACGATGATCCCATTTGATTTGACGTACTTGATCGCTTTCCAAGCAAACTCAAGAGCTGTCGCTTCTGTCTCAGTTGGTTGGCGTTTCGTAACCACTTGCCAGTCAGCTAGGCTTTCTTTGACGACGTCTTGGTTTTGAACGAGGAGACCACCAACAACACCAGTGTATTCTGCTTCTGCTTCACTGGCATCTTGAGCTTCAAACGGTAGCTCAAGAATCCGCAAGTTTTTCTTCTTGGTAGTCAAGATTTCAAGCGCTTCATCTGTATAGCTTGGTGCAATGATGATTTCAAGGAAGACACCGTGCATTTTTTGAGCTGTCGCAGCGTCTACTTCACGGTTGAGAACCACGATTCCACCAAAGATGGATACTGGATCAGACTCATACGCATAGTCCCAAGCAGTCTCGATATCATCTGCTTGACCAATCCCACATGGGTTCATGTGTTTCAAGGCCACAACTGTTGGACGGTCTTTGAAATCACGGATGATCCGGATAGCCGCATCAGCGTCACGGATATTGTTGAAGGACAATTCTTTCCCGTTCAACTGTTTCGCTGAAGCGATGGAGTAATCCGTTGGAAAAGCTTTTTGGTAGAAGTCTGCGTCTTGTTGAGGATTTTCCCCGTAACGCATTGGTTGCTTGAGATCATAAGTCAAAGTAAGTTTTTCAGGTTTACTTTCACCCACTTGAGCTGTGAAGTATTCTGCGATCAAAGCATCATAGGCTGCTGTGTGGCGGAAGACTTTCGCTGCCAAACGTTGGCGAGTTTCGTAACTTGTTTCGCCGTTGGCTGCCAATTCGTCAAGCACCACAGCATAATCAGTAGGATCTACCACAACCGTTACGCTAGCATGGTTTTTAGCTGCTGATCGAAGCATGGATGGCCCACCAATATCGATGTTTTCAACCGCATCCGCGTAAGTTACGTCTGGTTTAAGAATCGTTTCTTTGAATGGGTAAAGGTTGACCACAACAAGGTCAATCAATTCGATATTATTGTCCTTAGCTGCTTGAAGGTGGCTATCGAGGTCACGACGAGCGAGGAGACCACCGTGGATATTTGGGTGGAGGGTCTTCACACGACCGTCCATCATTTCTGGGAAACCAGTCACATCGTCGATGGCAATGGTATCAACACCAGCATTGTCAAGGGCAACTTTAGTCCCACCTGTTGAGATGATGTCCCAACCAAGTTTTTTGAGTTCTTGGGCAAATTCAACGATGCCCGCTTTGTCTGAAACACTAACTAGTGCGCGTTTAGTCATTTTCTTTCTTTTCCTTTTTAAAAAAGTTCTTTATCTGCTACAGTCGAAAATGTTCTTTCCGATCAATGGCTTCCTTATTTTCGTGCTACTCCCAAACGTTCCAAAACTACTGGATAGAGCTTGTACTCTGTTTCGTGGATGCGAGTTTCGAAAGTATCAAGGGTATCACTTTCTAGACGTGGCACACGGACTTGTTTGATGACCTTACCAGTGTCCACACCAGAATCCACCCAGTGAATGGTCACGCCGCTCTCAGCAACACCCGCATTCCAAGCATCCTCAATACCATGAGCACCTGGAAATTCAGGGAGATAAGCCGGGTGAATATTGATGATACGGCCTTCATAAGCTGCTAACAAGGTTGGGCCAACAATCTTCATATAACCCGCCAAGCAAACCAAGTCAATCTGGTGCTCATCCAAGAGTTTGACGATAGCTTCTTCATAAGCTGCTTTATTATCAAATTCCTTGAGTTCAAAGGCATGACTAGCTACACCAAGGTTCTTGGCACGTTCTAAGACATAGGCATCCCGGTGATCTGAAAAGACAAATTCTACTGGAAATTGTTCCGCAATCACCTGAAAGTTCGAGCCGTTTCCGGAAGCAAAAACAGCAATTTTTTTAGCCATTATTTAATCACCACACTTGCGCCATCTTTCTTCACAATACGACCAATTTCATAAACAGGTTCGTCAAGAAGTTCTTTGACACGTTCCACATTTTCTGGTTTCACTGCAAGCATGAGACCAATCCCCATGTTGAAGATTTCAAACATTTCTTCATGTTTAATTTGGCCATATTTTTCAAGAGCTTTGAAAATTGGAAGAACTGGGACTTTGCTTTCGTCAATTTCAGCAGCCAAGTCATCTGAGAACATCCGTGGTACATTTTCGATGAAACCACCACCTGTGATGTGGGCAATTCCGTTGACCAATTCTTCTTTGATGAGTGGCAAAGCTGCTTTGACGTAGATACGAGTTGGTTCCAAAAGAACGTCTTTAAGTTTCTTCCCTTCCAATTCTAGAAGAACTTCTTCACCTGTGTAATCCGCAAAGACACGACGAACAAGTGAGTAACCATTTGAGTGGATACCGCTTGAAGCAAGTCCAAGAATCACATCCCCTTCAGCTACTTTTGAACCGTCAATGATTTGAGATTTTTCTGCAACACCGACAGCAAACCCAGCCAAATCATAGTCATCTTCACCATACATACCAGGCATTTCAGCCGTTTCTCCACCGATAAGGGCTGCACCAGCCTGCACACAACCTTCTGCAACACCAGCAACGACTTGCTCTAATTTAGCTGGTTCATTTTTACCAGTTGCGATATAGTCAAGGAAGTAAAGGGGCTCCGCACCTGCGGCGATGATATCGTTAACACACATGGCCACACAGTCTTGACCGATCGTATCGTGTTTGTCGTACTTAATAGCAAGCATGAGTTTAGTACCGACACCATCTGTACCTGAAATCAAAACAGGCTCTTTGACACCTGTTTTTGAAAGATCGAACATACCACCGAAGCCACCGAGAGCTCCCATAACACCTGCACGTTCCGTACGAGCCACGTGTTTTTTGATCCGTTCAACAACTTCATAACCCGCTTCAACATCCACACCAGACTGTGCATACGCATTTTTATTTGTCATTTGTTTCATTCCTTTTCTTTTGCACTGCTCTTAATAGAAAGAAGTATGTTCTTTCAAACTTTCCACATAGCGTTCTTCGTAGTCATATAAAGGCGTTGGATATTTTCCATCAAAGTAAGCCACACAAAGACCGCCATTTGGAGCATCTGTATCAATTCCAATAGAATCAATCAAGCCATCGATTGACAAATACGTCAAGCTATCTGCACCAATGATATCGCGTGTTTCCTCTACTGTGTGATTGGCAGCAATCAATTCCTTACGTGTTTGAATATCGATCCCGTAGAAACATGGGTAGGCAAGGGCTGGGCTACCGATTGCTACGTGGACCTCTGTAGCTCCTGCTTCTTTCAATAACTTCACAATTCGACGTGATGTTGTCCCACGTACGATAGAATCATCAATCATGACAACCCGTTTGCCTTTCACGACACCGGATACGGCAGAGAGCTTCATCCGAACCCCTTGCTCCCGTAGTTCTTGTGTTGGTTGAATAAAGGTCCGTTGGGTATATTGGTTTTTAATCAAGCCCATTTCATTTGGTAGGCCAGATTCTTCCGCAAATCCCATGGCTGCGCTAAGTGATGAATTAGGTACACCGACCACAATATCTGCTTCATGTTTGAATTCACGTGCCAATTGAGCTCCCATACGTTTACGGGCGGTATGGACATTGACCCCTTGGATATTGGAGTCTGGGCGAGCAAAGTAGATATACTCCATCGAGCAAACAGCCAATTGGGTGTCCGTTGTATAGTTATCGTAAGTAATACCATTATCATCGATAATCACGACTTCACCTGGATTCACATCGCGGATCCACTCAGCACCAACCACTTCAAAGGCACAGGTTTCAGATGAAACCACAATAGCGCCATTGGCCATTTTCCCAATCGAAAGAGGACGGAAACCATTTGGATCCAAGGCCGCAATCAGCTTATCTTCTAGCATGAGAAGGTAAGCAAATCCACCTTTCACCGTATTCAGGGCTTCTTTCACCTTACCCATGAAAGAAGGGTTGTGGCTCCGACGAATCAAGTGGGCCAAGATTTCTGAATCAGAAGTTGAGCTAAAGATCGCTCCGTTATTTTCCAACTCCCGTTTAAGGGACTTGGCATTGGTCAAATTCCCATTGTGAGCCAGTCCAAACTGGGTATCATGAAAGCGAAAGAGGAAGGGCTGGATGTTATCCACCGAAGCTTCCCCAGCTGTCGCATAGCGAACATGGCCAATCGCTCCCGTTCCTGTTAACTTATCCAAGTTAGCAGGATTTCGAAATACTTCTGAGAGAAGACCCGTATCACGATACCGTTTTAGTTGACCCGCATCATTCGAAAGGATCCCCGCCCCTTCTTGACCACGGTGTTGAAGACTGTGTAATCCGAAATAAGTCAGTTTTGCAGCATCTGGGTGTCCCCAGATCCCAAAAATACCACATTCTTCATTAAGAGATTTAACTTCATATGTCATTTTGTATACCTTTTATTTTCCAGTAAAGTATTTAACCGCTGATGCAAAGAGATGTTGATCTTTATTTCCTGGAATATTTTGGAAGAGACCGTCTTCAAAACGTTCTGAGTGACCCATCTTCCCAATAATTTGACCGTTCTTACTTGTGATACCTTCGATCGCATGGACAGAACCATTTGGATTGTATTTTGAATCCATGCTTGGTTTCCCTTCGAAATCAACATATTGGGTAAAGATTTGACCATTGTCACGAAGCTCTGCAAATTCCTCAGCTGTCACGACAAACTTCCCTTCACCGTGTGATACTGGGATGGCATGAATGTCACCAACTTTTACTCCGGCAAGCCATGGTGAGTTCGTATTGGCAATCCGTGTTTCCACCATCTTAGCCACGTGTTGGTTGGCATCATTGTAGAAGAGGGTTGGACTCGTGCTGCTTGCATCTTCAAAGTTACCGTATGGAAGAAGACCTGATTTAACAAGGGCTTGGAATCCGTTACAGATACCAATAATCAAACCACCACGTTCGATGAAGTGATCAATAGCTGCACGTACTTTTTCATTGAGCAAAATGTTAACGATGAATTTAGCTGATCCATCAGGTTCATCCGCTGCTGAGAAGCCACCTGCAAAGAAGATAATGTTAGCTTTTTCTATGTTGTCAACCATGGTGTCAACAGACTTGACAATCGCTTCTTCATTCAGCGTGACAAATGGTACCAAGTTGACTTTTGCTCCTTCTTTTTCGAAGGCCTTAGCGGAGTCATATTCTGAGTTGGTACCTGGGAATACTGGGATGTAAACTACTGGTGTTTCAACTGTTTCTTTTGCTTTGATCACAGCATCTGATGCTACAGCAGGTACTTCTTCCAACTCAGTTGCCTGTGCAAATTCCGTTGGGTAAACCTCTTCCAATTTACCTTGGAAGGCACTGTCAAGTTTGTGTCCATCAAGCGTTACACCATTGACAGTAAGTGTAAAGTCAGCTGCTGTTTGTCCGATCTTGGCAACACCTGCAATTTCTTCAGGAGATGTGAAGACGAATCCACCCAATTGAGCTGTCAAGCTAGTGTCAAGGTCAGTTAATTCGATGTTTGCTCCGATATGGTTACCAAACGTTGCAAGGGCAAGAGCTTCAACCACACCACCATATTTAACAGCTGATGCAGCTGTCACTTTGTGGTCAGCTTGGATAACTTCAAATTGAGCAAAGTTCGACTTGATGAGATCAAAGTCAATTTCTTGTGCCAAAGCTTGACCTGGGATGTAATAGATGTTTTCACCAGCAGCTTTAAATTCTGGAGAAAGAACCTTACGGCTATCTGCAGTCGTCACCCCAAAAGCAACCAAGGTTGGTGGTACTGTCAATTCTTCAAAGGTACCAGACATCGAGTCTTTCCCACCGATAGATGGCAAACCAAGTTGAATCTGAGCTTCGATGGATCCAAGGAGAGCAGCTACTGGTTGACCAAAACGCTCTGCTTGTTTATCCATACGCTCGAAGTATTCCTGATAAGAGAAACGAGCCTTAGACCAGTTTGCACCAGCAGCAACCAAACGAGCTGTGGCTTCGATAACCGCATAAGCAGCGCCATGATATGGAGACCATTCTGCTACATAAGGGTTGAATCCTTGCGCCATGACAGATGCAGTTGTTGTCACGCCATGTTGGACTGGCAATTTCTGTACAGAAGCTTCCGTTGGTGTGATTTGGTAGCGACCACCGAGTGGGTGATTAACTGTTGAACGTCCAACTGAGCTATCAAAGATGGTTTGTAACCCTTTTTGACTGGCATGGTTCAGGTCAGCCAAGACTTCAAGAGTATCCGCTTCAAGGGTTTCAGCAGATGTTTGACGTTCTTCTGGAAGCTTGACATCCTTGTCAACCACCTTAGCATCTACAACCACACGTACACCGTTTGTATCAAGGAAACGACGTTCCAAATCAACGATGGTTTCACCATTCCAGTGCATGACAAGATTTGGTTTTTCAGTTACTGTTGCAACGACAACAGCATCAATATTTTCTTTGTTACATTCAGCAACGAAAGCATCTACATCTTCTGGACGAACCACTACAGCCATCCGTTCTTGAGATTCTGAGATAGCAATTTCTGTACCGTTCAAACCTTGGTATTTCAATGGCACTTTGTCTAGATCAATTTCAAGACCATCTGCCAATTCACCGATCGCCACACAGACACCACCGGCACCAAAGTCATTTGATTTCTTGATCAGACGTGTCACTTCCCCATTACGGAAAAGACGTTGAATCTTACGTTCTTCGATGGCATTCCCTTTTTGAACCTCAGCACCAGCTGTTTCAACAGATTCAACCGTTTGAACTTTAGAAGAACCTGTCGCACCACCGACACCGTCACGTCCAGTCTTACCACCGAGCAAGATAATCACATCACCTGCTTCAGGTTTTTCACGGACCACATTTTCCTTAGGAGCCGCACCGACAACTGCACCTAGCTCCATACGCTTAGCAACGAAACCTGGGTGGAAGTATTCACGAACATAAGTTGTTGCAAGACCAATTTGGTTACCGTATGAAGAATAACCGTGAGCCGCTGTTTTAGAAATCACTTGTTGTGGCAATTTACCAGCACGAGTTTCGGCAATTGGTGTTGTAATATCACCAGCACCTGAAATACGCATGGCTTGGTAAACGTATGAACGACCTGACAATGGGTCACGAATGGCCCCACCGATACAAGTAGCCGCACCACCAAATGGTTCAATTTCCGTTGGGTGGTTGTGGGTTTCATTTTTGAACATGAGAAGCCATGGTTCTTTGACACCATTAACATCCACTTCAATTTCAACAGAGCAGGCATTGATTTCATCAGACACTTCCATGTCATCCAAACGACCATTGGCACGCTCATAACGACCAAAAATAGTCGCCATATCCATCAAAGTTTGAGGTTTTTCGGTACGTCCCAACTCATCACGCATGGCAATATACTTGTCATAAGTCGCTTGCAATTGTTTTTCAAATTTAGAAGCTGAGAAGTCGATGTTTTTCAACTCAGTCTCGAAAGTTGTGTGACGACAGTGGTCAGACCAGTAAGTATCCAACACCTTCAACTCAGTCTCAGTTGGCACACGACCAATAGACTTGAAGTAATCTTGAATGAAGAGAAGGTCATCCACTTCCATGGCCAATCCTTGCTCAGCCTTATACTGTGCAAAATCTTCTGCTGTATATGTTTCAAAGAAATCCAAATTTGGAATGGTCTTGTCAGACTCAGAGAAATCCTGTTTCGCAATACCAACAGTGATATCTTTGAAACGAGAGTCCACTGGGTTCAAGAGGTAGTTTTTAACAGCTTCCAACTCATTCGCATCAATATCCTTGTTAACCAAGTACAATTGTGCTGTGTTCACCGTTACATCATTTGAACTCCCAAGCAACAGCAAAGCTTCCTGTGAAGATGCCGCACGTTGGTCAAATTGACCAGGCAAGCTTTCAATGGCAAAGAAAGCATGCTTCTCAAGATCTGCCTTGATTGTAGCTTCATCCAAAACAGTATCAGTCACTTGCTCAGAAAAGATATATTTTTCCGCACGTGCAAACAAGTCCTCTGACAAATTAAAAACATCATAAACCTGAACAATCCGAAGATCATTCAAAGTTTTCAACTGAAGATTATGTTGTAATTCTTTTACTAAAGAGTCAGATTTGACACGAAAATCAGCTTTTTTCTCAACGAAAATACGTTTATCCATTTTAGTTCCTTTATCTATTTCTACTTAAAGATTGTAGTGACGACCAAGTAAAACTTTACTTCAATCCCTGCAACTTCTCTAACACGACCTTATAAACATCCGTTAGACTGCCCAAATCTCTACGAAAAACATCCTTGTCCATGTGGTGCCCTTCAGCATCCCAAAGGCGGCAGTTATCTGGAGAGAATTCGTCTGCCAAGATGATTTTGCCATCCTTATCAAAACCAAATTCCAATTTAAAGTCAATCAACCGAAGACCAATTTGTGCAAACCAATCTTTCAGCAATTCATTGATACGACGCGTTTCTTCCTTGATATAAGCAATTTGTTCATCATTGGCAATATCCAAGAACTTGACGTGTTCATCATTGATAAATGGATCATCCAACTCATCGTTCTTGTAGTAAAATTCAACGATAGGGTTTTTCAAGTCCAAACCTTCTTCCACACCAAAACGTTTAGAGAAAGAACCCGCCGTCACGTTACGAAGAACAACCTCCAAAGGAATGATTTTCACTTTCTTGTTGAGTTGTTCAGTATCAGAAATACGTTCGATAAAGTGAGTCTCTACCCCCGCAGCATTCAATTTTTCAAAAATAAGAGACGAAATCTGATTATTTAGCACACCTTTTCCCTTAATAGTCTCCTTACGAGCCCCATTTAGCATGGTTGCCTGGTCCTTATAGACCGACTTAATCACATTTTCGTCCTCAGTAGTATAGATATCCTTAGCTTTTCCAGTATAAATCAGTTGATTGGTCATGACTTTGTTCGCCTTTCGTATTTTATCACCTTCATTCTATCACATACAAAGTGGATTTTCAATAAATTTCCGTACAATATAGGCAGAAACCGAATGAAAAGGACAGAAAAAAAGATCATCCAGAACAATCACTGAACGATCCCTTTTCAACTAGTTACTAGCAGTTCGTTTTTCGATATAGTCAACGACATCTCCTACCGTGTTAAAGTCATCAATAGCCTTGTCTGGAATCTCCAATTGGTATTCATCCTCAAGATTGATAATAAATTCCATCAATTCAACAGAGTCGGCTTGTAAATCCTTGCGCAAATCTGATTTCAAAGAAACTTGGAAATCTGGTCCCTTGCGGTCTTTGAGAAATTCCTCAATTGTAGCTAAAATTTCGTTTTGTTTACTCATACATTATCCTTCCTTCGATAATTCCTTCACTGATTTTCCAACAACATCTGTCTCTAACATAGTCCGAATCTGACGAATGGTACTATAGACTGCTTTTGCATCACTCGAACCATGCGTTTTAACAACAGGTGCTTGAAGGCCAAATAAAACCGCTCCTCCAACATCTGAGAAATCCAAGGTTTGTTTCAATGATTTCAACCGGTCCTTGAGGAGAAAAGCTCCTAGTTTCGCCTTCCAGTTTCCAGTAGCAATTGCTTGTTTCAGTTGCTTCAAGATTCCAAAAGCTGTTCCTTCCATCGTTTTCAAGACAGCGTTTCCCGTGAAACCATCCGCCACAACAACATCTGCAACACCATCCATCAAATCACGCGCTTCCACATTCCCAACAAAATGAATCGACGCATCCTCAGATAACAATTGGTAAGTTTCCTTGCGCAAAGGATCTCCTTTACTAGCTTCTGTCCCATTGTTCAATAGACCCACACGTGGTTTTTGAATCCCACGAACGTTTTCCGCGTAGTAAGACCCCATCACAGCATACTGATGCAAGTGCTCTGGTGTATTTTCCGCATTGGCACCTAAGTCCAACATGTCATACCCGCGACCATCAACCGTCGGAAGTGTGGACATCAATCCAGGGCGTTCCACCCCTTTGATACGGCCAACGATAAAGAAGCCTGCTGCCAACAAAGCACCTGTATTTCCTGCAGAAAGCATGGCATCCACCTCACCAGCCTTCACATCCTTGGCAGCCAAGACCATAGAGGACTGTTTTTTCCGACGAATAGCACGTGCCGGCTCATCATCTGAATCGATTTTTTCCTCCGTATGAACAATCGATACACGCTCTGTTACTGTTAAATAGTTTTTGATTTTTGTCTCATCACCATACAAGACAATCTCAATATCATCAAAATCACGAATGGCTTGATTCACGCCTTCAACCAAGGCTTGAGGTGCATTATCGCCCCCCATTGCATCTACTGCAATTTTTTTCATGTTTCACCTCCAGATGAATCTTTCATAATCGCTCCCCAATCACTTAAGGAATCGATAAACTTTTTAGCTTTTAAATGGATCCCTACATACTCCTCATACAACTGATCGATTGCCTGACGTAGAGCTGCTTTCATCTCTGCTTGTAGAGAAATCGTCTCTAACTCACTGAATCGCACTGCTTGAAACTGATCCAATAAATAGAGAACATTTGGATGCCAGTGGGCACGTCTCTCATCCCGATCATAATGATCCGGACAAAGGACCCCACTATACCGGAAGGAATAGTCAAAAGGAAGACCAACCCGATGGCAGAAACAGCATTCATGCAGATTCAAGACAACCCCAAACCGAGATAGAATCTGAATCTCAAAAATATTGGTCAAAACTTCATAATCCAAGCCTTCTTCCATCAAAGACAGGGTCTTTTCCAAAAAAGCAAACAAGGCCGGATCCACCTGATTATCCTGAATACTGGCATCCGCAAGCGACAAAACATAGGTCGCATAAGAAAGAGCAAAAAGATCTGCATTGATTTTCTTATAAACCTGCACATCTTGAAAATCATCAATATAACTCAACCCATCATCATTGATTTTCAGCAACATATCCGCCGTTACCAAGGGTTGTAACATGGGATTCAATCGTGATTTTCCCGCATGTTTCACAAAAAACATCCGCTTCCCTGACTTCTCTGTGAAGATTTTGACCAGCTTGTCATCCTCACGAAACTCCCGATTATACAGGACAATTCCCCGGGTCTCAATTGACTCCAGCATGTTCTTCCATATACTCCTTCAAGCGTTTCATTGCTTCCTTGATAACCTCCATGCTGGCTGCATACGACAAACGCACATAGCCTTCACCATATTGACCAAAAGCAGCACCAGGAATGAAAGCAACCGCTTTTTCACGCGCAAAATCTTGCAAGAAAGCAAAGGAATCTTGGTTGTAACCAGCTGGGATTTTAGCAAAAATATAGAAGGCTCCATCTGGCTTAATAATCTCAAACCCAAGCGCGGACATCTGTTCGATAATATAATCCCGACGCTTCACATATTCCTTCTTCATCGGCTCCGCATCATCCCGACCAGCAGTCAAGGCCTCAATCGCAGCATACTGGTTCATGGTTCCACCAGCCGTTACCAAATACTGATGGCTCTTGATGAGTTGGGCCGTCAATGCAGCAGGCGCAAAGATAAAGCCAAGCCGCCAGCCTGTCATGGCATGAGACTTAGATAAGCCATTAATGACAATGGTCTGCTCAGGAATGAAGGATGCCATAGAGACATGCGCTTCTCCAGTATAAGTCAGCTCTGAATAGACTTCATCACAAATCACAAAGACTTCATATTTTTTTAAGACAGCAGCTAATTCTGCCATCTGTTCGCGCGAATAAGTGACACCCGTTGGATTAGCTGGATAATTGAGAATAACAGCCTTCAATTTTTCACCCTGCTCTAGAATGGCCTTTTCCAACTTTTCAGGAGTCAAGACAAAACGATCTGCTGTCGTATCAATTTCAATAATCTCCGCCCCAACCAAATTCACAATCGGTTCATAACCAGGATAAGCTGGTGCCGGAAGAAGCACTACATCTCCAGGTTCCAAGATTGCTGTCAAGGTTGCAGATAGGGCTTCAGTCGCACCGATCGTCACCAAGATCTCATCTTCAGGACGGTAGTAAATACCATATTTATCAGCCACAAACTGACTCGCAGCCTCACGCAAAGCCAGCAAACCACTCATCCCAGTGTAATGGCTAAAATTCGCATCAATAGCAGCCTTTCCTGCTTCTTTTACATGTTCAGGAGTTGTAAAATCCGGTTCCCCCAAAGTCAAACGCAAGACACCAGGAATGGAAGAAATTGATTGATCGAACTGACGAATCAAAGAAACTTCGATCCGATTCAGATTTTTATTAAAACGTTTCGTTAAATCCATAGAACACCTCCAAAAACACTTATATTCATTATACTATAAATAGGACCCCATCGCAAAAGAACAAGCCAGATCCCCACCTTTTGCTTACCACCAAAGGACATTTCAAAAATCCTTCCATGAAAAAAAGACTTAGCAATGCTAAGTCTTTCAAGCCATTATTGTTGGCCACGTGTTGCCACATATTTCAATTGATCTGCATGTTTTGCCACAAAATCCTTCATTTCTGAATCAGGAATTCGACGAAGGTAGAGGTTAGAACGAATGGTTTCATCCTCTTCACGACAAGTTGACAATACTAAATACTTATCAGATGCTTTGATCTTGATATTAGGATTCTTCGTACGAGCTGACTCATAGATATTCTTCAACTGAGTGGTGAAATCTTTATCATCTTTAAAGCTTGTACGGTAGAAAGCAGTATCCTCTGGGACAATAACCAAGCCCATTACTTCATAGTAGTATTTCCGCTCTGGTGTCTCAATCACAACATACGGATGTTGGTCCAAATACTCTTGTTTGTCATAGTAGTTGACATCATTAAACATGCGATGATCGCCGACCTTACTACCACGAGCATGACCAAACAGCCAAGTCAAACGATCACTGAAGTCTTTCTTGTTGTCCATATCCATGAAGACTGTCCCCATGTATGGTTCATTTCCACCATCAAACGTCTTATTCAAATAAGTTTCATTATCAGTAGTTTGTACGACAGGTTCATCCAACTCAGTACCCGGTGCGTAGACATAAGCAATTGTTTCTGGGTTAACAGCTGTTAACTGAGCAAAACGATTTTTCAGATAATCTTTTTCTTCTTGACTTGGTTCATATTTAGTTGCTTGCTTGGTTGAACTTGTTCCAGTTGTCTTTTTAGCCGTGCTAGATGACTTACTTCCTCCAAAAGGATTAAAGAAAATAAATCCAGCAACAAGCACAACAACTGCAACAAGAGCAGCAATCACAAGACCCAATTTAGTTGAACTTTTTTCCCCAGCTCTTTTCATTGATTGATCTCCTCTTGATGATTTTTTCTAAAAAATAACACTGAACCCGAAGGTCCAGTGATATTTTACGAGCTAATTAATAATCAAATTATTTAACTGCGCTTGTTTTTGGAAGAGCTTTACCAGCTTGTTTTGAATCAGCTTTACCAACTTTAGCTGCTTCTCCACCTTTGTTTTCAGTTTTCTTAGCTTCATTTTTAGCATCTACAGAAGAACCGTTATCGCTACCTGGAGTTACAGTCTTTTGACCAGGAACGTTATAAGTAGCTGTTTTTTCAACTGTAAGTTCAATGTTTGTAAACATTTGTCCTGGAGCAACAGTTGCAGATTTAGGAGCTGACAAGTAACCTGGTACGAAATATCCTTCAGGAGCATTTGCTACACGAGCTTTTGCAACCAAACCAGCTTTTGCAGGAACTGCAAAGTCACCATTCGCATCAGTTGTACCCATTTGATATTTTTGACCATCAAAGATATCAACTACAACACCTGCTACAGGGTTACCTTGAACATCTTTAACAGTTACACGCACATATGTTACATTAGCTTCAACAGTTACAGGACGTGAAGTGTTACCTGGTACGTTTGGAGCATCATATGGGTTTGTTGCAGGAGTATCTGGTGTATATTTATCAGTTTTTGATGTGTTGTCAGTATGGCTGTATTGTTTTGGATCTGTAGTATCTACAACATTTCCATCTTTATCCAAAACTTTTCCATTTTGGTTATCTGGTCCATACTTAATTCCTGGATCTGTACGTGTATATGCAGAAACTGCTGGTGCTGCTGCAGCGAATACTGCAAGAGCTGCTACTGATGATAATAAAACTTTTTTCATTGTTTTATCTCCTTTTTTCTTTTCAAAAATTATTCGTTACTTCGTAACTATGACTAGTATACTAGGATATTCTTCCTATGTCAAGACTTTTTCTTTAATTTTTTAAAAAAAGTTTAAGGTTTTAACCTATTTGAAAGATAAAATTACGAATTCGTAACACTTCTAAACGAATCCTATTTCACCACCCCATTTTTAGGCAGTCGTTTCTTGGGCAAACTAGGATCCGCCTTTGCTTCTAGTTCTTTAGCTGCTCGAACTAGTTTTTTCCGTTTCTTTTCTTTTTTTAGATTTTCCAACCATTTTCTGATTTCCATTTGTATATCCTCCTAAATAAAAGAGGCTAGTTACCCAGCCTCCTTATTGTTAACATTTTTTGGCATTTCCGATTTCAAACAGAGGGGAAAGAGGACGATTTTCGTGAATGCGAACAATGGCCTCTGCAAGGAGTTTCGCAATCGAAATTTGCTCAATCTTATCAATTAATCGATCTTCCGGTAGATAAATCGTATCCAACACCACCAACTTCTTAATGGCTGATTTTTGGATGTTGTCCATAGCTGGTCCTGATAAAACAGGGTGAGTACAGCTTGCATAAACTTCAACAGCACCTGCTTCTGCAAGGGCATCCGCCGCATGACAGATTGTACCAGCTGTATCAATCATATCATCAATCAAAATACAAGTCTTGCCTTCAACACTCCCAATGATATTCATCACTTCACTCGTATTCATCTTATCGACGCTTCGACGTTTATCAATAATCGCAATCGGTGTCTTCAAAAATTCAGCTAATTTCCGAGCACGAGTCACACCACCATGGTCTGGACTGACAACAACATAGTCTTTCCCAATCATCCCGCGACGTTCAAAATAATCGGCGATCAAAGGCGCACCCATCAAGTGGTCAACAGGAATATCAAAGAAACCTTGAATTTGTGCGGCATGCAAATCAATTGTCAACAGACGATCAACTCCAGCAACCTCAAGCATATTAGCTACCAACTTAGAAGTGATTGGTTCACGAGCTCGAGCTTTCCGGTCTTGACGAGCATAGCCGTAATATGGCATCACCACATTAATGGATTGCGCACTAGCACGTTTCAACGCATCTACCATAATCAAAATTTCCATTAGATTATCGTTAACCGGTGAGCTAGTGGATTGCAAAATATAAACATCTTTCCCACGGATTGATTCTTCAATATTAACCTGAATTTCTCCATCAGAAAATTGACGAACCGTTGACTTTCCAAGCGGTAGTCCCATTTCACGAGACACACGTTGAGCCAATTCTTGATTTGACGACAAAGCAAAGAGCATTAAATCAGAAAATGACATGATTTCCTCCAGTAAAATCTAAAACCATATTGTACAGTCAGCACAAATTTCTCCTGTAATCATTTTATCGCTTTTAAAGCAAATATTCAAATATTAATTTATGGAAATTACAAAATCTATCACTACCTAAATTCTATCAAAAAAGAAGCAGAACAAATGTTCTGCTTCAGTGTAATTCTTAGTTTGGATAGATATAAGTAACAGTACCTTGTGCTGTTGTTGGGTTAAACCAACCACGGTAGTTACCAATACTACGGATACCATTATAGTTAGACTCAGAAGCTTGGATGCTTGTTGTAGATTGAACGGCTGTAACAACTGCTACGTGTCCATATCCACCATCATTCCAACATGCAATAGCACCAACTTGTGGTTGAGATCCTGTACGGAATCCAGCAGCCGCTGCACTTGCAGCCCATTGACCACCGTTGCCCCAGTAATCGCCAGCCCATGGAGCCAATGTCTTCGCACCCCATGTACATTCACCAACTGGATAAGATGATGCAGATGTACTATAAGTTGGACGAGAAACAGTTGCTACTGGCGCAGCCGCTGCTTGAGTTTGAACAGCAGGTTGAGCTGCTGCTTGAGTTTGTGCAGCCGCTGGTGTTGCAGCAGGTGTTTGAGCTGCTGCCTGAACTTGTGCTTGAAGAGTTGTATTAGCAGAAGCTTTTACAGCTGCTTGTTGTTCTTTTTGTTTTGCACGGTAAGCTGCTTCAGCTGCTGCCGCCGCTGCTGCTGCTTTTTCAGCTTCAGCTTTTTGTTGCAACAAAGCATTCTTTTCGTTTTCAGCAGTTGATTTTTCAGCAGCCAAGTTCAATTGTGCTACTTTCAACTCAGCTTCTTTTGTTGACAAAGCTTGCGCATCATCTTCTAATTGCTGTTTGTTTGCAATGACAGTGTTGATTGCGTCGTTGTTTTCTTTTTGTTTTTGTGCAATATCTTCTTTATCACGTTTTTGCTCTTGCAACATTTTGTTGTTAGCATCTGCAATTTCGTTCATAGCAGAAATACGTGAGATAGCTTCTGTCAAAGATCCAGAGCTAACAATCGCATTAATATAGCTTGTTGCAGTCCCAGTTGTTTGAGCACTACGTGCTTGATTTGCAAGTGATTCTTGACGAGCAACAATATTTTTTGACAACTCATCGATCTCAGCTGACAATCGTTCAGATTCTTCATTCAAACGGTCATTTTCAGCTTGAAGATTTTCTTGTTGTTTTTTAATTTCAGATACTTGACCTTGAATTTGATCTACCTGAGCTTGTGCGCTTTGTTGTTGTTGATTAATACTATTGATTTTGTTATCTTGAGCAGCAATCTTATCATCTGTTGAATCAGCTGATACACCAGCTACAACAGCACCTTGTGATAAAGCAACTGTACTCAATAAGATTGTGGCAAATAATTTTTTCTTCATTAGATAAATTTTCCCTTTCTAATAAGACACTAACTAGTATAACAAATTTTTTAAAAATTTATATTACGCTATTGTTACATTTTTATTTCGAGTTTATAAATAAATCTTTTCAAGTAAAGGCTGTAATACTATTAATAGAAGCACATTCAAAATTAAACTTGGGGAAATTTGGTAAATAATTAATGTAATCCAGTTAAATTTTATACCGATAAAAAGAATCAAAAGAAGGTTTGTTAAAATCTGAAATAATAGAATAGTTAATAAAAATGTAAAAAAACGAGTCAATCGATTGACCAAAATAATCTGATTACACCGATAAACAATCACCTGTAGTAAAGGAAATACTAGGAAGGCAATTCCTAGGGTGTGTAAAAAATACACATCAAAACAAAAACCAAAGAAGACTCCCCACCAAATACTAGCTATCTCAGAGAAATAGAGACTCAATAACATAAAACCATATAGAAATAAAAATGAAGTAGATTCAAAGGAGCTTGGACAGAAACGAGAAATAAGAAAAGAGATCTGCCCGTCAACAAATAAAGATAAGAATAAGATTAAAGGGAAAAAATGGTACTTACGTATGACTTTCACACTACTCTCCAATCAATAGTACATAACGATTGACATCTAAATTAGCCTTTGGTTTCACACGAATTTCTTGCCCTAACTGATCAGATGCCTTTTGAGTAGAAGTCACTGTACCAAGAGGTAAGTCACTACTCTTATATTTTCCTAAACCACTTGTTGAAACCAGAGATCCTTTTTTAATTTCAACTGGATCTCCAATTTGCAACAACCGAAACTCACCCGTCTTCTCATCATAACCATTTAATAAGGCAAAAATAGATTGACCTTGACTCTCAATTTTAAACGTCAGGTGTTGTGAAGAAATAGTATCTTCGACTAATAATTTTACTTTACTAGAATTTTTCTCTATACTTTCTACCACACCAATGACACCACCAGATGAAAGAACAAACATGGAATCAGAAATTCCATCTGAACTACCTTTATCAATAACAAATTCCTGATCCCAAGAACCATAATTACGGTCAATAATCTCACTAACGATTTGTTTAGAACCCGATACAGAATTTTTGATTGACATCAAATCCTTTAATTCTCTATTTTCTGATTCCAAACGGTTAAGTTTTGACTGGTCTATATCCTTTTGATAAAGACGTGATTTTAACGAACGGTTTTCATCATTTAATTCAGATAAATCCTTTAAATCCTTTGCCTTAGATTCCACAACAACAAATGGTACCGATACTGCCTTATCAACAATAGCTAATAGATCAGAAGATTTTAAAACAATCGAAGTTCTAACAGATGGAAAAAGAAATAAAATTCCTGAAACAGTTAAAACAAACACAAAACTAAAAATTTTAAAGAATCGATTCAAGAACATAGACAAAACCTTCAAAAATATAAAAAATAGTTTGAGATGATATCTCAAACTTCGAAATTATACGGAGAATGGGGGATTCGAACCCCCGCGCCAGTTACCCGACCTAACGATTTAGCAAACCGTCCTCTTCAGCCTCTTGAGTAATTCTCCAAAATGGGCACGAGTGGACTCGAACCACCGACCTCACGCTTATCAGGCGTGCGCTCTAACCACCTGAGCTACGCGCCCAAGTTAAAAACTTGGTAATGAACCTATGTTCAAAGCGGGTGACGAGAATCGAACTCGCGACAACAGCTTGGAAGGCTGTAGTTTTACCACTAAACTACACCCGCTTATTAATAAAGGAAATGGCGCGAGACGGAATCGAACCGCCGACACATGGAGCTTCAATCCATTGCTCTACCAACTGAGCTACCGAGCCAAATTGCGGGAGCAGGATTTGAACCTACGACCTTCGGGTTATGAGCCCGACGAGCTACCGAGCTGCTCCATCCCGCGTTAATATTAAGGAGGATGTGGGATTCGAACCCACGCACGCTTTTACACGCCTGACGGTTTTCAAGACCGTTCCCTTCAGCCGGACTTGGGTAATCCTCCAAGATAACAATGGACCTTGTAGGACTTGAACCTACGACCACTCGGTTATGAGCCGAGAGCTCTAACCAGCTGAGCTAAAGGTCCAACAAGATCAACAATATAGCGGCGAAGGGGATCGAACCCCCGACCTCCCGGGTATGAACCGGACGCTCTAGCCAGCTGAGCTACACCGCCATAATATCGGGAAGACAGGATTCGAACCTGCGACACCTTGGTCCCAAACCAAGTACTCTACCAAGCTGAGCTACTTCCCGATCTAAAGCTACCGCTTTATGCACCCTAGAGGAGTCGAACCTCTAACCGCCTGATTCGTAGTCAGGTACTCTATCCAGTTGAGCTAAGGGTGCTCGTTCCTATTCAATTATTACATAGCCTTGCGACCATGCACCCTAGAGGAGTCGAACCTCTAACCGCCTGATTCGTAGTCAGGTACTCTATCCAGTTGAGCTAAGGGTGCTTCTTTCAACCTTTGTCTATGCCGAGGACCGGAATCGAACCGGTACGATCGTTACCAATCGCAGGATTTTAAGTCCTGTGCGTCTGCCAGTTCCGCCACCCCGGCCTCCTAAAGCGAACGACGGGATTCGAACCCGCGACCCCCACCTTGGCAAGGTGGTGTTCTACCACTGAACTACGTTCGCATCGCTTTCTTTATATAAAAAAATGCCGGCTACATGACTTGAACACGCGACCCTCTGATTACAAATCAGATGCTCTACCAACTGAGCTAAGCCGGCTCATTATTATTCTCTTATGCGGGTTAAGGGACTTGAACCCCCACGCCGTAAAGCGCCAGATCCTAAATCTGGTGCGTCTGCCAATTCCGCCAAACCCGCAAAATATGACCCGTACTGGGCTCGAACCAGTGACCCATTGATTAAAAGTCAATTGCTCTACCAACTGAGCTAACGAGTCTTAAAATAATTTTCATTATCTTAACGGTCCCGACGGGAATCGAACCCGCGATCTTCGCCGTGACAGGGCGACGTGATAACCGCTACACTACGGGACCTATGGGAGTTAACGGGATCGAACCGCTGACCCTCTGCTTGTAAGGCAGATGCTCTCCCAGCTGAGCTAAACTCCCAAATGGTCGTTTAACTCACTGGATCCCTGTCGTGCACTGACTTACGTCAGTTT